>NZ_JAFKHD010000174.1 GCF_017307565.1 Devosia sp.
CGCCAACCATCGCGACGGCGCCCTTTCGATCCTGACCGGCATCGCCGCCAACCAGTCCTTTGCGACCGGCCTGCCGGTCGACGTCAAGACGCTGGTCAAACTCTGACCTTAAAGGGCCCCTTTCGTTAGCCCCCTTGCAGCATCGCCAATGCCCTTTGGGAGAATGGGTGGCGATGCTGACGATCATGGCCCTAGGGGAGGAAAGGCCCGGCGCTGGTCTACGGCTTCCCGACGACAACATCCGCCTGGCTCCACCTGCCCCGCACTTCGAACGGGACTGGGCGTGCATCGATTCCGAACACGTCACCCAGGCCCGCAAAGGCCGCGACTTCGACTCTTTGGAACGAGGTTTCGGAGCTGCGGCAGGTGAGCCGGAAATCGACTAGGGCGTGCTGATGGGCGCGGTGTTCGAACAAACTCTCGATTGCCATCCCTCGGACGAAAAGGACCAAAAAATGACCCGCACGCTCGACAGGGCCCTCACCGGCATTTCAGGCATTCTCGTCACGCCCTATGACGAGAACGGCGACATCGCCCCGCAAAAGCTGGTGCCCGTGCTGGACCGCGCCCTCGGCGCCGGTCTCCACATGCCGGTGGTCAACGGTAATACCGGCGAGTTCTACGCCCTCACCACAGACGAAGCCTCCACCATGGTGCGTGAGGTGGTCCACCTCGTCGCCGGCCGCGCCCCCGTGCTGGCCGGCGTCGGCCGCGGCATTCGCGATGCCCAGGCGCTCGCCAAGATCTCGGCCAATGCCGGCGCCACGGCCCTCATGGTGCACCAGCCACCCGATCCCTTCGTCGCCCCCCGCGGCATTGTCGACTACCTCAAAGCCATCGCCGACGCCTCCGGCGGTCTGCCCATGATGCTCTACCTCCGCAACGACACCATCGGCACCAAGGCCATCGCCGACCTCTGCGCCGTACCCGGCGTGAAAGGGGTTAAATGGGCAACGCCCAATCCGCTAAAACTCGCCGAAGCCAAGGCCGCCTGCGATCCCGACATCGTCTGGGTCGGCGGCCTGGCCGAAGTCTGGGCCCCAGCCCTCTACGCCGTCGGTGCCCGCGGCTTCACCTCGGGCCTCATCAATGTCTGGCCCGAACGCTCCCTCGCCATCCACGCCGCTCTCGACAATGGGGACTATGTCAGCGCCAATAAGCTGATCGCCGGCATGAAAGCTTATGAGGATATCCGCGCCGAAGAGATGAACGGCACCAACGTTACCGGCGTAAAGGCAGCATTGACGGCACTGGGGCGCGACTGCGGCCCCACCCGCCCGCCATCGGCCTGGCCGCTGACCACGGCGCAGCAGGAAAAGCTCGACGCCTTCATTGCCACCAACGGACTGAAATAGGGTCACCACAGTAGCATGATGTTTGGGCTGGGTTCTCGGACCGTTTCCGCGCTAGTATGAGGTACGCACCTCATTTCCAGGCGCCGGAGAGATTCATGAGCCAGACTGCCCGTTATCCCAGCCTTGTCGATATGCCCGTTGTTATCTCCGGTGGCGCCTCCGGCATCGGTGAGGCCTTGGTGCGCAATTTTGCGGCCCAGGGTGCTCGGGTTGGCTTTGTCGACATTCAGGATGAGCGTGGAGCCGCCCTTGCCACCGAACTGACCGCTTCCGGTCACACGGTTCGGTTCACGCGCTGCGATATCACCGACACATCAGCCTATCAGGCAGCCATCGGCGGTTTTGCAGCGGTGCATGGCGATGCTCTGGCCCTCGTCAACAACGCGGCGCATGACCAGCGGCATGACTGGCAGGACGTGACGCCGGAATATTGGGATGATCGCATGGCGGTCAATCTCAAGCACGCCTTTTTCGCCATTCAGGCCGTGGCGCCCGGGATGATCAAGGCGGAGCGCGGATCGATCATCAATACCGGCTCGATCAGCTGGATGATCATGTCACCGAAAATCCCGGTCTACGAAACCGCCAAGGCAGCCACCCACGGTCTCAGCCGCGGCATGGCGCGCGAGCTGGGCAAGCACGGCATTCGTGTCAATTCGCTGGTCCCGGGCTGGGTAATGACCGAGCGGCAGTTGACGCACTGGGTCGACGAAGCGGCCGAAAACCAGATCGATGCCACCCAGGCTCTGGCTGGACGTGTAAAACCCGATGATATCGCGCGCATGGCGCTTTTCCTCGCCGCCGACGACAGCGCCATGGTCTCGGCCCAGCAGTTCATTGTGGATGGCGGCTGGGCAAACAGCTAGGCCCGCCCCCTCCCCCAAAACAAAGATCCCCGCATATGCGGGGATCGGGCCGAGCCTGACGTCTGCAATGCTTGCCTCAAGCGAAGAGCGCCGAAGGCTCTACCTCGAACGCCTCTGCCAAGGCATCGATATCATCGAGCGAGAGGTCGGTCTTGGCGGCTACCTCAAGCGCATGGACGGCGTCAACGCTCCAGCCGACACGGTCGGCAAGGGACTCCGCGCTCATTGTGTGGCTACGGCGCAGCTGTGCGACATTTCCGGCAACCAGCACAAACCCATTGATCTGGGGCGCGAGGGCAAAAGCGGTGACGGCCATGACGCTCAACCCACCAGCTTGAGCTTGGCCCGGGTCGCGGTCAGCTCGGGATTGGACAAAACCTTG
Source organism: Devosia sp. (assembly GCF_017307565.1). Lineage (GTDB taxonomy): Bacteria > Pseudomonadota > Alphaproteobacteria > Rhizobiales > Devosiaceae > Devosia. The sequence continues at coordinate 2,604 of NZ_JAFKHD010000174.1, forward strand.
AGAAGCTTGATCGCCTTGTAGGTGGCGCCGCTCATGAGCAGGCCGTTGACCTCGGCCACAAGGCCAGACTGTTCCGGCGACTGGGCGAGCAGCGCCTGGACAGCTTCGACATATGAAGCCTGATGCCCGGTGACATCGCCGGTCAGATACATCTGCTGCACGGCGTGGCGTAGCCGGTTGGCGGGGTCCGTCAGGTCGGCGTCCGAAACATGGTCCTCGGAACGCAAAACGGGGGCCTTGCCCCCTACCAGAACGTTAACGATGGAATCGCACTGCACGGTGATCTCCGCGGTGCCGACGAAGAAACTTTCTCCGGGTTTTACAGTGAGTTTCAGGGCCATCGTCTTTCCTTCTGGGCAAGACCGGGGGCGGCGATGCCGCCCCCGAAGAGTATTTTTGCGATTAACGCAGGAGCTGCAGAACAGCCTGGTCCTGCTGGGAAGCCATCGACAGAGCCGACGAGGAGAGCTGCTGGCGGGTCTGGAGAGCCAGAAGGTTTGCAGCTTCTTCGTTGGTGTCAGCCAAGGTCAGGTTCGCCGCGCCGGTTTCCAGCGTGTTGATCATGTTCTTGGTGAACGACTGACGGTTTTCCACGGACGACAGGTTCGAACCGAAGGACGAAGCCTGCGGGCGGAGTTCGGTCAGAGCCGAAGACAGCTTGCTCAGGAAAGCGTCGATCTTTTCGTCGGTGTCGAGGTCTTCAGCGTCGAGGCTGTTGACACCGAGGTTCGAGGCATTGATGCCACGCACGTTGCCGTTAGCGTCCTTGGCCTGGATATCGATCGAGGACGTGCCGGACTCGTTGAAGGTGATCTTCAGCTTGTCGCCACGCAGCAGGTTGATACCGTTGAAGGACGAGTCATCAGCAAGCTTGTCGAGCTGGTCGCGCAGTTCGTTGAACTGCTTGGACAGGTTCGCACGGACCGAGTTGCCTTCGATCTTGGAGCCAACAACTGCGTCGTTGCCGTTGATGTCAACGCCGACGTTGAGGGCCTGGGTCGAGAGGTTCTCGATGCGCAGCTTGCCGTTGTCGTTCGAAGCACGGACCTTGCCCGCGTGGTCGCGGTTGATCAGTTCGACGAACTTGTCGACGGTCTTGGTTGCGTTCAGTTCGCTCTTTTCAGCAACGCCGGTGTTCACACCGTTGGTGCCGAAGAGGGCAACAGCGTCGGTACCGGAGACGGCAAGGGTCTTGGCCTCGGCGGTCTTGGCGACCAGCGAGAACTTGCCATCAGTGTCGAACTTGCCGACGACGTTGGTGATGCCCTTGGCTTCGAGCTGGGCGGAAACCGACGCGAGGGTCGCATCCTGCCAGTTCTTGACGTCGAGAGCGTTCGCACCGGCCTTCACGCCACCGATCGAGATGTCGGCAGTCTTGCCGTCATAGGAGACGGTGAAGGAGTGCTTGGCGGCAGCAACTTCGGTCGTGTAGGCGCCAGCGGCAACGGGGACAGTGGTCACACCGGTAGCACCAGTAACAACAGGAGCGGTGCCGCCCTGCTCGTTGTTGGTCAGCTTGATATCGCCGGTCGCAGCGTCGTAGTCCACGCTGTAGCCCTTGGCGAGGCCGTCGGCACGCAGGTTTTCTACGAATTCGGCGGCGTTTGCGCCGGTCGAAATCGTAACACCGCCAACGGAAACGCTGGTGGGAACGCCCGAATAGTTGAACGAGGCCGAACCCTTGACAGCCTGGGTCACGCCAGCGCCAAAGGCAACCGTGGGAGCAGCGGCGGCCGGATCGACCGACTCGATGATAATCTTACCGGCATTGTCAACGGTACCAACGCTGACGACGTACTTGCCGGCTTCCGCGCTGCCATCGAGAGCAGTCTGGATCGCAGCGGCGAAGGTCGTGTCCGAGGCCAGGTTCGCAGTCGAGGCGGTTACGGTGACGCCGGCGACGGTGATGGTCTGGGTATCGGCAATGCCGGTCTTGGTCAGCAGGGTGCGGGCACCGGCGCCAGCGGCGCTGTCGCTGGTGGAAACCGGACCGACGTAGGCGGTCGAAGCCGACGTGGTCAGCTCGGCCTTCACGCCCGGGACAGTTGCAGATGCGAGGCTGATGTCGACGCCGAGGTCACCAAACTGGCCGCCTGCAAGCGAGATCTTGGAGAGGTCGCTGACTTCGAAGGACTGGGTCTGGAACGACTTGTCCTGGCGAGCCTGACGCAGGGTCGACTGCATCGATTCCAGGTTCTTGGTCAGGGCAGTGATGCCGTTGTTGGCGGCTTCAATGACCTTGATGCCCGAGGCCATAGAGTCGAGCAGGTTGCTCATATCAGCGGCGCGGCTGTTGAGGGCCGATGCCGTGAAGAAGTTCGACGGGTTGTCGAGGGCAGAGTTCACCTTGTTGCCGGTGGCAAGACGGGACTGCGTCTTGTTCATCATTTCGGCGGTGTTCTGGAGGCTCAGAAGGTTCGAGCGAACGGCCTTCGAGAGAGAGATATCGGAACCCATGTGTGGTGCTTTCCTTCTGGAAACATGAGCCGCTTCATGCAGCCCTTCACAAATCCGATGATTGTACGCATCCTATTAAAGCCGTATTAATGATGCGAATAGACCTACAATTAAGCAAAAAAATCTTGCGGGAACAAGACTTGGCGACCGGAAGCGCAGCTGCCAAACAACAGCATCCGCCGCCGACCAAAACTCAATAAATCGCGACTGCAGAGCCCGCCCAAAAGCCGGGTTGATCCTGGTCTGGTAGACCGGGGCCGCCCTTTGCTAGAAGCCCACGTATCAAAGGTTCGGATTGGCACTGGACGAACGACGCGCGAATCTTGGACAACTCCACGCCCCCCAAAAAAGGGCCGCACCTTCGACTTATTTCCGGTGCATCGGATCCATTCGTTACAGAGCGGATTGATGAACCAAATCGACAAGCGCTCGTCGGGCCTACCCAGCGGACAACTTCCTGCACATACGACTCGTGGACTTCATGGACTATCGACCAGCCGCAACACTACTAGGATACAACGTCACCAACCTCTGCGAGAAAAAGGGGCTGACGCTTAAAGGGTTAGTCGCTCGGCTCGGCTGGTCTGCCGAGACACTGCAAAATCTCGAATCAGGCGAGCTTGACATTACCCTCGACGAACTCGACCGCCTCTGCGTGGCTCTCGATACCGCGCCACAAGATTTGCTTGAGAACCAAGCCTGACGGAAAAACCAGTTCTTTCATGAAGTTAGGTCGCGTTGCTTTGGCAACGGGGTTTAGATAGCGTAGTCCCCATTCGTCGGGGGCGCGATCCCAATGGACAGCAGGGAACTGGTTGCCTGGAACATGCGACGCCTTCGCGTCGATCGGAAGCTCTCGCAGGATAGGCTCGCGGAGCTTTCGGGCGTGGACCGCACCTATGTCAGCCGCCTCGAACGCATGCTGGAAAACCCCTCCATCGGCATTCTCGACAAGGTGGCGACCGCGATGTCCGTGTCGATCGCCGAGCTGTTCGCACCACCTGCCGCTGACGCGGCCAAGCCAAAACCTCTCAAGGCCGGCCGTCGCCCATCCAGCGTAATCTAGTCCAAAAACACCGTCACGGTATCGCCACGCCCCTGGGCATCGACCACCGAGAGCGTCACATAGCCTGGCCCATCGGGCGTCCAGCTGTCCTGTCGCGCGAATTGTGAGCGCCCAAACGGCGCGCCATTGGCAAAGAAGGTGAACGGTGGCACCCCATTGCGCACTTTCACCACGAGCGGCGACAACGCCCCACCCCTCAACCCCAGATCGACATCCACCCCATCGGCCGGAAAGGCAATTTCCGGAGCAGAGATCCGCGCCACGAGATTTTCGTTGGGGTGCCGGAAGCGCCGCAACGGCGCAGGCAACTGCGTGTTGGATGCGAATAGAACACCCGGCGGCGCCTTGGGCAGCGGTGCCTTGCGGCTGCCCAACCGATCAAAGGCTTCAAAGAGGATCGGCGCCGCGCCGGTAATCCCCGACAGTCCCGGCACCGGCGCCCCATCGGGCCGCCCAACCCAAACGCCCACCACCGTCTTGCCATCAAAGCCAATAGCCCAGGCATCCCGATAGCCATAGGACGTGCCGGTCTTGTAGGCCACACGCCCGGGCGAACCATTCAGCGGCGGCGGCACATCGGCAAGAATATCAGACACATACCAGGCCGAGACCGGATCGAGCACATCAGCCGACACATGCGGCACCGGCCTTGCGCCCAGCCCGTCATAAAGCGCCACCGGCTTGCCACCATGGGCGAGCGCCGCATAAACAGAAACCAGATCGCGCAACGTAATGCCGACACCACCGAGACCGACAGCGAGGCTCGGCGCCGTATCGACCGGCAGCCGCGGATTGGCATAGGCGCGCTTCAGCCGCGATACCAACCGCGCCGGCCCAACCGCATCGAGCACCACCACGGCCGGAATATTCAGCGACTGCGTCAGCGCATCATGAATGGTGACCGTCCCCCGATTGAACCCATCGAAATTGACCGGCACATAGCCGCCAAATGCCGTCGGGCGATCTTCAATCAGGCTCTGCGGATGCGCCAGCCCCAGCTCGAAGGCCAGCCCATAAATCAAAGGCTTCAGCGTCGAGCCCGGCGAACGGATCGCCTTGGTCATATCGACAAACCCGGCGCTCTCCGTCGCCAGCAACCCGGCCGACCCCACCGAGGCCAAAATCTCGCCCGTGTCGATATCCGCCGCCAGGATCGCCACGGACACCCGTGGATCGATCATCCGCGCCCGCGCCGCCGCCAGCCGCTCCAGCGCATCCTGCAATCTTTTGTCGAGCGTCAGCTCCACCGTCCGCGCCGTCGGCTGCGCCTTCACCGCCTGCTCGGCCATATGCGCCGCCAGCATCGGGAAGGGTTTTCGCGCCGTCGGAATGGGTTCAAGCTTGGCCGCCCGCGCCTCTTCCTCGGCAATGGTGCCCAGCGACACCAGCCGATCGAGCACCATGTTCCGGCTCGCCAAAGCCGCCGCAGAGTCACGATCTGGCCGCCGCGCCTCGGGCGACTGCGGCAGCGCCACGAGCAAAGCCGCCTCCGCCGTCGTCAGCCGTGTCGGCTCCTTGCCGAAATAGGCCAGCGTCGCCGCACGAATGCCTTCGATGTTCCCGCCATAGGGCGCCAGGGTCAGATAGAGATCGAGAATTTCATCCTTGCTGAGACTGGCTTCCAACTGCTGCGCATGGATCATCTGCCGGAGCTTGCCGAAGGCGTTTCGCGTCGGCTGCCCCTCGATCAGCCGCGCCACCTGCATGGTTAGCGTCGAGCCACCCGAAACCACCCTGCCCCCGGCCAGCACGAACTGCCCCGCCGCTCGCAGCATCGAGTTCCATGCCACGCCCGCATGGCCGGCAAAGCCGCGATCTTCATAGGCGATCAGCATGTCGATAAAACGCTTGTCGACCTCGGCTCGCGTCACCGGCAGGCGCCAATGGCCGCTGGAGGTCGTAAACGGCCGCAACAGCAGCCCATCCCGATCCGTCACCTCCGCCGAAACCGCCAGGGTCTCGAGGTCCGGTACCGGCGGCAACGAAGCTGAAATCGTCGTGGTCCAGGAGACAAGCTGGATCACCCCAGCCAGCACCAGCACAAAAACCGAAAAACCCAAAAGCGTCAGCCGCGCCACCCAGGGGCGCGGCTGCTTTTCTTGTACCTTTGTACCCTCGTCGCTCATTGGCCCTGGGCGGTGATCTCGATCGAGTACGCCGCCGTGTTCCCACGGAATTCAGGACGATACATGTCTTCCACGGTCGCTCCCGGCAGCACGAACGTACCGGGCGTTACCGCGCGAACCATATAGGCGGTCGTAAACGTGCCGGGGTCCGAGCCATAGCGGAAGGCGGCGACATATTGGTCGGTCCGCGATTCCACATGCACCGGATAGTTCAGCGACAGCCAGTTGAAATCCGACACGCCCTCGCCATCCGACAGGTTCGGGTTCTCGATTTCAAAGCCCGCCGGCAGCGGATCGGCAACGACATATTGCCCCGATCCCAGATCATGCGGCCGCACGCGCAGCACCACGATCAGGCGATCGTTCTGGCTGAGCGTCCCTTCGGTCGGATCGACCTCAGTGCCATCGGGCAGGTAATAGGCCCGCGAAATGGCAAAGCCATTGTCCGAGGCATCCGGCGGGGTTGCCGGATAGCCCGTCACCGTCACCTTAGCCTCGGTATCGGCCGAGCCGCCATTGGCGATTTCGACCGTTTCGAACCCGGCCTGCTCGACGCGGCGATAAACCTGCCCCGTCAGTGCCTCGCCATTGATGGTAACGGACCCGTCCGTGGTGCCTGCTCCAAGCGCCGAGGCCGCCAGCAATGTCCAGGTATCCTCCTGGGTCGAGGTATAACGGGCGCGGTCACGCAGCTTAGCAAGCTGATTGGCGAGCGAGGTCAGATCGACACCCGCCGGCTTGAACTCGGCCGCGAGGGCCAGCACCCCGGCCATGTCCCGCAAGCGGCTGCCATAGTCACTGCGATAGCGATTGCCATCCCGCGCCTTGCCCACGCTCTCGACCGCGGCCACAAACGCTTCATTGGCGCGCGTCGTATCGCCATAGAGCGCCAGTGCCGCACCCAGTTGTGCCTGTGCCAGCGGCGAACCGAAGGCGGCAAGACGGGCCTCGAAATAGTAGCGCAGGTCACCCATGGCTACCCGACCGGCACGAGCCAGGTCGTAAAGCGCATAGGCAATGTCTTCGCCGCCATTGTCGAAATCGCTGGCATAGGAGAGCTGGTTCGAAAGGTTGTCGAGCGCCATGCTGAGGGCCTGTTCGGGCACGGCGTAGCCGGCCGCCTTGGCGCGCAGCAGGAAGTCAGTGACAAAGCCGTCGAGCCAGAAATCCCCACCATCGAACGGTCCCCAGAGACCAAAACCACCGGCCGACGTCTGCTTGGCCAGAGTGCTGGCAATGGCATCGATCACCGTCTGGTTGAGCTTGTCGTCCCCGGCCACCCCGATCATCTGCGCCACCTCATTGAGGTAGAGCAGCGGCAAGGCGCGGCTGGAGGTCTGTTCGGCACAACCATAGGGATAGCGATCGAGCGAGAGCAGCAGTCCCGGCACATCGAGCCGCGCAATCGGCCCGATGGCAAGGGTCATCGACCCGGTATCCGCCAGCAGCCCATCGAAATAGCTCGCGTCAATGCTGACACTGCCATCCGCCTTGATCGGCACCAAACGGCTGGTGGTCACAGGCGCACTGGTCGGCCGCACACCGAGGAGCAGTTCCTTGGTCTGCGCCGTTCCATCCGGCCCCGTGACGGTCAACTGTACCGGCCAATCGCCGATCTGCATGCCGTTGAGTTTCAGATCGAGCGAAGTCCGCTCGCCCTCGCCCAGTTCCACGTCACTGGTTTCGGCCGAAGTCGAAATCCCCTCGCCGGTGGACAGCGCCACCTCATAGGAACCAGCGGCCCCGCCGACATTGTTGACCTCAACCAGGAGGCGCGCCTCGTCGCCGACACGCAGGAAGCGCGGCGGGCTCAGCGTCACAACCACCGGGTCCCGCACAATCACATCGGTCGAAGCATGCCCCACCGCCGAAGCGGTCCAGGCCATGGCCATGACGCGCACCGTGCCGGTGAAATCAGGCATGTCAAAGCTGACAGTCGCCTTGCCATCCGCATCGACTTCCACAATGCCGGTATGGAGCGCCACCAGCACCGAGATCGGCGGCGGCGTGCCCAAGCGCGAACCGCCACCATCGCCACCCGAGCGCATCGCGCCCGCCAGCCCCTGCGTCGGATCGATCAGCGAACCATAGAGGTCGCGGATTTCCATGCCGAGCTGACGCTGACCAAAATAGTAGTCATCCGGCGCCGGCACCTTGAAATTG
>NZ_JAFKHD010000175.1 GCF_017307565.1 Devosia sp.
AGGCCCGCGCCGGTGGCGGCGACCGCAATCCAGCCTGTGCCGGAGAAGATGCAGAGCGTGCCGGTAGCTTTGTCAAAAACCTGCCAGCCGGGCGCGGGATCGTAAAAGACCCAGGCGCCGGCCTGAAAGGCCGCGATCTCCTCGCTATGTCCGGCCCAGGCGCCAGTGGCGGCGGCGGGCACGATCCAGGCTTCGCCTTCGAGCGGGCTCGTCGGTGGCGCCGTGACTGTGCTGGCTTCGACGCTGGCCTGCACCAGGGCATCGAGCCGCATCAGGGCTTCGTTGTGGGTGATGTGTTTCAGCGCCTGTCCGGAAATGATCTGCGGCAGGCTGAGGCGGGGGGTGTCGTCCATGATCGGCAATCCTGACTGAGAGATTGCCGCATTGTCCGCCTGCCTTGGGTCGCGGGGATTAGCGGGATAAGTGCATGGACCCTTTCCTTTGCACGCCGAGCCTATATGAGAGACTCAAAATACTGAGCCCGAGAGCGGAATGAGCGCACCCATCCACATCGTCCTCGCCTTCGACGACAATTTCTGGGCCCCGGCCTACACGGTGATGCGCTCGGTCTGCCTCTCGACGCATCGGCGCAAGGATCTGGTCTTCCATCTCCTTCACATGCCGATCAGCGATGAGCATCGCTACGATCTTGAAGGTATCGTACGCGAGTTTGGCGCGAGCCTGCGCTGGTATCCGGTGGCCGATTCCGCTCTGTTCGATTTCTTCGTTGCCGAACTACCCGCATCGGCCCAGTGGCCGAAGATCGTCTATGCCCGCATGCTGGTGGCCGATCTCCTCCCTACCGATATAGATCGCGTCATCTATCTTGACTGCGACACGCTGGTGCGCGCCCCGATCGAAAAGCTGTTCGACATCGATCTTGAAGGAAGGCCGCTTGGCGCGGTGCGCGATGCCATAGCGCCGTTCATCGCGGCCCGGCGTGATATGAGGCAAAACAGGGATATTTTCGATCCCGCCGACCCCTACTTTAATTCGGGCATGCTCGTTATTGATCTCTCTCAATGGCGCGAGCTCGACGTCAAATCAGAGATCGCAGCCATTGCCGGCAAGGGGCAGATGCACCGGCTTTACTATGACCAGGACATGCTCAATCTGGTGTTCCGTGATCGCTGGACGCTGTTGCCGTGGCGGTGGAACACCATCGATGCTCATCCCGCCCACGAGGCGCTTGATGCCGCCATCCTGCACTATACCCTCAAGGGTAAACCCTGGTTCTTGCTTTCAGGCATTCTGCGTCGTGCGGCCTATGCGCGCTGGTATCGTCACGTCATGACGAACGATCTCTTTTACCGGTTCGCGCGGCATCGCTGGAAGCGGTGGTGGCTCAAGAAGCTGCGATTGGCGGGCTAGGCTTTTTGCTGCCGTTATCACCGGGCTTGTCTCGGTGGTCCATGCGGAGGCGAGACGGATCGCCCGGGCAAGCTGGGCAATGACGACAATCGGGAGATCGATTCAGCCAATGGTCGCCGGATCAATTCCTTCTTGGGCGCAAAGTTTTGCCAATGCGCTGCCCGCTTCAGGTAGTGGCAGGCCGGCGCGCCCGCGGTCGGTCAGTTGGCTGCGCCAGAGGTGGATGCCGAGGGTTTCCGGCTTAATGGCAATGTCGAGGTCGGAGCCTGATTTCATCAGCGCCGGAATGCCTTCATAGGGCACGGGGTAAAAGGTGGCCGAGGGCAGGACGCGGGCGTTGAGGCCGTGCGCTGCCACGAAATGGGTGAGAGCCATGGGGCCCGTTGCGCCATATTGCATGTGCTCCGGCGTGACCCGGTCGCCGACAAGGCGACGAATGGCGACTTCCACCCGTCGGAGAAGGGGCAGGTGCGGCTCGAGGAGGGGGCGCTGCCTGTCCTCGAACACCGAAATCAGATCGGTCAAAAGTGGCGCGTCCGGCGCCATATAGAGCACGGCGCCATTGACCGAGCCCGGGCGCTCCCAGGCCATGAGATAGTCGAACGGCCCTGCCATGGGCCGCACGCAATACATGTCGAGATCGGCATAGACGCCGAGCCCGGCTTTCAGCGCGGCATAACGGAAATGGTCGGAGAAGACGCCCGGCGTGCCGCGACCCTTGTAGAAGACCAGCTTTTCCTGCGGCAGCACATTTGCTGCATCACCCCATTCGGCGCCAGCCGGCAGATGGGTTATCGGCTCATAGGAATAGACTTCCACCCGGTGCCCCTGCCGGACGAAGGAGGTGATGCACAGGATTTCGAGCCAGCTCATCGGGCCGTGCCAGAAACTGACAATGGTGGGCAGGGTCATGGTGCAATCCTTGTTCGGCGCGGCCATTAGCATGGACGGCCGGCTTGCCAAAGGCTTCTCGAGCTAGTCGAGCGCGTTGAGCATTCCGGCGATCTTGCCTTCGAAGGTTGTGAGCCGTTTTGTGTCAACGGTCTCGGCTTCGTGGAGCGCGAGCATTCTGAACCGGGCTTGTGGCGCGCAGGCGCCGATCAGCGCCGTCTTCAACACCTTTTTGACCGGTTGGCGCATCACCAGCTTGTCTACCCACCAGGGCGAACCGAGCGTTGTCACCACGGTGACGGATTTGAGCTGCGTCAGCCTGGGGCGGATCGGGGTGCCATGGTCATAGGCAAAGCCCGGGGCCCAGACGCGGTCGAACCAGCCTTTCAGCATGGCCGGTAGCGAGAACCACCAGGTGGGAAAGACCAGCACCAGATGGTCGGCGGCGGCCAAGCGCTCCTGCAGGGGCTCGACATCGGGCGGGGTCATGGGTGCGCCGTAGTAGGCGCGACGCTCCTCTGCGCTCATGGCCGGCGAAAAGCCATGGGCGTAGAGATCGAGCCGATCGACCTCGTGGCCCCTCTCGATCAGCAATTGGGCGATGTGGCCCGCCAGATGCGCATTGAGGCTTTCGGAGAGCGGATGGCAGTGCACCAGATGAACGCGCATGAAACCCCAGATAAAAAGGCCGCCGCTCCCTTGGGGAAGCGGCGGCACTCTGACCAGACCTTGTTAAGAGGTCAATTGGCGGCGGAACGGCGACGATATTCGCTGGCGATATAGATCGCGACAAAGGCGAAGGCGGCGCCGATCCCGACCTGCACCCAGTCGAATTTCTGCAGGAAGTCGACGAGGAACGCCATGGCGTCAAAGGCCTGCTGGCCTTCCCAGACGCGATCGAGCGAATCGAAGGCGATCGGGAACTGCGAGCGATAATGCAGATAGTTCCAGACATGGGTCGAGAACGGATTGATGCCGCCGCCCATGAGTACCCATTCGAGCACCGAGAGCAGCGAAGGCAGCAGGAGGGCCAAAGGAATGGCCCAGCGTCCGGCCGCCGTACCCATGGCCCCGACCAGTGCCATATAGGGCAGGTACCACAGAAGCGCGCAGGCGATGATGACGAGGAGAACCAGGCTCATCTGCGCGAAAATGCCCAGAATGCTCCAGAGCAGGGTCGTGCTGCCGAGGCCCGCGATCATGGTCGTGACATAGGCGACGCCGAACATGAGCAGGATGCTGATCAGCGCCACGGCAAAGATCGAACCGGGCAGAATGGTCAGCGCGGCGGCAAGCTTGCTGAGCAGGATTTTTAGGTCCGAAGCCGGCATAGACTTCCAGAACAGCATGGCATTGTTGCGTTTGTCGGCGGCAAAGCCATCGGCGCAATAAAAGAACAGCGCGAAGCCGAGATAGGCCAGCCACCCGGCGGCGAGGGCGGCAAAGCCGGCCTCGAAAACCCAGGTGGGCATGACCGTCAGCATCTGGCCGGAAAAGCGCGTGTTGATGCGGTCGACACTGAAGGCGAGGATGGTGAGCAGGAAAACGAGCACCACCATGATCAGCGGCGCGATGAAGAAGGCACCGCGATGCTCGATATATTCGCGATGCACGAGGGCAGCAAAAGCCTTCATCGGGCGGTCTCCGGATTGGCGGTCGGTCGCTGCATCAGGGCAACGAACAGGTCGGATAGCGTCGGCGTCGAAATCTTGCCGAGCGGCTCGAGCTTTTCGCGCGGCACGCCGTCAAAAATGAAAACGGTCTGGCCGAAACGGGTTTCTTCGTAGACCGGGTTGAGGGCACGGGCCTCGGACTGCATTGCCGGCTCATTGGTCACGAGCTGGGAGAATTTCTCGTTCACCGTCTCCATCTGCATGTGGAGGATCAGGTCACCATCCCTGATGAACATGATGTCGGAGAGCATGAACTCGATCTCGTCCACCTGGTGGGTGGTGATAATCAGGGTCCGTTCCTCGGTCATGTAGTCTTCGAGCAGGCGCCGGTAGAAGCGCTTGCGATAGGTGATGTCGAGGCCGAGTGTCGGCTCGTCAAGCACGAGCAGCTTGGCATCGATCGCCATGACGACGGCGAGGTGCAACTGCGCGATCATGCCCTTCGAGAGCGTCTTGATCTTCATCTCGGGCTTGATGTCGGTGCCTTCGAGGAAGCTGCGTGCCTTGTCGGTCGAAAAATTGGGATGAATGTTGGAGAGGAGCGCAAAGAGTTCGCGCACCCGCAGGAAGCGCGGCAGGCTCGCCACGTCGGAAATGAACGCGACATTCTCCATCAGCTTGGCGCGGCGGGCGAAGGGGTCTTCGCCGAGCACGCGGATGGTGCCCTCATAGCTCGTCAGGCCCAGCATGGCATTGAGCGTCGTGGTCTTGCCCGCGCCGTTGTGACCAACAAGGCCATAGATGCGGCCGGCTGGAATGTCGAAATCCAGCCCGTGCAGGATTTCCTTGCGGCCGAATTTTTTCTTGAGGCCCCGCGCGGTGACGACGGGCTCGATGGTGGAAGAGGTGTCAGTCATGGCTTGGGCTCCAGCGGGGCTTCGGCAAACAGGGATTTGGGATCGAGGTCGAGTGCCTTGATCTGGGTGAGGATGCGCGGCCAATCCTCCTTGAGGAATTTGTCGCGCTCGTGAGAGAGCAGTTTTTCGCGTGCGCCTTGGGTGACGAACATACCAAGACCCCTCCGTTTTTCGACCACGCCAATCTCGACCAGGGCTTCAAAGGCCTTGGTAACCGTCAGCGGATTGACCGAGAGCTCTGCTGCGATCTGGCGGACCGAGGGAATGGCATCGCCTTCCCCGACCGCGCCACGCAGGATCATCTCGATCAGTCGCTGCCGGATCTGCACGAAGATCGGCTGGCTCGCGTGAAAATCATCCATGTGTCGTGCCTATGTAGTGTGCTATATGTGTAGCACGGCATGACGGTGTGTCAATGAACTTTCGTAACGGGGAGCGTTCCCGCTAGATGGACGCGTCCGGCGAATCGAAAGGGCGAAGATGAGCAGGTTTTTGAAGGTGTTTCAGGGCGCAGCGTTTGCCACCCTGGCATTGGGCCAGGTCGCACTGGGGGCTGAGACGCTTCCCGTGGGGTTTGTCTACCTGCGCGACATCGCCCCGAAGATTCGCCAGGACATGCGTTATGCCGGACACCACAATTTCGTTGGTCGGCCGATAGCCGGCTACGAAGAGGCAGAGTGCATTCTGACGCGCGTGGCCGCCGAGGCGCTACGGGACGCTGCCGCGGAACTGGCGGGCGATGGGTTGGCGCTGCGCGTTTATGATTGCTATCGACCGGCCCGCGCGGTGGCCGATTTTGCCGGCTGGGCCCGGGATATTGACGATCGTCTCATGCAGGCCGAGTTCTATCCACGCGTCGATAAGGCCGAACTCTTTATTCTGGGCTATATCGCCGAACGCTCCGGGCATAGCCGCGGCAGTACGGTCGATCTGACGATCGAACCAGTCTTGCGGCCCGATACCAAGCCTTTTGCCGCAGGTGACGATCTTGTCGACTGCATCCTTCCCGGGCGCTTTGCCGAGGGAACACTGGAGTTCGGCACAGGTTACGATTGTTTCGACATCCGCGCGCATCATGGCGCTGAGGGGATTTCACCCGAAGCGGAACAAAATCGCGAAATGCTGCGCTCACTGCTCGATCGCCATGGCTTTGCGCCCTACCAGGAGGAGTGGTGGCACTATACCCTGCGTGATGAGCCCTATCCGCTCTCTTATTTCGATTTTGTCGTGGCGCGGGCCGCAGAATGACCACCCTAGCCTTCGGCGCGCACGAAATTGATGCGGCTGGTGTTCACATCGATGCAGACTGGATCGTTGCCTGACGACGTCACCTCGGCGAGATAGCCGACATTTCCCGCCACCAGCGTAATGGCCGGGCAGCCGACTTCGCCCTCGGCCTCTTCGACCGGAAGGCCGGCGGCCTCTGCGAGTTCGTTGAGAATGTCGAACGCGTCCTGTGTGCCGACGTCCTCGGCCCAGATCTGGCAAGCGCTGCCGTCTTCGGCGATCCAGGCATAGAGATCGGCATGGGAGCGGTTGGTCATTTCGACAATACCCATGTCGGTGTCAACGCGCGGTAGCCAGCCATGGTCCTCGAACCAGCCAGAGGCAAGATATTGGTCGCCTTCGCCGGCAAGGCAGGCCGCCAGCGCGCCATTCAGCCGCATGAACCGGCTCTCGTGATCGAGATCGTCGACCATGTTCCGAATGATGCCCATGTCCCTGGCCTCCGCCGCCTGTAGTGGCGCTGGCAGGACGATCAGAACCGCCACGGCACTGCAACGAATGAGCGAAAGCTGCATGTTGATCCTCCCGATCTGCTCGAGACAGCGATAGGTGGCTTTTCGGCAGCTTGCGTCCACCATTTGGTGGATGCGTCCTGCGCTCTTGTTGTCCACGCTGTGCGGCAAAGGGGTGCCCTTCCTGGGCGCCGACTGTCCCGACTTTTCGTCAGACCGGAGCGTGATATGAGGTCTTTGTTAGCCGTCCTGATTGCCTCTTTGGGCACGTTGTCGACGAACGCGTCGACCCTGGCCCAACCGCTGCCAGACCTGCTCGATTTCTTTTCGATCGCAGCGCCGACGGAAAGGACGCCCCGCGTCGACAATTACGACGAGACCTGGATGATCATAGGGCCGGTTTCCGAATATTCCGCAAGGGCAACGGAAGGGCCGAACTGGCAATTGCTGGAGGGCCGGATCGTCTATGCCTATTATCGTTTCGCCCCCGGCGACAGTGCCCTGCAAATCCAGCGTGCCTTTGAAGCAGCGGCGGCACAGCATCGCTATGACATGGTCTTTGCGTGCAATGTCGAGAAGGGCGACTGTTTCGACAATGGCGCCAAGGGACAAGGCGTCGCGATCGGATTGTTGCTCGACAAACCGAGCAATATGCCAACCCTCGACAAACAGAACATGGCTATCGTTCGGAACTATTTCCAAACCGGGGGAGCGCGTCTCTTCTATCTCGTCAAGGATGAGGGTGGACAGGTCACGCATATGCAGGTGGCTCTTGCCGACGCGCCCGAAAAGGGTGTCATGGCAATTACCAAGAGCGTTATCATCGGCGATAACCCCGGCCTGAGTGCGGCCTCGAGCATGCGCGACAAGTTGGTCGCCGGTGAAAGCGTGATGCTGGACAATCTCCTTTTCGATATCGACAGCGCCATTCTGCTACCGCTCTCCCGTGACCAGCTGTTCGAAATCGCCATGATGCTGCGCGAGTACCCGGCGCTGAAACTGCAGATCATCGGGCATACCGATAGCGACGGCGGCAGGGCTCACAACCAGAACCTCTCCGAGCGGCGGGCTGCGGCGGTGGTCGATGCCCTCGTCAATGGCTTTGACATCGACTTCCAGCGGCTTGCCTCTGCCGGGCGCGGCATGGATGAGCCGGTTGCCAGCAACGCGACGGCCGCGGGCAAGGCACAGAACCGGCGCGTGGAGCTCAAGCTGCGCTGAGCTGAGCCTATGGGCGTGTCATGGGTAGAAAGCTTGCCGCCAGCGTAACCAGCTCGGCCTGCCGGCTGGTTTCGGTTTTGGCAAAGAGGCGGAGCAGGTGTGTGCGGACCGTGCTGATCGCAACGCCGAGCTGGTCGGCCACTTGTTCGACGCTTTGTCCGGCGGCGATCTCCTCGAACACGCGCTGTTCGGCCCGGGTCAGGCCAAAAACCGACGCAACCATGGGCCCTGCGCTTTCAAGCGCCAGCGAAAGGGGAGCAAGGACGATGGCAAAGAGCGGGCCATCGGCGGCGCTGGGCGGCAGCGGCAGGATGTGGAGGCTGCGAACGCTGTCGGTGGATGCCCCTATGGGCAGGCCGAATGCGGCCGCGCCGGGCAGATAACCCGCAGTCTCGGCCTGGCGCAGGGCGGCGGTCAGCATCTTTTGGGCGGGCGCAAAGCGAAGCCGCAACTGCCCGTCGACGAGATCGAGATTGCGTTCGCTTAGTGTGAGGACGCCGTTGAGGGCCGGATTGGCGTATTTCAGGTCAAGGTCAGTACCGACAACCGCGATGGGGGCGGTGAGGCCGTCGAGTACGGCGCTGAACTGGCGGGCCGCAATGGAGCGAGCTTCCAGAACCCGGCTGATCGTCGCGGCGCGCTGCAGGTGCGGCAGCAGGAGCTGCATGATTTCGATCTCACGCGGACCCACTAGCCCGGCATCGGCATGGCGATTGAAGCCGATGGTGCCGATGGAGCCATCATCCCGTGTCAGTCCGATCGCCAGGGCGTCCACAAATCCCTGGGGGCGGTTGAAGGCCTCATGGAAGGGATGGGGATGCTCGTCGGCGATGGCCGCCGGGTTGACCGCGGATAGTACGGCGGGCTCATCAAGCGGCAGGCTGCGGATCACTGCATCGCCGCCCCAGAGGTCAACCAGTTCACTTGTGTAGTAGAAAACGCGGTCGAGCCACGGCTCCTCAAAGCCGGTGGTCGCTGCAAGGATGGGCTCGCCGCCCGGCAGCGACAGGACGCTGATGACGCCGGTACGAAAGGCCAGTTCGTCGCAGATTTCCTGCATGGCACGGGGCCACAATTCTGGTTCCAGCGCGCACTGGTAGATCAGGCCAATCAGTTCGGATAGCCGCGCAGGAGCAATCAAGGACAAAACCAGCAATGTTACGGGTCAATACCTAGCCCTCGGCCAGCCGGGGTTGCAAGCCCCTCAGCGAGGTTCAGCCCACCAGCACCGGGCTGACGCAGCGAACGCCATAGACCCGGACATCTGCTTCGCCGATGCCGAGACCCAGCGTCGTCAGCAGTGTGTTTACGATGGAATCGAGCGGGTCAGCTATCGGAGCGATCGTCGATTTCAGCGCGTTGGCGATGGTGTTGAGCGGGGAAAGGCCGAGACCAAGGATAGAAATCTCGAGCTTCAGGTCACCGAGGAGCGACTGGCCGGGCGAGCTGACATGTGTGGCCGTGCGGGCGGTCTTGAGGCGGGCCGAGCCGATGTCACTCGAGGAAAAATTGAGCAAGATCGGGGTGGTCTGCGCGACTTCGATATGCGCGGCAGCGGAGATGTGCAGGAGCAGCGCGTCGAGGATGCGGACCGGCGTGATCGGCAGCGGCGCCCCAAAATCCCGCATCTGCGCATTGCTCACCTGGCCGATGGCCAGTTCGAGCGCGCCGGGCAGAACTGCGATGGTGGCCTTGCCATTGGGGTTGGTCTTGTCGGGACAGGTGGCGCTTGTGACCTGCGCTTCGGCATGAGCGAGGTCGAGCCAGATCGGCAGCCGGATCACCGCGCTTTGGAGGACCAGCCCGCCCAGAAACTGCGCATCGATACGCAGGCGCACCTGCGCGGTGCGGATCACGGTGCCGACTGGGCCGATGGAGAACCAGCCGCCGCCTTTGGGGGGCTCGCCAATGGAGAGGTCGACCGAGAGCGAGGTGATGCCGGGAATATTGCCGCCAAGGCTGAGCCAGACCTGACGATCGCCATCGGCAAGGGCCGCAGCGGCGGAAAGGATTTCGAGCGCGGACAGATTGGCGGCGATGCTCGACCCATTCCCTTGAAGCGCCAATTTGCCGTAGCGGCCAAGATCGAAAAGCTTGCCCAGCGGCACCGGACTCCCGCGTCCGGCCTGCGCGAGTGTCTTGAGCGCCGTGCGGTCGGCGCCGTTGACCAGCGACGAAAGCGCCGCTGCGATGTCTCCGGCATACGCTTTGCTCGCCAGCAGGTCGTCGTAGTTGCCGACCTTGACGCCGAGCTGCAGGGCGAGCGCATCGAGAAAGCTCAGCGCATTGACGCGCGCCGCGGCCAGGCCGGTGTAGCTGGCCACTGACAGATTGACCGTGGTACCGAGCAACGTGCTCAGCAGGGCGTTGGCGATGCCGCCGTTCAGACTCGCCAGCCGCGAACCGATGGAGAAGGACACTTCCGGCGTGACCGTGGCGAGGCCATTGGCGCTGATCATCGGCGATTGGGTGAAGCTCGAGGCAAAATGCAATGTGCCAGGGCGTTCGAAATGAACCAGAACGGCGTTGGCGGGAACGCTATTCGGCCGGAAGCGCGCCTCGGGTGCAAGGGACGGGTTAGGATCGTAGCGGCCCGGTGTCACGATCAGACCCGCCTGATCGGCATAGCCTGCATCGAGCATGACCTTGGCGGCGATCG
>NZ_JAFKHD010000176.1 GCF_017307565.1 Devosia sp.
CCCCAGCTCCAGCCGCGAGGGCACCGGTTCCCCGGCGCGCCGCAGCCGCTCCAGCTCCTTGGAAACGACGAGCTTGGTCTGGCGGAACTCGAAGGTTTCCGTGACCATCGGCACGAGAATTTTCAGTGGCCGCCCCTTGGCGGCCATCAGCAAGGCGCGGATTTGTGTGCGCAACAGCCCGGGCCGATCAAGGCCGAGACGAATGGAGCGATAGCCCATGGCCGGGTTTTCCTCGGCCATCGAGCGCAAATAGGGCACGACCTTGTCGCCACCGATATCGAGCAGGCGGAAGACCACCGGCCGATCCCCGGCAATCGCCATGGCCTCGGAATAGAGATCGACCTGTTCCTGCAGGCGCGGCAGCTTACTCGCGATCATGAACTGCAGTTCGGTACGGAAGAGGCCAACCCCGGTTGCCCCGGTGTCGTCGAGCATGGGCAGGTCTGCGACGAGCCCGGAATTATGCAACAGCGTGATATCGACGCCGTCCCTGGTGATGCTCGGCTTGTCCTTGAGCGCAGCATAATGCGCCCGGCGCTTGGCCGAAATCCGGACCTTGTCGACATAGGTCTGCTCGACATCGGGCGTCGGCCGCAGGTGCACCTGCCCCGCCGGACCATCGATGATGATGTCGTCGCCGCTTTCGCACATCGAGACGATGGAATCGGCCTGTCCCACCGCCACGAGGCCCAGCGAGCGCGCCACGATGGCAACGTGCGCCGTCGCCCCGCCCTCTTCGAGCACAAGGCCGCGCAGCTTCTTGCGGTCATATTCGAGCAGTTCCGCCGGCCCCATGTTGCGGGCGACGAGAATGGCATTGTCGGGCAGTTCGCGATGCGCCGGCTGGCTGGTATTGGTCAGGACGCGCAGGAGCCGGTTGGCGAGATCGTCAAGATCGTGCAGCCGGTCGCGGATATAGGGATCGGTCTGCCTCAGCATGCGCGCGCGAGTGTCGTTCTGCACCCGTTCGACCGCAGCTTCCGCCGAAAGACCATTGTCGATCGCCTCGGTCAGCCGTTTCACCCAGCCCCGGTCATTGGCAAACATGCGGTAGGTTTCGAGAATCTCCCGGTGGTCCGAGCTCGGCTGCATGTCGCCATGGTCGAGCATGGCATCGATCGACACGCGCATGCTGGCCAGGGCCTTGTCGAGCCGGGCCTTTTCCGCCTCGGTATCGTCGGCGATGAAGTTGACGACGACCACGCGCGGATCGTGCAGCACGACGGTACCGAGCGCTATTCCATCGGTAAAGCTGACGCCGTTGAACATGCGGGGACGCCTGAGATCGATATCGGACCCCGGCTTGATCAGATTGTCGAAATCCGAGGTTGCGATCATCTCGGCCAGGATTGTGGCCGTAGTCAGCATCGCCTCGGCTTCGTCCTCGCCATAGTGGCGCCGCTCGGCATTCTGAACGACCAGAACCCCCAGGGTTTGCCCCGCTCTCAGCACCGGCACGCCGAGAAATGAATTATATTTGTCCTCGCCCGTTTCCGGCCGATAGGCAAAGGCGGGGTGGCTGGGGGCGTCGTCGAGGCTGAGCGGCTCGGCTTCGGACGCAATAAGGCCCACGAGACCCTCGCCGAGACGCAGCGTCGTCATGTGGACCGATTCGGCCTTGAGGCCCTTGGTGGCGAAAAGTTCGAGCGCACCGTCGTCGCGCAGCACGTAGAACGAGCAGACGTCGGCGCGCATATTGTCGGCGATAAGGGACACGATCTTGTCGAGGCGCGCCTGCGAAGCCAGAGGCTCCGCCATCGTTTCACGCAGTTGACGCAGCAGCACCCTCGGGCCGCCTATGGTCGTGACCATCCCATTATCCGGCGGCCCCGCCGAGCCGCCCCCCTAATTCGGACGCGGCTCCCTTCCCCTCGAAACGAGATCAGGCGTCCTTCTTGTCCAAACCGTAATAGGTGTGCAGCGCGCGGACCGCAAGCTCTGCATATTCTTCATCGATCAGGACCGAGGTCTTGATTTCCGAAGTGGTGATCAGCTGAATGTTGATGCCCTTGTCGGCAAGAGCCTTGAACATCGAAGACGCAACGCCAGCATGGCTGCGCATGCCGACGCCCACGACCGAGACCTTCGCCCCGCCCTTGGAGCCAGAAAGGCGGGCATATTCGAACTTGCCGCCATTGTTTTCGAGCGCCTTGACCGCCTTGTCGTATTCGCTGTCGGGCACGGTGAAGGTGATGTCGGTGGTCGCGCCATCATCGGCAATGTTCTGCACGATCATGTCGACGATAATGCCCTGGTCGGCCAGCTGGCCGAAAATGGCGGCGGCAACGCCGGGCTTGTCCTTGACGTCGCGCAGGGTGA
The DNA here is from genome assembly GCF_017307565.1 of Devosia sp. Lineage (GTDB taxonomy): Bacteria > Pseudomonadota > Alphaproteobacteria > Rhizobiales > Devosiaceae > Devosia. Next base: position 2,320 of record NZ_JAFKHD010000176.1, read on the forward strand.
TCTTGGCCTCGGCCTTGGCGAGCGTCACGCCCGAAACGATCTGCTTTTCCATGATCTCATCCTCATCGCAAACAAGCGTGCCGGGAACACCGGGGGTCCCATCAGGCGCAATCTGGGGCGCATTGGGGTCATCAAAACTGGAGCGCACCAGGAGGCGTACCTTGTAGGCCATGGCCATTTCGACCGAGCGCAGCATCAAGACCTTCGCGCCGAGCGAAGCCATCTCAAGCATTTCCTCGAAGGAAATCTTGGTCATGCGCTGTGCCTTGGGCACGATGCGCGGGTCGGTGGTGTAAACGCCGTCCACATCGGTATAGATGTCGCAACGATCCGCACCAACGGCGGCGGCCACCACGGCCACGGCCGAGGTATCCGAACCGCCGCGGCCCAGCGTCGTCACCCGGCCATGGGGCGAAATGCCCTGGAAGCCGGTGATCACAGGCACCCAGCCGTCCTTCATGCGCTTGTCGAGTTCTGTCGGGTCGATCTCGGTGATCCGCGCCGCGCCATGCGCGTCGTCGGTCTTGATCGGCACCTGCCAGCCCGAGAAGGAGCGCGACTGAATGCCCATCTCGGCCAGCACGATCGCCATGAGGCCGGCAGTCACCTGCTCACCCGAAGCGACGACCGCATCATATTCGCGTGCGTCGTGAAGCTTGCTGGCCTCGTTGACCCAGCCAACCAGTTCATTGGTTTTGCCGGACATGGCCGAGACGACAACGGCAACTTCATTGCCGGCCTCGACCTCGCGCTTCACATGGAGGGCGGAATGGCGGATGCGTTCGATATTGGCCATCGAAGTGCCACCGAACTTGACGACGATACGGGCCACTTTCTTCCCCGACTAGAGCGCTGCCGGCAAAAGTGCTCCCACTTTTGCGCCTCGATAGCGCGACAATCCAAAGCCTTTTCCGCCGAACCCAGCGGTACGCTTTCATTAGCGCGGGGAAATGCCACAAAGCGCCGCTGGGATCAACTGGCATCACGCGCGCTGCGTCACCCCGCGCCTTGAATGACCGGGCCAAGCTGGGCCATATGAGAGCATCAAGGAGCCCAAAATGTCCCAAACCACGATCAACGACGCCGAGATCGCCAAATTCACGGCCATGGCCGAGGAGTGGTGGGACCCCAAGGGCAAGTTCAAGCCACTCCATAAGTTCAATCCGGTGCGCCTCGCTTATATCCGCGACAACCTCGCGGCCCATTTTGGCCGCGACACCTCGGGCATGCGCCCGCTCGAAGGTCTCAAGATCGTCGACATCGGCTGCGGCGGCGGGCTTTTGTGCGAGCCGCTTACCCGCCTTGGCGCCAGCGTGACCGGGGTCGATGCGGCCGAGCGCAACATTGCTATTGCCAGGATCCACGCCGAACAATCCGGCCTCGACATCGATTATCGCGTCACCACCTCCGAAGCGCTGGTAGAAGCGGGCGAGAAATTCGACGTCGTGCTCAACATGGAAGTGGTGGAGCATGTCGACAATGTGCCGCTCTACATGAAGAGCTGCGCCGATCTCGTCGCGCCGGGCGGTCTGATGTTTACCGCCACGCTCAACCGCACCGCCCGCGCCTATGCTCTCGCCATTCTCGGTGCGGAATATGTGCTGGGCTGGCTGCCCAAGGGCACGCATGACTGGAAGAAGTTTCTCACTCCCGACGAGATCCGGAGCCTGATCACGCGAAACGGGCTGAAAGTGATCGAAGGCAAGGGCGTCACCTTCAACCCGATAGCCGATGAATGGCGCCTCTCCTCGGACATGGCGGTCAATTACATGCTGCTGGCAGAACGCCCCGCCGCCTGATCATCGGCCCCCGTCGGGGGCCCACTAATCTATGCATCTTATCCCCGCCCATCATTATGCCCTCATACTAGCCCTATCCAACCTCGCACGGACGGTCTGCAGACGACAGTAGCGAGGGGGCCTGGCATGGGATCGTCTCCCCTGCACGTTCGTGGGATTGGCCGCCTTGCGACGAGCGTTCAAAAAGGTGCTGTGAGTCCTGTCCGAAAAAAGGGCACTCCGGAGCGGTATCCGCTTCATCTACCAAATCACTTCGAGGCGAATGCCGCTCCGGGGTCCGTCCATCTTCGTGGACCATTCGCGATAACAGGACGCCATGTCTTTCCGACATAACCGTACCGTACGGTACGGTACGGAAATTTCTTGAAGCTGCCCTGGAATGGGTCTAAAGAAAAGGGAACTCCGGCCCCACCGGCGACAACGTATTGAGGAAACCGCCATGCCTGTCTATCGCTCCCGCACAACCACTCATGGCCGCAACATGGCCGGCGCACGTGGCCTGTGGCGCGCCACAGGCATGAAGGAAGGCGATTTCGGCAAGCCCATTATCGCGGTGGTCAACTCCTTCACCCAGTTCGTGCCTGGCCACGTCCACCTGAAGGATCTCGGCCAGCTCGTCGCCCGCGAAATCGAAGCTGCCGGCGGCGTTGCCAAGGAATTCAACACCATTGCCGTGGACGATGGCATCGCCATGGGCCACGACGGCATGCTCTATTCGCTGCCGAGCCGCGACATCATCGCCGACTCGGTCGAATACATGGTCAACGCGCACACCGCCGACGCCATGGTCTGCATTTCCAATTGCGACAAGATCACGCCCGGCATGCTGAACGCAGCCATGCGCCTCAATATCCCGGTGGTCTTCGTTTCCGGCGGCCCGATGGAAGCCGGCAAGGCGATCGTCAAAGGCAAGCTGCAGGCGCTCGATCTCGTCGACGCCATGGTGATGGCAGCCGACGACCACTATACCGACGAAGAAGTGCAGGCCGTTGAAGAAGCCGCCTGCCCCACCTGCGGCTCCTGCTCGGGCATGTTCACTGCCAATTCGATGAACTGCCTCACCGAAGCCCTGGGCCTGTCGCTGCCGGGCAATGGCTCGACACTCGCCACCCATTCGGACCGCAAGCGCCTGTTCCAGGAAGCCGGTCACCTGATCGTCGACCTCGCCCGTCGCTACTACGAGCAGGACGACGAAACCGTGCTGCCGCGCTCCATCGCGACCAAGCAAGCCTTTGAAAACGCCATGGCGCTCGATATCGCCATGGGCGGCTCGACCAATACGGTGCTGCACATTCTGGCCGCTGCCCATGAAGGCGGCGTCGACTTCACCATGGACGACATCGACGCCCTCTCGCGTCGCGTTCCCGTGCTCTCGAAAGTGGCTCCGGCCAAGAACGACGTGCACATGGAAGACGTCCACCGCGCCGGCGGCATTTTTGCCATTCTCGGCCAGCTCGATCGCGGCGGCCTGATCAATCGCAAGGAACCGACGGTTCACGCGGCGACCATGGGCGATGCCATCGACAAATGGGATATTTCGCGCACCAATTCGGAAGCCGTGCGCAACTTCTACATGGCCGCTCCCGGCGGCGTCCGCACCACCGAAGCCTTCTCGCAGTCCAATCGCTGGGCCGAACTCGACACCGACCGCACCAATGGCGCGATCCGTTCGCCGGACCACCCCTTCTCCAAGGATGGCGGCCTCGCTGTCCTCAAGGGCAATATCGCGCTCGATGGCTGCATCGTGAAGACGGCAGGCGTCGATGAATCGATCCTCAAATTCACCGGCCCGGCCCGCGTGTTTGAAAGCCAGGATTCGACCGTCAAGGCGATCCTCTCCAACGAGATCAAGCCCGGCGACGTGCTGGTGATCCGTTATGAAGGCCCCAAGGGCGGCCCCGGCATGCAGGAAATGCTCTATCCCACGAGCTACCTGAAATCGAAGGGCCTCGGCAAAGCCTGCGCGCTGCTCACCGACGGTCGCTTCTCGGGCGGCACTTCGGGCCTCTCCATCGGTCACGCTTCGCCTGAAGCCGCCGAAGGCGGCGCCATCGGCCTCGTGCGCGAAGGCGACATCATCGAGATCGACATCCCCAACCGCACCGTCAATGTGCTGGTCTCGGATGCCGAAATGGCCGCCCGCCGTGCCGAACAGGACAAGCTCGGTTGGAAGCCCGCCCACCCGCGCAAGCGCAAGGTGACCACCGCACTCAAAGCCTACGCCGCCCTCGTGACCTCCGCCGCCAAGGGCGCCGTGCGCGACACCAAGGCCATCGACAAGCTCTGGAACTAACCTCAAGCAATGCAGGCCTACTACATCAATTTAGCAGCGAGGACTGACCGGCGCGCCAGCATGGAAGCCCGCTTTGGCGCGTTGGGCATTGTTGCCGAGCGTGTTGAGGCACTGACCCCCGCTGTTGTTACCGACCAACAGCGGGCACGCTACTGCAATATCGACGCTCATCGCTGGCAAAGCGAAGGAGAACTAGCTTGCAGCCTCAGCCATGCCGAGGCGATGAGACGATTTCTTGAGACTGACGCGGCTTTCGCCGCCATCTTCGAAGATGACACCATCCTGTCGCCATCGCTAGGCAGGCTATTGCAGGAGATTGACCGCGCCGCGCCGGCTATCGATCTGCTGCGTCTCGAAGCTGATAACGTTCGCCTGCGTCTAGCTCCTCAAGCGGAGAGTACGATCGCGGGTTACTCCCTGTTTCGTCTTCACAGCGCCGTCGGCGGCGCGGCCGGCTATATCGTCTCCCGCGCAGCGGCACAGCGCATTTTGGAAGGCGAGGAAATCCTCAGCGACCCCGCTGACGAGGCCTTGTTCAACCCGGCGGGCACCTTGTCTAAAATTTTGGTGGTGCGCCAACTCGATCCAGCCTTTTTCCTGCAAGAGGACCGGCTTGGAACGACCGATGAAAGCGTGCCGGCAGCGATCTTGAGGTGTTTCGTCGCCAGCGTGGCGAGACCGATGGACGTAACTTTTGGCGACGCAGCGGTCACAATTTTCGAGATTTCGTGCAGCGCGATATTATCACCGCGGCATATAACTTCTGGCTGGCGCAGGCTCAGGGCGTCCGCAAGCGCGCTATCGCGTTCAAACCGGATTAATACAACAAATCCGTGACAAGCCAGAAGAGCGGTGCTAAAGCCCCGCTCAGCCACTCAGCGGTCTGCCAAGACAGCTGAACTGGTCAGGCCCGATAGCGGGGATTCCACCCTCCCTATTGGGCCGACCCTAACCTCCTAAAATCATTGAACCGACCGACCGCATGCCAAAGCATGAGGCCGCCGCAGGCAGTTCGGGCAACGGACTGGCTAGTGTTCTGCGGGAACGAACGCAGCGTTCGCCTCGACGCCATTGGGAACACTAATCTGTGTCGCCCGCGCCTGACGCCTCCATGCTAGCCAGAGCGCAAATTTGGGAGACAGATGATGCCGATCAATCGCCGCCACCTCTTGCGCCTTGCCGGTGCCGCCACCGCCTCGGCCGCCCTGACCGGCGCCCTGCGTGCCGAAGGCGGCAGCTTTTCGATCCTCTCAGAATATGACGGCCTCTTCGCCACCTCGACCCCGCTGCATGTCCGCGACGTGACCCTGCGCGTGCGTGACGTCGAACTCATGACGCGCTTTTATTCCGAGATCCTGGGGCTGTCGGTACTCGAAACCACCGCCGAGACGACACTGCTCGGTGTCGATGGCATCACACTCCTCACGCTTGAACACCGCCCCGATGCGCCCATCGAGCCGCCAACGGAGGCCGGACTCTATCACACCGCGTTCCTGATGCCCTCGCGCGCCGAGCTGGCCCGCTGGCTGGTGCATACGGCCATGGCGCAATATCAGTTTTCGGGCTTTGCCGACCACCGCGTCAGCGAGGCGGTCTATCTCGATGACCCGGAAGGCAATGGCATCGAAGTCTATGCCGACCGGGCGCCCGAACTCTGGAGCTGGAATGGCGACACCGTCATCATGGGCACCGAGGCCATCGACTTCGATAGCCTGCTTGCCCTGACCGACACCGAGAACGACACCTTTTCCGGCGCTCCGAGTGGGATGCGTATCGGCCATATCCACCTGCGCGCTGGTAATATCGAAGAGGCCCGGACCTTCTATGCGGCCGCGCTTGGCCTCGACATCACCAGTGGCCACGCAGACGCGGTGTTCCTGTCCTCGGGGCGTTACCATCACCATGTGGCGCTCAACACCTGGCAGAGCGCCGGGGCGGGCCAGCGCAATCCGCAAGCCACAGGCCTTGCCGGCTTCAATCTCCTCGCATCCGATCAATCGGTGCTGGACGCAGCCAAGGCACGTCTCTCGGCGACCGGGATCGAGATAAACGAAGGGGCCGCAAACCTCGCGGTTTCCGACCCCTGGGGTACTGGCCTTGCTATCGTGCTCGGCGCTTAGCGCGTGGCGATCGCGTCCAGCGTTGCAAAATCCTCGTCGCTGAGGTTTACGGCCGCAGCGGCGACATTGTCTTCAAGGTGCTTCACCTTGCCGGTGCCCGGAATAGGCAGCATGACCGGCGAGCGCTTCAGCAGCCAGGCAAGCGCGATCTGGCTGCCCGAGATATTGTGCTTCTGGAGGATCGACTTGGCACCCTCATGGCCTTCGACCAGGTTCCCACCAGCGAGCGGGGACCAGGGAATGAAGCCAATACCGTTCTTCTCGCAATGTTCGAGCACGGCTTCGCTCTTGCGGTTAGCAAAATTGTAGAGGTTCTGGACAGTCGCGACCTTGAAGTATTTTGAGGCTTCCTCGATGTCGGCAACGCTGACTTCGGAAAGGCCGACATGACGGATCAGGCCTTCCTTCTGCATGGCGGCGATGACTTCGAACTGATCGGCGCGCGGCGTCTGCGCGTCGATGCGGTGTAGCTGCCAGAGGTCGAGCCGTTCAAGCTTCAGGCGACGCAGGCTGGTCATTACGCCCTGGCGCAAAAATTCGGGGCGGCCGACCTGGTGCCACTGGTCTGGACCTGTGCGGGTCAAACCGCTCTTGGTGGCGACAATCGTCCCCTTGGTATAAGGCGCCAGCGCCTCGGCAATCAGATCTTCGCTGATATAGGGGCCGTAGCTTTCGGCCGTGTCGATAAGATCGACATTGATTTCCGGCAGGCGCTTCAGCACGCGGATGGCTTCGTCGTGATCTTCCGGGGGCCCCCAAATGCCCTTGCCGGTGATGCGCATGGCGCCGAAGCCGAGGCGGTTGACCTTGAGGTCTCCGCCGATGGCAAAGCTGCCCGACAGGCTTGCGTCGAGTTTGGTCATCTCAATCACTCCATGAAGGTGCGGAAGGCAGCGAGCCCTATAGACAGCACGCGACCCCAAGCATCGGATTTTGAATTCTGTTCAGCCCTCGCGGATACCGAGTTCCGCTCGCAGTTTCTTGGTCAGCCCCTTGGCAACCAGAGCATGCGAGCGCCCGATATAGGCAAGAAGATCGTCGGCACTGAGGGGCGCGCCCTCAGTCACCGAAACCCATTGACGCTTGGCGAAATAGGCAGCCTGGTCGACACCTTCAAGGGCCGTCAGGATATCAAAGCTGTCTTCGCCACATTTGAACACCAATCGCAGCGGCACCGCGTCGGACAAAAGAGCAAAAACCTTGCCGCCAACCTTGGCGACGCGCGCATCCCATTGATCGACAAAAGTGACGCCCGGCATATCGCCAAGGTGCTTGTCAAACTGGGCGCGCTCGAAAAGGTTCAATTGTGCTCCTCCGGCAGGTCCGGCAGGGGCAGGAACTCGACACCGTCTTCGAGCAGAGCCGTGACTTCCTCGCGCGTTGCTTCCCCGTAGATCCCGCGCGCCTCGGCTTCCTCGAAGTGGATCTTGCGCGCTTCCTCGGCAAAACGATCGCCGACATAGTCGGCCTCGGTGGTCACGAGCTTGCGATATTCGCGCAGCATTTCGCGCAGTTTCGCCGCTTCCGGATGCGCTGCCGAGAGTGGGACGCGCTCATTGTCGGTGCGGGCGACGGCAGGCGCCATCGGCGCCTTTTCAATCTTTGGGTCGCCACAGACAGCGCAGGAGACAATGCCCCGCGCCTGCTGCTCGTCATAGGCGGCAGCGCTTTTGAACCAGGCGTCGTAGCGATGCCCGTTCGAACACTGGAGTGCGTACTGGATCACGATTCTATCGTTTCTTGCGGGGCACCGATCTGCACCCCTTTTCAGCATATAGGACGGCCGCTTAGCCGTGCAAACCCGGCTTGGCGAAATCGCGCGCATTGGCCAGGGCCGGAATGCGCTGCCGCGCCTCCACCACCGCCTGCGGATCGATCTCGGCGACGAGCACACCCGGCTCGTCATGATCAAGCTCGGCGATCACCTTGCCCCACGGATCGATAACAAGCGAATGTCCATAGGTCGCCCGGCCGTTGGGGTGGTTGCCGCCCTGCGCCGCCGCGATGACATAGGAGCCCGTTTCGATTGCGCGGGCCCGCAACAGCACATGCCAATGCGCCTGCCCCGTCGGCACGGTAAAGGCCGCCGGCACGGCAATGAGATTTGCCCCGGCATTGGCCAGCGTGTTGTAGAGTTTTGGAAAGCGCATGTCGTAGCAGATGGAAAAGCCGAGCGTGAACGGGTCGAGCGGCGCCGTCACCGCCTCTTCTCCGCCCTTGTAGGTCGCGCTTTCGCGATAGGCATTGAGCCCGGCAATATCGGCATCGAACAGGTGGATCTTGTCATAGGTCGCGACCTGCTCACCCGTCGGCGCAAACAGCACCGACCTATTGGCGAACCGGCCGTCGTCCAAGGGAATGGGCAGCGACCCGATATGGACGTGAAGCCCAAGGCGCTTGGCGAGTTCCCCCACCTTGGCGAGCTGCGGATGCCCTTCGAAAGGCGCCGCCACCGACCGCAGCTGCTCGCGGTTTTCCGGAAAGATCATCGTCACTTCCGGCGTGAGCGCATAGTCGACGCCCTGCGCTGCCGCCTCCGTGAGGAGCGGTACGAGACTTTCGAAGTTGGCCTCTGGGTCAAGGCCCGAACGCATCTGGATAGCAGCGATTTTCATTTTGGTCTCTTTTGGGTCCGGCCACTCGCGGTGTCATTCCCGCAAAAGCGGGAATCTCTGCCGCAGAATGGCTTCCCGCTTGTCCGGGAAGGACACCGAGCAAGAAGAAAGAACTATTGGGCAAGCAGCGGATCGAGCCCGCCTGCTCGGTCGAGCGCGGCCATATCGTCATAGCCACCGACATGGGTGTCGCCGATAAAAATCTGCGGCACCGTGCGACGCCCATGGGCGCGCTGGGTCATGGCCTCGCGCAGCTCGGGGTCAAGCACGGTGATTTCGGTATAGTCGACACCCTTTTCGGCCAGCAGCGCCTTGGCGGCATGGCAATAGGGGCAGGTCGGGGTGGTGTAGATTTCGATTTTGGCCATGTGGGGCTCCGATGGTCTGGCCTTCTTATATGGGCACTTCGTCGCCCCTGACAACGCGGGCAAAGGTCAAGATATCGACCTGCGCCGCCCCGCCACGCAATAGCGCCTGTGTTACCGCCCGAACGGTGGCGCCCGTCGTATAGACGTCGTCGACCAGCACCACCCCGCGCCCGCGCAGCCGCACCACCGCGTCAGGGTGTACGGCAAAGGCTCCCTGCACATTACGGGCCCGGCCATCGCCGGAAAGTCCCACCTGGGACCGCGTCTTGCGATGGCGCCGCACGAGGAACGGGTCGACATCCAGCCCAACTTGCCGCCCCAGTACGCGTGCCAGCAGCAACGATTGGTTATAGCGCCGAAAGCGCAGGCGGCTCGCATGCAGCGGCACTGGCACGAGCAATGGCCGCGCCGGCCAATATTCGTGCCCTGCCCCCGCCATCAGCCGCCCGCAAAACGCCGCCAGCTCGGTCCGATCGCCATATTTGAGCCGCCCGACCAGCGACTGGGCGACCTCTCCATAACGCACCGCCGCCCGCGCCCTGCCAAAGGGAGGCGGATCGGCCAGGGCCTCGGCACTGACCGCCCCATCGCCTAGCGTCAGGTCAAAGGGAATACCGAGCACCGGGCAAAGCGGCGCGGTGATCGGAACGAGACCGGCAAAGCACGCCGCACAAACGCCGCTTCCCTCGGCAATCGGTCGGCTGCAGGCCGCACAGGCCGGCGGATAGAGCTGGTCGAGCAACGCCCCGGCAATCAGGCGCCCGCCCCGCATCAGGCGCCCAGCCAGCCCCGCCCCTTTGACTTCACGCGCCCCGCTCTCCATAAGGGCCATAGTGCTTCATGGCCGCCCCCTATGGCCAGTTCTTTCGGAAGACTTCGGCATGTCCCAGCCGCCCCGCCTCTTCGATGCCACTCAGATCGCCCGCAACCTGCGGCGCCGTCCCAATCGCGATAATTTCGTCCGCGACCTGGTCTTTGACGACATGGCCGACCGGCTTGGCGCCCATCGCCGCGATTTTACTGACGCCGTACTGATCGCCCCCGACGTCGATCTCTTGCCCCACGAGGTCAATACCGCATCGGGCCGTGTCTCGTTTCGCCCCGTCCAAGCCTTTGGCGGGCCCGACGAGTTCCCGGACCTGCCGGAAGGCTCGTTCGACCTCATCGTCTCCCTGCTCCACCTGCAGGCGGTCAATGACGTGCCCGGCCACATGGCGCGGCTGCGCGCCCGCTTGCGGCCCGATGGCCTGCTGCTCGTCGCCATGATCGGAGGGGAAAGCTTTACCGAACTGCGTGAAGCGTTTCTGGCCGCCGATAGCCTCGTCTCCGGCGGCGCCTCGGCCCGCGTCGCTCCCATGGCGCAGGTGCGCGACGCCGGAGGCCTCCTGCAGCGCGCCGGCTTCGCTCTGCCGGTGGCCGATGTCGAGACGCACACCGTGCGCTACGCCAATGCCCTGGCCCTCATGGCCGAACTCAAGGCGCTGGGCGCTGCCAATCCGCTCGTCGACCGGCCGAAACGCTTTGCGACGCGTACCCTCCTCACCGAAGCGGCCAGCGCCTATCAGCAGGCCGCGGGCGATGCCGATGGCCGCGTGCGCGCCACGCTCGAAATCATCTGGCTCGCCGGCTGGGTGCCGCATGAAAGCCAGCAGAAGCCGCTCCGCCCGGGCAGCGCCACGGTGCGCCTCGGCGATCTCCTCGGAAAGGGCGAGTAATGCAGGGTCTGGCGGGACATATCGCCATCATTTCGGGCTCCCCGGGCTCGGGCAAGACCACCACCGCCGAAGCCCTGGCCCACCTGCCGGGCGTGCCCAAGGTACACATTCACTCCGATGACTTCTGGGGCAATATCAAGCACGGCCATATTCCGCCCTGGTTGCCTGAATCCGACGATCAGAACCGCATGGTGATGCAGATCGCCGCCGATGTGTCCGCCCGCTATGCCAGCCACGGCTATTTCGTCGCCCTCGATGGCGTCGTGCGCCCCTGGTGGCTGCCGGCCTTCGAGGCCCTTGGCCTGCCGCTCCACTATATCGTGCTGCGCCCGCCCCTGGAGGATGCCGTCGCCCGCTGCGAGGCCCGGGGCGGCGACAGCCTCACCGACCCCACCGTCGTCACCAACCTCTTCATCGAATTTGCCGATCTCGGCACCCATGGAAAGCACGTGCTCGATACCGCCGGCCTCGACCGGGGCCAGACCCTTGCGGCAGTCATTGCGGCCCTTGAAAGCGGGGCCTATCGTCTCAACTGACGAAACGCGCCAGGAACACAAACAAAAAGGCCGGCATCACTGCCGGCCTTTTGCATTCATGTTGCCGAAGCTGCTTACGCAGCTTCCTCGTCGCTTTCCGATTCAGCGGCATCCGCCTTGGTGCGCTTCGGGCTCTTGGCGAGCTGCTTTTCGATGAGCTGCACGGCTTCGGTCAGCGTCAGCTTGTTGACGGCGCTGATTTCACGGCTCATGCGGTCCATGGCCTGCTCGAAGAGCTGGCGTTCGGAATAGGACTGCTCGGGCTGATCGTCGGAGCGGTAGAGATCGCGCACGACTTCGGAAATCGCGATCAGGTCGCCCGAATTGATCTTTGCTTCATATTCCTGGGCGCGGCGCGACCACATGGTGCGCTTGACGCGAGCCCGGCCCGTGACGGTTTCGAGGGCCTTTTTGACTTCGTCTTCTTCGGCCAGCTTGCGCATGCCGACGGACTTGATCTTGGCAACGGGAACGCGAAGGGTCAGCTTGTCCTGCTCGAAGCTGATCACGAACAGTTCGAGAGTGAGGCCGGCGACCTCCTGCTCTTCGATGTTGACGATCAGACCGACGCCATGGGCCGGATAGACGACATACTCACCCGTCTTGAAACCGAGCCGCTGCTGAGACTTCTTGGCTACCATATGCTGGAACTCCTTGTTGACGCCCCAGAATGGCCAGTTCCTTGCGGGAAGGACTGTCCATCCACACTACTTCGCCCGTTCATACGGGCTCTTTTGCAGTACGAGCACCCACGGTCTTCGGTTCCGCTTTGTTCCGAAGTGCCATGCAACAGGGGATGTTGTGTCAAAAAAATCGTGCCTTGCGGCACGGTCTGGGTGAAGGGCTGAACTGCATTTAGAAGGACCATAGCACAAAAATTCAGCAAAATCAAAAGGAACGAATCGGAACACCGATTCGTGCCTATGCCGTCTTCGTCCGCCGGTGACGGAACGATGACAAATGCCTACCAATGCTTGGCTTCTGGCGTTCAGTAACGGCCGGCGCCGGATCAGTCGCCTTCGCCGGGCGTCTCGGAGAAATACTTCTCGAGCTTGCCGGTCTCCCCGTCGCGCTCCTTGGCTTCGGGCAGGGCATCGCGGCGCTCGGTCAGGTTCGGCCAGGCGGCCGAATACTTGCGGTTGAGTTCGAGCCAGTTGTCGAGGCCACTTTCGGTGTCCGGGCGGATCGCTTCCGCCGGGCATTCGGGCTCGCAGACGCCGCAATCGATGCATTCATCGGGATGAATGACCAACATGTTCTCGCCTTCGTAGAAACAGTCCACCGGACAGACTTCCACGCAATCCGTGTATTTGCAGGCGATGCAATTGTCAGTGACGATATAGGTCATAGAAGGAGCAGTCCTCGACGGGGGCCGCGGCCATTTGGGGGCAGGCCAGCGACAGTCTCAACGGGACAGGTGCTAAACTTTTTTGCCGGTCCTCGCAAGGCACTGGCAAGGGACGGATTGGCGCATTTGGCCTCGCCCGCGCAATGGTGTGCCCGCAAGGGCGGTTTCGGCGTCAGTCGTCGCGCTTGAGCGCGTCGGTCTCGCGCCGTTCCTTCTTGGTCGGACGCCCCGCACCCACAGGCCGCTCGGCAATGGCGGCATCATAGGGAGACTGTTCGGCCCGCGGCACCGGTGGTGGGGAAATGTCCTCGTAAAGCCCCTGGGCTTCGCTGGCGGGACCGCGGCGGGTCCCCGGGTCCAGAATGCGCCAGACCAGGATCTTGCCATGCAGCGACATGGTCAGCACATCGCCCGCCCCGATCTTGTGATCGGTGCGCTCAGTGCGCTCGGAATTGACCCGAACGGCGCCAGATTCGATGATTTTCTGTGCCAGTGTGCGCGATTTGACAGCGCGCGAGAAAAACAGGAACCGGTCGAGCCGCTCCTTGTGGAGCGGTATCTCGCCCGGCCCTGTCAAACGCTACTCCGTCTTGCCGCGCAGGGCGGCAAGTGCGGCAAAGGGGCTGTCCGGATCGAAGGCGACCTTGCGCTCTTCGCGAACCGGGCGACGATCCTGCCGATCGCCCTTGTCAGGGCGCTGACGTTCGTCATTGCGCGGGCGGCCATTGCCACCCGGCTTGCCATTGCCATTGGATGCCGGACGTTCGCCTTCGGGACGACGCGGCCCCTTGGGACGCGAGCGATCGGGACGCCCACGACCTTCGGTCTTGGCTTCGCCACCCTCGGCGCCTTCGGGACGGCGATTGCCCTGCCGGCGGCCATTGTGGTTGTTCTCGTTGTGGCGGCGGCCACCAGGGAACCAGATTTCGTCGAATTCCGGCTCGGCAGGCACTGCCGCTTCCGCTGACTGGGCCTCGTCGACAATGCCCTCGGCCACAGCCGGTGTCTCGACCGCGGCTTCGGCAACCGGCGATTCTTCGGCCGGAGCCTCGACCTCGGCCGGATTGTCCGCCAGCACTGCGTCGAGCGCCGGCGCTTCCGCGCTGGCCTCTGCGGCAGGCGCAGCAGCCTTAGGCGTGCGGCGCACGCGATAGCCGAGCGACGTCAGGATCGAGGCAAAATCTTCGCCCGAGCAACCGAGGAGGCTCGTCATTTCCACGGTGACACGGAAACCATTGCCTTCGGCAGCACCGGCCGGCGGCTCGCCCTGGAAACGGGTCGGGTCGATGGCGATCAGCGGACGAATGATATCGGCCAGGCGCTCGAGAATGTCGACGCGCACAGCGCGCTTGCCGGCAACCTTGAAGCCCGCGATCTCGTAAAGGCGCGGATCGACTTCCGGATCGACCAGGAACGAGGTGCGGCCCGAGAGCACGATATGCGGGATATCGGTGACACCCGGCTGCCGGATACCACCATTGCGCAGCGCAAAAAGGATCAGGGCCAGTTCGCGTGGCGCTGGCTTCAGCGAAAGCGGCAGGTAGATGTGATAAGCGCCAAACTTGATGCCCAGCTTGCGCATCTTGCCGCGAACATCCTGGTCGAGGCCCTTGACCTCGTCCGAGACCTGTCCACGCGGCAGGAGACCAAGATGCTCAAAGAGCTGGAAGGCGATGCCACGGGCGGGGCCTTCGACATCGGCCGGGGCTTCAAGCGCCATGACCTGTTCGAGCGTCGTATTGACGTGGTGGCGCAGCCAGAGCGCCAGGCGATCCTGCACGCGCTCGAGATCGACGCCGGTCAGCGATTCGTCGGCGAGGATGATGATGCGCGGACGATAGAGGCTGTCGCCTTCGGCGAGTTCGGCCACGATGTCACCGCGCCAGCGCAGGCGACCATCGGTTGCTAGAACGAATTCCTCGTTCGGCGCGCCGGCAAGGCGATCGGCGCGATTGCGGATCTCCGGAGCCACGACCTGATCCGCTGCAGTGCGGGTGCCCTTGGCATCGAGCTCTCCATCGGAGCGCGCCAGGGTGAAGCGGAAGCCTTCGAGCGTGCCGAGAAGGTGGCCTTCCAGCCTTACTTCGCCGCGCTCATTGATCTCGGGAGATACCATACGTTTGTCTTTCAGGTGGCGGAGCAGCACGCTGGTGCGCCGGTCGACGAATCTCTGGGTGAGGCGCTCATGGAGGGCATCACTCAGGCGATCTTCAATCTCACGGGTCTTTTCGCGCCAATAGTGTGGGTCTGCAAGCCAGTTTTTGCGGTTGGCGACAAAG
>NZ_JAFKHD010000177.1 GCF_017307565.1 Devosia sp.
CCCGGCGCGTGCGCCGGGACAGTGAAGAAAAAGGGAATGCTGCGTACCTGCCCGCCCAGGCGGGGCATTAGCCGGTCAGACAGCCCGAAAGACCGGTAGGAAGGAAAGCCGCATTCCAAAAGCATCTGCTGGCCTCAGCGGATCATGTTGAGAGCTTGTTTGAGCATCTCGTCAGCTGCCGTCACGATCTTGGTATTGGCCGAATAGGCCTGCTGGGTGACGATCAGCTTGGTGAATTCTTCAGAGATGTCCGTGTTGGACGCTTCGGTCGAGGAACCGACAATGCCCGCGCCCGACTGGTTGATGATGGCACCGCCGGATTCAGTGGTGGCGGTGTAGGTGCCGCCGTCGCCGCGCTTCAACGCGTTGGGGTTCGAAAAGCTGGCGGTGATGATCTGAGCCACGGCACGGGTTTCGCCGTTCGTGTAGGACGCGATCACCTGGCCCTGGTCGGAAATGCCCACGGAGATGAACTCGCCGGCGCCATAACCATCCTGCTTGAGCTGGGTGGTGGTGGCCATGCCGGAATTGTCGGCAAACTGGGTCATCCCCTTGAGACCGTGATCAATGGTGATCGAGCCAAAGCTGCGACCGTTGATCGACAGGTTGCTGATGGCGAGACGTTCGGTACCATTGACCGTGACGCCTGAGCCGCCAGCGATGCCCGAAAGTATGCCCTGGTCGAAGGTGTAGTCGGCAAGCTTGGTCCAGGCATTTGCAGAGCCCGGTGCGGAGTCCGAAGCGTAGAAGAGGCTCCAGGTGGCAATACCGGCTTCATCCGAAACCTTCGCCCAGCGCATCTGCACGTTCACCGGCTCACCGGTCTGCGAGTAGACGGTGATGCCGCCGCCGGAGATGGATTCCTTCACGAAGAGTTCGGAATTGGCGGCCGACACGGTCGAGAGCGTACCGGTCGCGGCGTTCTGCGAACCGACAACGTTCAGGGCGGCGGCGGCAGTGCCGGCGATGGAGACGTTGGAGCGATAGTTGCCCGGGAAGTCGACGACGAGGCCGTTGACCGCATCCCAATTGACGGTCGCACCGCTGGCACCGGCACCACCATTGGCGCGCAGGTCAGCCTGGATGACGTCGAGCATTTCCTTCATCGAGCCGGTCGCGTCCACCTTGAGCACGCCCGAACCTGCAGTCAGGTTACCGACGGCATCGAGCAGGTACTTCCGCGTCACGCCGCCAACAGTGACTTCCAGGGTCTTGTTGTGGATGCCGCCCGTGCCCATCAGGTCAGCCGGCATGTTGGCAGAGGTGTAGGCTGCCGGAAGAATGGCGGCCTGAACCGTGCTGAGGCCAAACAGCGGCGCTGCGGTGCCGCCGAACGTCAATGTGCCCGTGTCGCCGGTTGCGTTCTGGACGAACACCCGGCCATCCTTGATGCCGACGCGTTCGTTGCCGCCAGTCGCGAGCTGAAGCCTACCCTGAATGTCGGCCAGCAGGCTGGTAACAGTAACCGGCGATGCCGTGGGCACCTGCGGAGCAACGGGGCCGAAAGTGAAAGTATGGGTAGTGCCCCCGATATCCAGCGTCAGCTGGCTGCCATCCGGAATCGACAGGGTCGATGCCAGCGCGTTGGGGTCGACGATATTGCCGTAGCCATAGGCCGGAATAACGGTCGGCTGAGGCGATGCACCGCTGATCTTGGGCGCAATGGGCGTGCCCATCACGTCGCCCGAATAGCCCCACGGCTTGAGCAGTTCGCTGCCAGGAGTGGTCGAGACGTAGGAAGCCGTCTTCGGGCTCTGCGGCAGGTTGAGCTGGTAGTTGATGGTGGTCGAGCGCTTGGCCGGCAGGAACGAGTTGTCGATCTTGACCGCCTGGGCGACCGAACCGGTAACAACGCCGTTTTCCATGCCCAGGCCGGTCAGGCGATAGCCTGCGCCGTTGACGAGGTAGCCGTTGCGATCGATGTCGAAGTCACCGCGGCGGGTGTAGAACGTGCCGCCCGAACCATCACCGTTCTCGACGACGAAGAAACCATTGCCATTGAGGGCCATGTAGGTTTCAGTGTCGGCATTCTGGATGTCGCCGCGCAGGGTATTCATCGAGCGCGAATAGGAGGAAACCGCGCCGGCAATCTGCTGCTTGACCGGAGCGTCGGGGATCATATCGACGAAGCTGGTGTCGATGCGCTTGTAGCCAATCGTCTGCGAGTTGGCGATGTTGCCAGAAATGTTCTCCATGGCATGCGACTGGGCCTTGAGGCCAGAAACCGCACTTTGAAGAGCGCCAAAAATACCCATTTAAAACTCCAGTTCCCCAAATGACGAGGCAAGCGCCTGTTTGCCCTATGCAATGCAAGGGCAATGCCAACTCGTTAACTATATGAATTAACTTGTCTTTCTGACTCAGATGGAGCGATCCGACCCGTTCCGACCGGCAGAAAAGACGTGGCGCATGGCAAAAAATGCCGCCTGACTTCCGGACTTTCCGCGTTTAATGGGATTGCTCTGGAGCGAACCGGCGTTTTGTGCCAAACACCGAACCGTCTCTAAGTCTTTGTTTTGTCGCGCTGCCTGCCCGAAGAAAAGTCCCAGACATGCTGTTTGAAACGCCCGATCAGTTCATCAAGGCACCTCGCCGCGCCGTCACGGTCTTTGGCATGGCGGGCGTCGGCAAGACGCGGCTGTCGAACCTTCTGCGCAAAAACCGCTGGTTCCACTATTCGGTCGACTACCGCATCGGCACGCGCCACATGGGCGAATACATCGTCGACAACTTCAAGGCCGAGGCCATGAAGGTGCCGTTCCTGGCGCAGCTGCTGCGCTCGGACTCGATCTACATCTCGTCCAACATCACCTTCGACAATCTGGACCCGCTTTCGAGCTATCTCGGCACGCCCGGCAATACCGAGCTTGGCGGCCTGCCGCTGGCCGAATATCAGCGTCGGCAGGAGCAGCATCGCGTGGCGGAAATTTCTGCCTTGCTCGACGTGCCGCACTTTGTAGATCGCGCCAAGACGCTCTACGGCTATGACGATTTCATCGCTGATACCGGCGGTTCGCTGATCGAGGTCATCGACCACGACAACGCCGATGACCCGGTGGTGAAGACGCTCGCTGAGAACACGCTGCTGCTCTATATTCGCGGAACCGACAAGGACGCCGCCGAGCTGGTGCGCCGCTTCAAGCAGAGCCCCAAGCCCATGTATTACCGGCCGGCCTTCCTCGTCGAGAAGTGGGCCGAGTTCAAGACCATGAACGGCATTGCAGCAGACGAAGACGTCGACCCCGCCAAGTTCGGTGCCTGGGGTTTCGAGGCGCTGCTGCACAACCGCCTGCCGCGCTATCAGGCGCTGGCGGACAACTTCGGTTACACGGTGGAAGCGTCCGATCTCGCCATGGTGCGCGACGGCGACGAGTTCGTCGATCTGGTGGCGGCAGCGATCGAGAAGCGAATGCGTTAGCGCGCCCCCAAGGGGGGACGCGCCACAGTTTCATTCCGTTCTTTCCTGCCCCAATTCGAGGCTAAAATGCCTATTCGTATTCCTGACAACCTGCCCGCCCGCAAAACGCTTGAGGACGAGGGCGTCAATGTGATGGATTCCAGCCGCGCCGAGCGGCAGGACATCCGCACGCTCGAAATCGGCCTCCTGAACCTGATGCCGAACAAGGAGCGCACCGAGACGCAGTTTTCGCGCCTGATCGGCGCCACCCCGCTGCAGGTCAATCTCTCGCTGGTGCGCATCACCGACCACCAGTCCAAGCACACGTCCGAGGACTATCTCAAGACCTTCTACCAGACCTGGGAAGAGGTGAAGGAGCGCAAGTTCGACGGCTTTATCGTCACCGGGGCGCCCATCGCGCATATCCCGTTCGAAGACGTGCGCTACTGGAACGAGATGCTGGAGATCATGGCCTGGACGCGCACCAATGTGCACCACACCATGTTTATCTGCTGGGGCGCGCAGGCCGCCCTGCACCATTTCCATGGCGTGAAGCGCTATCGCATGGAAGAGAAGGCCTTCGGCGTCTTCCGGCACCAGATCATCAACACCCGCTCGCCCTTCCTGCGGGGCATGTCCGACAGCCCGATGATCCCGGTATCGCGCTACAACGACATGGACCGCTCCTCGGTCGGCGACGACCTTGAAGTACTCGTGGACAGCGATATCGGGCTCTGCATGCTCGGCGACCGCGCCGGGCGCGCCGTCTATTTCCTCAACCACCTGGAATATGACAATCGCTCGCTGGCCGACGAATATGAGCGCGACGTGAAGGCCGGGCTCGATACCGCGCCGCCCGCCAATCTCTACCCCAACGGGGACACGTCGGCCGAGCCGGAGAACCGCTGGCGCAGCCACGCCCATCTCCTGTTCCAGAACTGGATCAACGAGATCTACCAGACGACGCCCTACGATCTCAGCGAGATCGGCAAGCGATAGAGCTTTCGAGGCGGCGTTTAGACGCCGCCTCCACCCTTGCAAACGGCCCTCGACTCCCTAACTTGCAGGGACGCATGGGGATTTAGCTTTGCCGCAACCGCCCACCACCATCACCGACGAACTGGGCATTGCCCTCTCCAACCTCGCCGACAGCGCCACGGGCGTTCTTACGCCGACCCTGCGGCTGGGCGTGACCGGCCTCAGCCGCGCCGGAAAGACGATCTTCATCACCTCGCTGATCCACAACCTTCTCACCCAAGGCCGCCTGCCCGGCTTCTCGCCGCTGGCCGAAGGCCGCTTCATCGGCGCAAAACTGGCTGAATATCCCGACGCGACCATTCCGCGTTTTGCCTATGAGCAGCATATGGCAGCGCTCACTGGCCGCCCCGCAACTTGGCCCGAAAGCACGCGGCGGATTTCTCAGCTACGGATCGTGTTGAAATTCCAGTCGGCCAAATGGTGGGCCGGATTTTCGGGTCCGGCGACGCTCAATCTCGATATCGTCGATTATCCCGGCGAATGGCTGCTCGACCTGCCACTGCTAGGCAAGAGCTTCGCCGAATGGAGCGCAGAAGCTCTGGAGCGCGCCCGCCAGCCGGGCCACGCCGACGAAGCCGGAGCATTCCTCGCCGAGATCGACAGCACCGACGTGCTGAAAGACGCCAGCGACCTTAATGCCGAGCATCTCGCCACGGCCTTCACTACCTATCTTCGCCGCAGCCGCGAACACGGCGCGCTATCGACTTTGCCCCCGGGCCGTTTCCTGCTGCCCGGCGATCTCGAGGGCTCCCCAGCCCTCACCTTCGCGCCCCTGCCGCGCCCCACACAGCCCATTCGCAGCGGCAGCCTCTACGCCATGCTCGAAAATCGCTATGAAGCGTACAAGGCTCAGGTGATCCGCCCCTTCTTCCGCGACCACTTTGCCCGGCTCGACCGGCAGGTGGTGCTGGTCGACACGCTGCGCGCACTGAACACCGGCCCCGCAGCCGTCGCCGATCTCGAAACCGCGCTCACCGCAGTTCTCGCCTGTTTCCGCCAAGGCGAGGCCAATCCACTGCTCCGCCCCTTCAGCCGCCGCATTGACCGCATTCTCTTCGCCGCGACCAAAGCCGATCACGTACACCACACGAGCCACGACCGGCTCGAAGCCATTCTCAATCGCCTTGTCGGCAATGCCAGCAAGCGCGCGCGCTTTGCCGGGGCCGAGACGAAGTCTCTCGCCCTTGCGGCCATCCGCGCCACCAACGAAGGCACGATCCGCGAACAGGGCGAAACCCTGCCCACGCTGATCGGCACGCCGCAGGCCGGCGAGAAGCTCGATGGCACGACCTATGACGGCAAAACCGAAATCGCCTTATTTCCCGGCGACTTACCCGAACGTCCGGATTCATTATTCGAGAATGGACAGCCCGTAGCGCTGAACTTCCTGCGCTTCACCCCGCCGCAAAAACTCGAGACCAACACGGACGGCGAAGTGGTCCTGCCCCATATCCGCTTCGACCGCGCCCTCGATTATCTCATAGGAGACTGGATGGCATGAAGCGTCCTATCGCCCGCCCCACCCAGACCCAGAGCGAGACGGCGACGCCGGTGCGCGCTCCACGCGCCTTCGCGCCTGCCGAAGCCGAAATCGTCGCAACCTCCTTTGAGCCCGATGCAGAACCGGACCTCGTCGGCCCGCCGCCACGGCGCATGGGCTGGATTGGCCGCATTGCCTGGACTGCAGGCGGCATTCTCGTCTCTGCTGGTCTCGCACTCGCCGCTGACCGATTGATCCGCGATCTCTTTGCACGCTACGAATGGCTTGGCTGGGCTGGCCTCGGCGTTCTCGGCGCCTTTGTTGTCGCCGTTGTGGCCCTCGTAGCTCGAGAGATCTTTGCCCTTCGTCGCCTCCGCACCCTCGACGCCCTCAAGGCAGATGCAGCACGCGCTCGCAGCGACGACGACCAGAAACTGGCCCGCCATGTCGCTGAACGCCTCGAAGGGATTTATGCCGACCGGCCAGACATGGCGCGGAGCCGTGAGGTGGTAAAAACCAACCTGCCGCACCTCTTCGATGGCACCGAGATCGTCACGCTTGCCGAACGCAGCCTCATGGCCCCGCTCGATATCAGAGCCAAGGCGCTGACGGCAGCGTCAGCCCGACGCGTGGCTTTGGTCACGGCGGTATCGCCACGCGCGCTCATTGACGTTGCCTTCGTGATCTACGAAAGTGTGCGGCTGGCCGGGTCCATTGCCCGGCTCTACGGCGCCCGCCCCGGCTTCTTCGGCTTCTGGCGCCTCGCCGGCGCGATCCTGTCGCATCTCGCCGTCACCGGCGGCCTCGTACTGACCGATGGCATTGTCGAGCAACTCGTTGGCCAGGGCCTCGCAGCAAAGCTCTCAGCCCGGCTCGGCGAAGGCGTGGTCAATGGCCTGATGACCGTGCGCGTCGGCATCGCCGCCATGCGCGTTGTCCGTCCCCTGCCCTTCGAAACGCAGCCGCAGCCCATGGTCCGGGATTTCATTCCCGAACTGGTCAAAGTCACGCAGGATGCGGGAAAGCCTTAGTCGTCCTTCGACGCGCTCGGCGCAAGGGTCAGCTTGAGCCCATCCAGCTCATCCGAGCAGAGGATCTGGCACGAGAGACGCGAGTTCGACTTCACGTCGCCGACGCTGTCCAGCATATCCTCTTCTTCGTCGCTCGGCGCGCCCACAGCGTCGAGCCATTCGGAATCGACATAGCAATGGCAGGTGGCGCAGCTCAGCGCGCCGCCGCATTCGGCCTTGATGTTGAGGCCCCAGTCGCGAATGACTTCCATCACGCGCCAGCCTTCGAGCCCTTCGAGCTCGTGCACTTCGCCTGCCTGGTCGGTAACGGTGATCTTCATGGGGCGCTCCTCAACAGCGGGGCGTGCTTAGCTCTGGAAGAGCAAATCGGCAAGTCTTGTGACCTGGAACTTTCGTCTGCCGTCACCGCCGGGCTTGTCCCTGTGGTCCCAAGCCATTCGTAAGAATGGCTGGCGGGGGCGAGATGGATTGCCGGGACAAGCCCGGCAATGACGACGGAGGGTTGGCTGGTGAGGGTCCTAGACCCTTACGCCACACCCAGCTTCTTCTGCAGCTTGGTCGAGCTGGTGGTGTACTGGAACACTACCCGCTCACCCGGCGAGATGATCGCCTTGGCAGCCTGCGCCATCAGCGCGGCTTCGTGGAAACCGGACAGGATCAGCTTGAGCTTGCCGGGGTAGTAGTTGATATCGCCAATCGCAAAAATGCCGGGGACCGAAGTCTGGAACTTCTCGGTATCGACAACGATGGTGTTGTCGTTGAGCTCAAGGCCCCAATCGGCCACCGGACCCAACTTCATGGTGAGACCGAAGAACGGCAGCAGGCGCGTGGCAGGGATCGAGAGATCGCCGGCATCGGTCGTCAGGTGCACATGGTTGATCTGGCCGTTTTCGCCATCGAGCTTGGCAATCTGGCCGAGCTGGAAGTTGACCTTACCCTCGGCAACCAGTTCCTTCATCTTGTTGACCGAAGCCGGAGCAGCCTTGAAGGCGTCGCGACGGTGAACCAGCGTCAGGGTGCGCACGATCGGCTGCAGGTTCAGCGTCCAGTCGAGCGCGGAGTCACCGCCGCCGACGATGACGACGTCCTGCCCACGGAAATCTTCCATTTTGCGGACGGCATAGAAGACCGACTTGTTCTCGAACTGCTCGATCTCGGGGACCGGCGGGCGCTTGGGCTGGAACGAGCCGCCACCGGCCGCGATCACAACCACCTTGGTGAAGAAGGTTTCGTCGGCATCGGTCTGCAGCTTGAAGGAGCCGTCTTCCAGCTTCTCGATGGAATTGACCATGCGCGAGAAGTGGAATTCTGGCGAGAACGGCGCGATCTGCGCCATCAGGTTATCGGTCAACTGCTGGCCGGTGACCATGGGGAAAGCCGGAATGTCGTAGATCGGCTTTTCCGGATAGAGCTCGGCGCACTGGCCGCCAGGACGGTCCAGAATGTCGATGAAGTGGCATTTGATGTCGAGGAGCCCGAGTTCGAAAGCCGCAAACAGGCCGCAGGGGCCAGCGCCGATGACGACAACGTCGGTGGTGATCTCAGTGCTCATTTTCAAAGTCCGTTCGACACCGGAGCCGCTGCGGCTCCGGAAAAGTTGGTCCCATCGGGGCCCCATTGCCCCGCTTGATGAATGGGAACTGCCGCTGTCACCAGCGCCCCCGGCTTTGCCCGATTAAAGGCGACTAACGCGCTCCACTTATCCTAGGAGACGCGGCGAAGGAAGGGGCGAGTACCAAGCGGCACTTCGGTGACGCCCACAGGCTGGTAAAACAAGGCCATTTCCGGCAGACGGTTTTCGATCAGCGCCTGGCGGCTCGGCTCGTGGGTAACGACGAGCGCATTGAAGCCGCAGCGGCGCATATGCGGAATCTGATCCTGCAGAACATCACCTACAGCCCTGATTTCACCCGCATATTTGAAACGCTCGACCAGAAGGCGCGCCGTCGAATAGCCGCGACCATCCGAGAAGGCCGGGAATTTTATCGCAACCGAAGCGAAGCGCGAGAGATCGTCGACGACGTCCTCGATCTTCTCGCCGGGCGACACCAAGAGGCCAAGCGGATGCTGGCTCGCCAGATAGTCGGCGCGGTTGGCCAGAAATTCCGGCAGTGGCACATGAGTGTAGCGGGCCTCGGACGGCGCAGTGCCTTCCACCCATTCCTTGAAGGGGTCGGCAATAAAGGCGCCGTCTTTCCAGAGCGTATGGCGGGCTGCGGCAGTCATCGGATTGGCGATCGCTCCACTGAAATCATAATGGATGCCGCATTCCTTCTTGTTGAGGCCGCGCCACCGTCCGGCACGCGGATCCTCCCCCTCGGCAACAATCGAGGTGCAAGGCGCGCAGCCAATGGACTTGTAGCCTTTGGCATAGAGCGGATGCTCGGGCAAGTTGTGCTTCTGGCGATATTCGATGACATCGGCATCGGAGAAATAGGCCAGCGGATTGACCTTGATGCGATCATCGCTCGTCAGCTCGAAATGCGGCAGCACGCCGCGTTCCGTGGTCTGGTAGCGCTTGCGGCCGGTCACCCAGCCGCCATATTGCTCCGTGACCGGCTCAAGCGGCTCGGTCTTGCGGATGTGGCAGCAGGAATCGGGGTCCGTTTCCCACAGGTCGCCATTGGGATCGAAGCGTTTCACGTCATCCGAATTGGGGTGGATGGCGTGGACATTGATCAGGCCAAGCTGCTTCTTCAGCGTCTCGACGTAATCGAGCGTTTCCTGAAAGTGCTTGCCGGTCTCGAGGAAATAGACCGGCATCGACGGATCGACCTGCGCCACCATATGCAGCAGCACGGCCGAGTCCGCCCCGAAGGACGAGACGATGGCAAGATCGCCCGGCAGGACGTCGCTAACGGCGTAACGGAGCACGCTCAGCGCGTCCATTTCGTCGAACATGCCGTTGAGCGCCAGGATACCCAGCGCCTTAAGCTTGTCGTGTGCCGCCTGGGCGGGAGCGAGTTTAGGCAGTCCCATAGAGGGCCTCCTTGAACGGCGCTTCCCCAAGACGCCGGTAGGCTTGAATGAAAGTCTCGTCACTGCCCTGGCGCTGGGCGATGTAGAAATCGACCAGCTTCTCGATGGCGCCCGGCACATTCTCGGCCTCAAAGCCCGGCCCGATGATCTTGCCCACCGAAGCATGCTCGGTGGCGTCACCGCCCAGCGTGATCTGATAGAGCTCGCCGCCCTTCTTCTCGACGCCGAGAATGCCAATGTGACCCACATGGTGGTGCCCGCAGGCATTGATGCAGCCGGAAATCTTGATCTTCAGCTCGCCGATTTCCTTCTGGCGTGCCGGCTCGGCAAATTTCTTGGAAATCTCCTGCGCGATCGGGATCGAGCGCGCATTGGCCAGGGCGCAGAAATCGAGGCCCGGGCAGCAGATCA
>NZ_JAFKHD010000136.1 GCF_017307565.1 Devosia sp.
ACCGAGCAATGGACGGTGATCGAGCAACTGCGCCGCAAGCTCGAGGTCGTGGAAGAGCAGGTGCGCAGCGGCAGCTATATCGCTGACCCCGCCAGCGAAAAGCCGCCGCCGCACTACTGATTTCTCAGCGGCTCAGCGTCTCTGCCAGGAACGGCAGGCTGATATCCATGCGATAGTCGACACCGGAATGGTTGTCGGGGAATTCCTCATAGCGGTGGGGAATGCCCTTCTTTTCGAGCGTGCGATGGATGCGGCGAGAGCCGTAGAGGATGTTATACTGATCCTCGGTGCCGCAATCGAAGTAGAAGCCTTTCAGCTTGGCGATGGACTTTGCGTGGGTTTCGACCATGCGGGCAGGATCCCACTTGAGCCAGTTGGCCCAGCGGTCCTCGATCAGTTCGCAGGTGTCTGATGTGACCGGGAGGCGCAGGCCGAGGAAAGTGCTCGGCTCCGGATCGGGGTCAAAACTGGCGGCCTGGGCGAGGATCATGAGGAGCAGCGTGTCCTTGCCGTCGAACTTCTGCTTGCCTTCAAAAGCGCGCATCCAGGTTTCGATGGAATTGTCCGCCTTGGCGAGGGCGCGCAGGGTGTTCGGGAATTCCGGAATGTAGAGGTTTTCAAAGCCGGCGTCGCCGGAATGGCTGGCGGCGGCAGACCAAAAATCGGCATGCAGCATGGCATGGATGAGCGCGCCGAAACCGCCCGAAGACTTGCCGAAGACGCCGCGCTTGCCCTTGCCCCCGCAGGAGAATTTTTCCTCCACGAAAGGCGCCATCTCGCCGATGAGGAAGTCCTCGTAGTTCCCGAGAATAGGGCTGTTCACATATTGATTGCCGCCGAGACGCGAGAAGCAATCGGGGAAGGCGACGACGACGGGAGGCATTTTGTCGTCGCCGATCAGGCGATCGAGCCGCTCGGGGACGTTCTCGCCAAAATTCTTCCAGGCGGTGTGGGCAGGGCCACCGGCCGTGTAGCCGACGAGATCGACCAGTAGCGGCAAACCTTCGCCGGTGTGGCCGGCGGGAATGTAGACGTCGATGATGCGCTCGGTCGTATCGCCGAGGCGATTGCCGGCAAGGGCCTTGCTGTCGAGGGTCAGCCGGTGGATGGTGCCTGCGGGATGGGTAGTGCGGCGCATGTCTT
>NZ_JAFKHD010000178.1 GCF_017307565.1 Devosia sp.
GCGGCACGCCAGCGAAGTTGGAGGCGACGCCGGAAAACGTCATGACGGCGGAACGCAGGCCAGCCGGCAGGCGGCCACGGATCAGCGCCAGAGCGATGGCGAGGCCGATCAACGCGCCGAGAATAGCGGAGGCGCCGGAAATGCGGATGGAAATCCAGTAGGCGGCCATGATCTGCTCGGTGAACAGACCAGCGATATTGTCGAAGGTGAACTGCCCGTCGCGGCCGACGAAGGCTGCGCCGATAAGATAGAGCGTCGGCAGGATCAGGAACATCACCGCGAAGATGATGAAAGGCGCTACGCCCAGCCACTCAAAGGAGAGGCGGCGGCGCGGTCGTATTGATGCGGCTGCATCGGTCATCGTCGGTCACTGCCCCAGAGCGCACAACAGTCGTTATCGCCGGACTTGTTCCGGCGGTCCATCGTTGGATCCGATGGATTGCCCCCAAAGGCGGCTTGGATAAAGAGAATCGCCCCCGCCAGTCAAACCGGCGGGGGCGGGATCAGATTACTGAACGTTGGCGCCGACGACGGCGTCCCACTGACCGGTGATGGTCGCCTTGGCGGCGTTCTGCTGGTCGATGGTGGGGAACACGGCCTTGGCATAGGCTTCTGCCGGCGGCAGGGCGTCGAGCAGATCCTGCGGGATCACGCCGCGAGCAGCCATGTCGTTGAAGCGGATCGGGTGGCAGTAGCCCTTGAGCCAGCCGAGCTGACCTTCGTCGGAATAGAGGTATTCCATCCAGAGCTTGGCAGCGTTCGGGTGGGGTGCGTAGGCCGAGATAGCCTGGACATAGACGCCAGCGACGACGCCCGAAGCGGGGACGACGATTTCAGCGGCCGGGTTGCCCTGGAAGCTATCGCGCCAGGCCAGCAGGTTGTAGTCCCAGGCGATGACGATGGGCGTGGTGCCCTGGGCCAGCGAAGCGGACTTGCCGATGACCGGAACGAAGTTGCCAGCGGCGTTGACTTCGCCGAAGAACTTGAGGCCGGCTTCGGCGGCACCAGCAGCGTCTGCACCGGTGGCGAGGCCAGCAGCGTAAACGGACTGGATGGCCCGGGCGGAAGCGCGCGGATCACCAGCGAGGGCGACGGCATTGGCATATTCCGGCTTGGTCAGGTCGGCCCAATCGGTCGGCAGGGTGGAGACGAGGTCGGTGTTCACGAGGAACGCCATGACGCCGTAGTAGTCGCCGTACCAGTAGCCTTCTTCGTCCTTGGCATCAGCCGGGATCGAGTCCCAGGTCGAGACCTTGTAGGGCTGGATCAGGCCATCGGCCTTGGCCTGCGGGCCAAAGGAGAGGCCGACGTCGATCACGTCGGGGGCCTGCGGGCCAGTATTGCCCTTGTTTGCCTTGATGGCTTCGATTTCGTCGGCCGAGCCGGCGTCGGGGTTCAGTTCGTTGACGGTGATGCCCGGATACTTGGCCTTGAAGCCTTCGATCACGGCACCATAGCCGCACCAGTCATGGGGCAGGGCGATGGTGGTCAGCTGGCCTTCGGTCTTGGCAGCTTCGTAGAGCGCTGCAAGATCGGTCTGGGCGAAAGTCGGAGCCGCGAAGCTGAGCACGGTGAGAAGCGAAACCGAGGTGGTCAGCGCAGACTTGAACGTCATTCTTTGTCTCCCTGAATGAGCTGTCGAGGGCTCCCCAAAGGGAGAGCCGCTGCGAACGGGCGAGGGATTAGATGGGTCAGATGACAATGCAATGACATTTGGGTGACGGCGTTGAGTTGCCCAGAACGTGGGCATTGGGCGCCGAACCCTCTGATATTGCGCCTAGTCGCCCTTCTGCCCGCGTCCTCCCAGCCGCACCGGGAGATTGCCCAATTGTGACAGTTTAGTCCAGATGGTCAAAATTTTCCCCAACTCTCGACTTTGTCGGTTCGAGGGAAGATGGTTTGGGTGCTTCTAAACTAGAGAAAGCCTACCCTTATGGCCTACGGCGTTCATGCCTACGCGGACGATCCGCGCAACGCTTCCATTCTTATTGCGGTCAATGATCAGCTGATGCCGCGCGACAAGGCGGTGGTGTCGGTCTTCGATTCCGGCTTCGTGCTTGGCGATGGAGTCTGGGAGGGGCTGCGGCTCCACAAGGGCGGCATTCCGTTTCTCTGGGCGCATCTCGAGCGGCTTTATGAGGGTGCGAAGACGCTCGATTTTTCGGTGGGGCTGACGCCAGACGAGCTGGTGAAGCGGATTTTTGACTGCCTTGCAGCCAACGGCATGACCGATGGCGTGCATATCCGCCTGATGGTGACGCGGGGGATCAAGGCGACGCCCTATCAGGACCCGCGGGTGACGATCGGTGATGCCACCATCGTCATCATTCCCGAATACAAGGCGCCGTCGCCGAAGCCGGATGGGATTTCGCTCTTTACCTCGACGATCCGTCGCACGGCGCCGGATATGCAGGACCAGAAGCTCAATTCGCACTCGAAGCTCAACTGCATTCAGGCCTGTATCCAGGCGGCCAAGGCTGGGGCGGATGAGGCGCTGATGCTCGATCCGCAGGGGTTTGTGGCGACCTGCAATTCGACCCATTTCTTCATCGTGCGGCGCGGGGAGGTGTGGACCTCGACCGGGGACTATTGCCTTGGCGGCATTACGCGCGGGAACATCATTCGCGTGGCCGAGGCGGCAGGGATCACCGTGCGGCAGAAGAATTTCTCGTTGACCGATGTCTATGGGGCCGACGAGGCTTTTGTGACGGGCACATTTGCCGGGCTAACCTCGGTGCGCGAGGTGGATGGGCGCCGGATGGGACATCCGCTCAAGGGGCCAGGGCCGATCCCGGGCGAAATGACGGCGCGTCTCGCAGGACTTTATCGCGAGCTGATCGAGGCGGAGACTTTCAGGCCATGAGCGAAACAAGACGGATTGCCATGTGGTCGGGGCCGCGAAATCTCTCGACGGCGATGATGCGCAGCTTTTCCTCGCGGGCGGACTGTTTTGTCAGCGATGAGCCATTTTATGCCGCCTATCTGAAGGCTGCGGGGGTGGTTCACCCCATGCAGGAGGAGGTTTTGGCGTCGCAGCCGCAGGACGCCGGGGACGTGGTGCGGCATATCATGGGGCCGGTGCCAGGTGGGAAGGCTGTCTGGTACCAGAAGCATATGAGCCACCACATGGTGGCTGGCTTTCCGCTCGACTGGATGGATGACGTCACCAATGTGTTCCTGCTGCGCGCGCCGGAGCGGGTCCTGGCCTCTTATGCGCAGAAGCGCGAGGACGTGACGCTGGCCGATATCGGGTTCGAAGGGCAGGCAAAGCTGTTTGATCGGGTGGCGCAGCGGACGGGCAAGGCGCCAGTGGTGGTCGATAGCGACGATGTCAGGCGCGATCCGGAGGGGACGCTGTCGGCTCTATGCGCGGCGGTGGGGCTTGACTGGGACCCGGCAATGTTACGCTGGGCCAGGGGCGCGCATGCCGAGGACGGGGTTTGGGGGCCGCATTGGTACAATGCGGTCTATAACAGCACAGGGTTTTCGCCGCCGGATGCGATCGGGCCGCTGCCGGATCGGCTGGCTCAGATCGCGGATGAAGCGCGTCCGTTTTATGAACGGATGAAAGGGTTTAGGCTCGGGGCGTGATAATTTGATTCAGGGGTTCGCGGAGGCTGTCTAAAACAGCGGCGCCGGCCCCGAGCTCTCGCGCAGCACCAGTTCGACTGGCCAAAGTTCGTGAATGTCAGCGGCTGGCTTGCCGCCAAGCATTTGCAGCAGCAGTTCGGCAATGCGCGAACCGGCCTGCCGGATAGAGGAGCGCGTTGTCGACATCGTGGGGTACATGTTGTCGGCGTTGAGATAGGGGAAAACGTCGTCATGGGCGATCATGGAGACGTCGACGCCGAGCGTCATGCCGGCCTGGCGGATGGCGCGGAAGACCCCAAGGGCGGTCATCATCGACCCCGCAAGGAAAGCCGTGGGGCGGGGGCGTAGCTCGAGCATGGACTGAGCGAGGCGGAACCCGACTTCATCGGTAAAGGGGGCGTTGGCGACGAGGGCAGGGTCGTAAGGGACCCCACGCGCGGAGAGGGCGGCCATATAGCCCAGTTCGCGATGCTCGGAGAAGGTTCGGCCCTTGAGGCCGTTCAAAAGTGCGATGCGACGGTGGCCGAGGTCCAGGAGGTGGCTTGTTGCGCGTTCAAGCGCGCCGGTATTGTCGATATCCAGCCACGCCACTGCCTTGTTGATGTTGGTGCGCCCATGCAGCACGAAAGGGATCTTTAGATCCATCAGCAGTTCTGCCCGCTCGTCATTGAGGGCGGGGGAGTGCAGGATCATGGCGTCGACGCGCTGGCTGGCTGCAAGGCGTCGATAGGCGGCGAGTTCTTCCTGGTAGGAAGCGACCGTGGTGACAACGATATCGATGTCCTGAGTGGCGAGGCGGGAACCGAGTCCGCCAAGAAACTCGCTTGTATGAGGGCCGAACTCATCGAGGCCGCGCAGGATCATGCCGACCGCGCCGGCGCGTCCCGTGGCGAGCCTCAGCGCGCTGTCGTTCGGGCGGTAGCCAAGTTGGGCAGCCGCTTCGGAGACGCGCAGACGTGTTGCTTCCTTGACTTCAGGATAGCCATTGAGCGCACGGCTCACCGTCGTTTGCGACAGGCCGAGATGCTCGGCAAGGTCTTTCAATCTCATAGCGGCTTCTGGCCCAGATGGTGTCGGCGCCCGGATTACCAGGTGTTGGCCTTGTGGCCGCTGTGTTCGCCTCGCCATTAGGGCAGGCAGGGCTCTTTGACCAGAGCCTTTGCCCAACTCCTCCAAAACTCATTCAAAGCGATTTCAATTTTGGATGCAAGGGGCTCCAAATGTTTGGATTTAACTGAGGTGCGTACCTCAGGTCAATTTTAACGAATTGCCGCTTTGTCCGTCCGGGCTCGTTTGTAAGCTGTTGAAAATACGTACCTTTATTGATGTGTCTGCAAAAATGGTGAAAATTGCGGCGAGACGGTGCTTGACAGTGTTCGTGGGCTCTGGTTCCTTTTCGTTCAAAGCGCTTTGAAAATCTGCCGGGGTAATGGGTGGGGCGGGTGCTTTAGGGGAGGGAAATAGCGGCTCACGCACGATGCGCTGGGCCGTGCCGTTTTGCCTCCCTGTGCAAGATTACTTTCGGGAGGATTTCCAATGACACTCAACAAGATGCTCGTTGCCATGCTGACGAGCGTGACGCTGGTGGCTGGTGCGGCGCAGGCTGCCGAGCTTTCCATCGTTTCGGGCGACACGGGCAATGGCCTTGAATTCCTGCGCGGCCAGCTCGACAAGTTCGAGGCTTCGACCGGCCACAAGGTGACCATCGTCCCCATGCCGTCCTCGACCACTGACCAGTTCGGCCAGTACAAGCTCTGGCTCGCTGCCGGTAACACCGATATCGACGTCTATCAGACCGACGTCATCTGGGCTCCGCAGCTCGCCGACCAGTTCCTCGACCTCACCGACGCCGCCAAGGATGTCGTGGGTCAGCACTTCCCCTCGATCATCGAATCCCAGACCGTGAACGGCAAGCTTGTGGCTCTGCCGGCCTTCACCGACGCTCCGGCGCTCTACTACCGCAAGGACCTTCTTGAAAAGTACGGCAAGTCCGTTCCCAAGACATGGACCGAGCTGACCGCGACCGCCAAGGAAGTCATGGATGCCGAGCGCGCTGCCGGCAATGCCGAGATGTGGGGCTTCGTGTTCCAGGGCAACGCCTATGAAGGCCTGACCTGCGACGCCCTTGAATGGGTCAAGTCCTATGGTGGCGGCCAGATCGTTGAAGCTGATGGCAGCATCTCGATCAACAACCCGCAGGCTGCCAAGGCGATCGACCTGGCCGCAAGCTGGATCGGTACCATCTCTCCGCAGGGCAACCTTGCCTATATGGAAGAAGAAAGCCGCGGCGTCTGGCAGCTCGGCAATGCCGTGTTCCACCGCAACTGGCCGTATGCCTACTCGCTCGGCAATGGCGCCGACTCGCCGATCGCCGGCAAGTTCGACGTTGCTCCGCTTCCGGCCGGTGAAGGCCCGGATGCCCGCTCGGCCGCTACCCTCGGTGGCTGGAACGTTGCCGTTTCCAAGTACTCGCCCGATCCGGAAGCCGCCATTCAGCTGGCGCTCTACCTGAGCTCGGCCGAAGTGCAGAAGGAACGCGCGCTCAATCAGTCGAACCTGCCGACGATTCAGTCGCTCTATGACGATGCCGACATTGCGGCAAAGCAGCCGATCATCCCGAGCTGGAAGGAAATCTTCCAGAACGCCGTGCCGCGTCCGTCCGCTCCGACCCAGGTCAAGTACAACGAGGTTTCCTCGCTGTTCTGGAGCGCCGTCCACGCCACGCTGTCGGGCAATGGCACTGCTGCCCAGAACCTTGAAGGCCTCGAAGCCGATCTGACCGACCTCAAGGGCAGCGCCTGGTAAATCCTCCCAGGACCCCAATGACAAGGCGGACGGCCGGGTTTTTCCCGCCGCCCGCCTTGTGCAATGAATGACAGAGGCGTTGGGAGGAGCAACGATGACAACGGAAACACTGGCGTCTTCCACAAGGGTGGCAGCGCCGAAAGTGAAATCGGAACTGATGCAGCAGCGTATTCGCGCTGCACGATTGTTCCTCATCCCAATGTTGGTCGCGCTTGCGGTGGTCGCCGGTTGGCCGCTGCTGCGCTCGATCTATTTTTCATTCACCGACGCATCGCTGAGCAATCTCGAAGCAGCGCAGTGGGTCGGGTTCGGCAACTATCTGCGATGGACGGTGATGGAGAGCGGCGCGGTGCGCTATCGCGGTCTGCTCGTCGATCCGGCCTGGTGGAACGCGGTCTGGAATACCGTGCGCTTCGCCTTTATCTCGGTGGCCTTCGAGGCCGTGCTCGGGATGGTCGTGGCGCTGGTGCTCAATGCCGAGTTCAAGGGGCGCGGCATCGTCCGCGCGGCCATTCTGATCCCGTGGGCCATTCCCACCATCGTTTCCGCCCGTATGTGGAGCTGGATGCTGAACGACCAGTTCGGCATTCTCAATGACCTCGGTATGCGCCTTGGGCTTCTGAGCCAGAAGGTGGCCTGGACCGCGACGGCCGATACGGCCATGACCGCGGTTCTGATCGTCGATATCTGGAAGACGACGCCGTTCATGGCGCTGCTCATTCTCGCTGGCCTGCAGATGATCCCCAAGGATATCTATGAAGCAGCCGAGATCGATGGCGTGCATCCGGTGAAGCAGTTCTTCAAGATCACGCTGCCGCTTGTCCGGCCCGCGCTGATGGTGGCCATCATCTTCCGCCTGCTCGACGCGCTGCGTATCTTCGACCTCATCTATGTGCTGACGCCCAACAGCTCGGCGACCAAGACGATGAGCGTCATGGCGCGCGAAAACCTCTTCGACTTCGACAAGTTCGCCTATGGCTCCGCCATGTCCACCATGTTGTTCACGATCATCGCCGTGCTGACCATCGTCTATATCTGGCTCGGGCAGGTGCGGTTCGACGGGGGAGACCGGTAATGGGTGCCACATTCAATCTCTGGAAGCTGATCAAGTGGACGCTGTTCTACATTCTGGTCACCTTCATCGTGGTCGTCAGCGTTTTCCCGTTCTACTACGCCATTTTGACCAGCTTCAAATCAGGCACGGCGCTGTTCCAGATCAACTACTGGCCGACCTCGTTCAGCCTCGACAACTACTTCAACGTGCTGAATTCGGGCAGTTTTCCGCGTAACCTGCTCAACTCGATCTTCGTGGCCTCGGTGACGGTGATCCTGGCGCTGTTCCTCGCCATCACGGCATCCTTCGCGCTGGCGCGCGTGCGGTTCCGGGGCAGGGGGCTGTTGCTGCTCACCATTCTCGGGGTCTCGATGTTCCCGCAGATGGCAGTGCTCGCCGGCCTCTTCGAGGTGATCCGGGCGCTTGGCATCTACAACACGCCATGGGCGCTGATCTTCTCCTACACGATCTTCACGCTGCCGTTCACCGTGTGGGTGCTCACCACCTTCATGCGTGACCTGCCGGTCGAGATCGAGGAAGCGGCGATCGTCGACGGGGCGACACCCTGGGTGATCATCACGCGCGTGTTCATGCCGCTGATGTGGCCGGCGCTGGTGACGACGGGCCTCCTCGCCTTCATCGGTGCTTGGAACGAATTCCTCTTCGCGCTCACCTTCACGGCGAACAACGATACCCGCACCGTGCCGGTGGCCATCGCACTGCTCTCGGGCAGCACGCAGTATGAAATCCCCTGGGGCAACATCATGGCTGCCTCGGTCATCGTCACCGTGCCTCTGGTGATCCTCGTTCTCATCTTCCAGCGCAAGATCGTGTCGGGCCTGACGGCCGGCGGCGTGAAGGGCTAAGGAGTTATAGTCATGGCTTCAATTGAACTGCGTAATGTCCGCAAGTCCTTCGGCATGGTCGACGTGATCAAGGGCGTCGACCTCGAAGTCCGCAAGGGCGAGTTCATGGTGTTTGTCGGCCCCTCGGGTTGCGGCAAGTCCACGCTGCTGCGGCTGATCTCGGGCCTCGAGGACATCACGTCGGGCGACATGCTTTTTGACGGCAAGCTGGTCAACGCGCTGGCACCGTCGAAGCGCGGTATTGCCATGGTGTTCCAGTCCTATGCGCTCTATCCGCATATGACGGTCTACGAAAACATGGCTTTTGGCCTCACCCTAGAAAAGGGTCATGCCAAGGAGGAAATCCGCCAGCGCGTCGAAAAGGCCGCCGATATGCTGCAGATCCGGCAGTATCTCGACCGCCTGCCCAAGCAGCTTTCTGGCGGTCAACGCCAGCGCGTGGCCATCGGCCGGGCCATTACCCGCGACCCGAAGGTGTTCCTCTTCGACGAGCCGCTGTCGAACCTCGATGCGGCGCTGCGCGTGGCCACTCGCATCGAGATCGCCAAGCTGCACGAGGAAATGAACCAGGTCACCATGATCTATGTGACGCACGACCAGGTGGAGGCAATGACGCTCGCCGACCGCATCTGCGTGCTGCGCGATGGTCTGGTGGAGCAGGTTGGCACGCCCATGGAGCTCTATGAGCGTCCGGACAGCATTTTCGTTGCCGGCTTTATCGGTAGCCCGAAGATGAACTTCATTGCCGGGGACAAGGCCGAGAAGTATGGCTGCGCGACGCTGGGCATTCGCGGCGAGCACATGGACATCAAGAACGACGGCCTTTGGGAAGGCACCGTCATTCACACCGAAAATCTCGGTGCCGACTCCTATGTCTATCTCGACATGGGCCAGGAAGAGCCGGTGGTGGTGCGCCTTGATGGTGCGGTTACCTACCAGAGCGGCACCGTGCTCAAGGTTTCCCCGCAGGACGAGCGGATCCACCGTTTCGACGCGGCCGGCAAGCCGATCCGCTGACACGATCACAAATGCAGTGACAGCCTTATGGCTGTCACAAAACCAATCACGAAGAGAGCCGAGAAACAGCCGGTGGCTCCCCATCCGGCTTGTCGAACTAGGAGACTACCTATGCCGATCCGTACCCTGGTCTGGGGCGAAAACGTCCACGAGCAGAAGAACAAGGTCGTTGCCGAGAACTATCCCAACGGCATGCACAACCAGATTGCCTCGCTGCTGAAGCAGGACAGCAATATCTCGACCAAGACCACGACGCTGCAGGAACCGGAACACGGCCTGACCGACGCGGTATTGGCCGAGACCGACGTGCTGGTCTGGTGGGGCCATGCCGCCCATGACAAGGTCGACGACGTTGTCGTCAAGCGCGTCATGGAACATGTCTGGCAGGGCATGGGCCTGATCGTTCTCCACTCGGGTCACCACTCGAAGGTCTTCAAGGGCCTGATGGGTTCGCCGGCGAACCTGCACTGGCGTGAAGCGGGCGAGCGGGAACGCCTCTGGGTCGTCAACCCTGGCCACCCGATCGCCAAGGGCCTGCCGGCCTATTTCGAACTCGAATATGAAGAAATGTACGGCGAGCCCTTCTCCGTGCCGGAGCCGCTGGAAACCGTGTTTGTTTCCTGGTTCCAGGGTGGCGAAGTGTTCCGCTCGGGCCTGACCTACCGTCGTGGCGCCGGCAATATCTTCTACTTCCGTCCTGGCCACGAGACCTATCCGACCTATCACGACGCCAATGTTGGCCAGGTGCTGCGCAATGCGGTCAACTGGGCCTATAACGGCGACCGCCATGCGCACCTGATGAAGGCGCCGAACACGCCGGTCGGCGAAGCGATCGAAAAGATCGAAAAGCGCGGCGCGAAGCTCTCGGCTTCCGATCATGCCGGTGAAGTGAAGAAGTAAGACGCATTATCCCTTCCATAGCCATTGCCCGGCTCGTCCGGGCAATCCAGGGGCGCCGCGAGCGCGGTAGTGGATCGCCCGGA
>NZ_JAFKHD010000137.1 GCF_017307565.1 Devosia sp.
CCGGCGGTGATCTTCATCGGCGAGGCGGTGGCGCATGGCGACTGGGCCGCGGCGGAAGATTTGGCGGTCGCGAAATTCAAGGTGGCATGAATGGACATTCTCACCGGCAACGAGCTCACCTCGGGAGCGACGGTCTATCTGTCTGCGTCCGGGGCGTGGATCGAACCGCTGCAGTCGGCGCGTCTCTTCTCGAAGGAAGAAGTTGCCGAGCGCGACGCTGCACTGGCCGCGACCAAGGCCAATGGCCGGGTCATCAGCCTTGAAATCGAAGAAGTTGACGAGGTGGACGGCCAGATCGTTCCCAAGCGTCTTCGCGAACGTATTCGTGCGGCAGGCCCCACCGCGCCGCTTACTCTCAATGGGCAGGCTTACGACCGCCAGCATCTGGGTGAGGACGGTCATGTATCGATATGACGAATTTGACGCCGCGTTTGTCGCGGGTCGCACTTCGCAGTTTGCCGATCAGGTAAAGCGCCGCCTTTCCGGCGAGCTTTCGGAGGACCAGTTCCGCCCGCTGCGGCTGATGAACGGTCTCTACCTGCAGCTCCATGCCTATATGCTGCGCGTCGCCGTGCCCTATGGCACACTATCGAGCCGCCAGATGCGCAAGCTCGCCCATATCGCCAGGGTCTATGACCGCGGCTATGGCCATTTCACCACCCGTCAGAACATCCAGTATAACTGGCCGAAGCTGAAGGACATTCCGGTCATTCTCGACGAGCTGGCCTCGGTCGAAATGCACGCGATCCAGACCTCGGGCAATTGCATCCGCAATGTCACGACGGACCAGTTTGCCGGTGCCGCTGCCGACGAGATCATTGATCCGCGTCCGGTTGCCGAAATCCTGCGCCAGTGGTCGAGCCTTCATCCGGAATTTTCGTATCTCCCGCGAAAGTTCAAGATCGCCATTACCGGTGCGCCGCACGACCGCGCAGCCATCCGCTTCCATGATATCGGCCTGCAGGCTGCCGTGAACGGTGCCGGCGAAATCGGGTGGGAAGTCTGGGTTGGCGGCGGCCTTGGACGCACGCCGATGATTGCCAAGCTTATCAATAGCTTCGTGCCCAATGAGCACCTGCTGGCTTATCTCGAGAGCATCATGCGCGTTTACAACCGCTATGGCCGCCGCGACAACAAGT
>NZ_JAFKHD010000138.1 GCF_017307565.1 Devosia sp.
GGCCGTGCCTAATAGCGCCGGCACGCCGCCTGAATATTCCATCGGCTCGACGCTCGAGGGCACTGCAGGCAATCTCGAAAACCTGATGGGCCAGAAGCTCGGCAACCTCGAAAACTTCAAGATCTTCACCTCCTCGGATGCGGACGTGAAGGTGATTTCCTATTCGGACGGCATGGATTCCGTGTCGGTGAAGTTCGAGACGCAGCCGGCAGACGGTGAGATGCTGACCATCGGCGTCAAGAACCGGGATGGCGTCACCACCGACTTCCAGTTCAAGGCCGTCAGCGGTACGCCCGATCCGCTCGCCACCAATCCGCGCGAGTACCAGATCGGCGTCAACCGCGAGGAAACGCTCAAGAACCTGCAGGGGGCCATTGATTCAAGCCTCGGCGGCCTCGACGCTCCGATTAAGATGGGCCGCCTCACTGCTGGCACCATGCCGGCACCGAGCACGACGACCGTGCGCCTTGAAGAACAGAACCCGCCGACGATCTTTGGTTACAAGCTGGCTTCTGCTTCGACCACCAGCAGCAAGATCAATGTCAGCGCCGTGGCCGGCAATCCGGCCAATATGAGCGTCGAGTTTCTCGGCAATCCGCGCGCCGGCGAGTCGGTGACCATCAATCTCAAGATGCCCGATGGCACCAGCACACCGATCGTGCTGCAGGCCGTCGATCGCGAGCCGGTGGCCGGCCAGTTCGTCATCGGCGCCACGCCGGAAGAAACGACCGCGAACTTTGAAGCGGCGCTGAAGCTCAAGCTCGATCAGACCAGCAAGACCGAATTGGTCTCTGCCTCGAGCTACGCGGCCGCGGACGACTTCTTCACCACCGATGGCGTGGCCCGTCGCCTCGATCTTTCTGGTGGCAATCCGGAAACCGCGACGGTCTTCGCCGCACCCAATACCCGTGAGACGGTGAAGTGGTATACCGGCGAAGTCGGCACCACCGGGGATAATCCGCGCCTCTCGGCAACGGCCCAGGTCGATGATTCCACCAAGGTTGGTTATGGCGTCCGCGCCAACGAAACGGGTCTCCGCGAGCTCGTGAAGACCCTCGCGGCCATGAGCTCGCAGGAATACGACATCAACGACTCCACCTCCAAGGCGCGCTTCAGCGCCATGGTTGAGCGGCAGA
>NZ_JAFKHD010000139.1 GCF_017307565.1 Devosia sp.
GAGGTGCGACTTGTCATAGCTGGCGATGATTTCGCCAACGGTATTGATCGCGACCAGCGAATTATAGGGCGGGCCCTGCGGCGCCGCCCCGTCGAGTCCAAAAATCTGCCGTGGCACGCCGGCCAGCAGCGTCGCCCCCTCGGGCAACATGCGCGCAATGCGCGCCAGCGCGTCGGGATACGTTTCGAGGAAGAAGGGCACGCTCGATTCGGGCCAGACCAGATGGGTGATATCGGCCAGGCCCTGATCCGTCGGGTCCATGCGCATGTCCGACAGCATGAGCAGGCGGTCGATCAGCGCCGCCGGGTCCACATTACCGAAATCGGCATGTTCATAGACCATGGGCTGCACCAGCCGGAAGGACACGTCCTGCCGCTCGGTCGAAACATTGCCCGAAAGGCGATTCCACCCATAGGCCAACTGCCCGGCGATTACCGCAAGCGCGAGGAAAAAGGGCAGCAGCCGGCGGCTCATCGGCCGATCGTCTGCCGGCCAGACCAGCGCCGGCGTCATGGCGAGGAGCGGGGCGAGGAAGGTCAGCCCATAGACCCCGATCACCGAGGACAACTGCATCAATTCGTCGGTGCCGGTCAGAGCATAGCCGAGAAGATCGAAAGGGAAGCCGGTGAGCACGTGGCCGCGGGCAAATTCGGCCAGTGCCACGAAAGCCGAGAGCGTCACGATACGCGCCGCGCCATGGCTCCAGAAAAGATGGGCCAGGGCGCTCGCCACGCCCCAGAAAAAGGCGATCAGGGCGGCAAGCGCGGCGATGGCGAAGGGCATGAGCGCCAGCATCCAGCCGCCATCGACAAAAAAGGCCGCGCCCAGCCAGTGGAAGGCGACGAGGAAATAGCCCCAGCCAAAGGCAAAGCCGATGGTGAAGGCCGGCCCGAAGAAGCGTAGCCACCAGACGCGCCTGCGCTCGGCGCCATCGAGCGCCCAGACCCAGAAGGGCATGGCGATAAAGAGCGCGGGCAGCACGAAGAAGGGTGGCACGGACAGACCGGCAATGGCGCCGGCCACGAGCATGATGCCAAAGCGCCGCCAGCCATGGCTGAGCATGGTGGTCTCGGCCAGCCAGGTCACGGGCTGGATCATTTTCGGGGCAGACGCGAATCACGGCACATGCCGGCG
>NZ_JAFKHD010000179.1 GCF_017307565.1 Devosia sp.
GGCCGAAAGCATCAGCCCTTGCATGACGGTAGGAGTGTGCTGAGAGTCGAAAACGGCTGGGGCGGAAGATTATGTTGATTTGATCGTGTGCCGACAGGAAGCGTTGTGCCTGCCGAAGCGATTTGAACCGGCCCATGATGTTCTCCCGTTTTCGGGTTGGACGATGGGAGACTTCAATTCTGTTGTTCAATCCCTTGTGTGCCCGATGATCCACATTGGGTGCGAGGGTCTGAACGGGGTTGGTGTAGCTGCGCAGTTTGTCCGTCACCACGACCCGCGGCTCGCCGAATTGCTCGACCAGTTTGCACGCGTCTATGCGCTGCGCTTCAGCATCGAAGAGCTGCAGAATATCGTGACCTTCTACGAGACCCCGACCGGCCAGAAACTGGCCGCCGCCAATTCTGAGATGAACACTGATCTTCAGCGCGTCATGCAGGTCTTCTCGAACAACCTGAAGCGCGAATTCTTCGCCAAGGTCCGCGCCGAACTGCGCGCCCAGAACATCGAACTCTGATCGATCGGTTCTGCCAGACACGAGACCCCGCCATCGCGCGGGGTCTTTTTGTTGCTGAAGGGCCGCTTTTGTTGCTTCCTCGTTCAATGACCGGGCTTGGAAACCAGCCCTTCCGAAAATATATATCGTCAAGTGACGATGAATGATTTGGGGACTTCCATGGCTTTCGACTACGATCTTTTGGTGATCGGTGCCGGTTCGGGCGGTGTGCGCGCGGCGCGCATGGCAGCGACTTACGGCGCCAAGGTGGCCGTCATCGAAGAGTTCCGCGTCGGCGGCACCTGCGTCATCCGCGGTTGCGTACCCAAGAAGCTCTATGTCTACGCCTCGCGCTTTGCCGACCAGTTCGACCTCGCCCCGAGCTTTGGCTGGCAGGTTGATGCCAGCTTCGATTGGCCAACCCTGGTCGCGGCCAAGGAAAAGGAAATCACCCGGCTCGAAGCGGCCTATACCGCCAATCTCGAAAAGCCGGGCGTCGAAATCATCAAGGAGCGCGCGGTTGTCACCGGGCCGAACAGCATCAAGCTGCTGGCTTCCGGCCGCGAGCTGACGGCCGAGCGCCTTCTGGTCGCCACCGGCTCCCATCCCTTCATTCCCGATATTCCGGGCGCCGAATACGGCATCACCTCTAACGAGGCCTTCGATCTGCCGCGCCTGCCGAAAACCATCCTCATTGAGG
This sequence comes from Devosia sp., assembly GCF_017307565.1. GTDB lineage: Bacteria > Pseudomonadota > Alphaproteobacteria > Rhizobiales > Devosiaceae > Devosia. The sequence continues at coordinate 1,194 of NZ_JAFKHD010000179.1, forward strand.
GCGGTGGCTACATCGCGGTCGAATTCGCCACTATTTTCGCCGGCCTTGGCGTCGATACGACACTGATCTATCGCGGCGATCGCGTGCTGCGCGGTTTTGACGAAGACATGCGCGTCGGGCTCGAAGCAGGTCTTACCGGCCGCGGCGTGCGCCTGATCTACCAGACCACCATCGCCTCGCTCTCGAAAATGGGCGACGCCGTCCATGCCACCTTCAGCGATGGCGTCACGGCCCCCTATGATGCGGTGATGTTCGCCACCGGCCGCCGCGCCAACACCTGGGGCCTGGGCCTCGAAACCGCCGGCGTAAAGCTCAACGAAGACGGTTCGGTCGCGGTCGACGCCTATTCGCAGAGCTCCGTGCCCTCCGTCTATGCGGTGGGCGATGTCACCGGCCGCGCGCAGCTGACCCCAGTCGCCATTCGCGAAGGCTGGTACTTCGCCGAGACCGTCTACAACAACAAACCTCTGGCCGTGGACCACTCGCTGATCCCGACCGCTGTTTTCAGCGAGCCGGAAATCGGCGTTGTGGGTCTCACCGAACCCGAAGCGGCAACGCATGGCGATATCGACGTCTACGTCGCCCGCTTCCGCCCGATGCAGAACACGCTCTCCACCAAGACCGAGCGCATGGTCCTCAAACTCATCACCGAGAAGAACGAGGGCAAGGTGCTTGGCGTCCACATCCTGGGCCCCAGCGCCGCCGAAATGATCCAGCTCGTCGGTATCGCGGTCGGCATGGGCGCGACCAAGGCGGATTTCGACCGCACCATCGCTCTGCATCCGAGCGCCGCCGAAGAACTCGTGACCTTCAAGGCCCCGAGCTACACCTATCGCGACGGTAAGAAGACCGCCTGAGCCCGTCCCATCCTTAGTGAACATCTCTCCATTCCATCGTCACCACCGGGCTTGTCCCGGTGGTCCATGCGGCCGCGAGATGGATTGCCGGGAGAAGCCCGGCAATGACGACGGCATTGAGTGCATGGCGAATAGATTTTTGCCGCCCAGACCAAAGCCGAACGGCTGAGCCGCGCTTTGGCCTTGGCAGGGCGCGCGGGGCTTGGTAGACCGCCCGCACCCTAGGAATGCCCCCGGGTGAGCGAGATGACGATGACCACTTGGACTCCCAGCAGCTGGCGCGAAAAGCCGATCAAGCAGGTTCCTGCCTATCCCGATCCGGCCGCGCTTGCCGAAGCCGAACGCCAGCTCTCGACGTTTCCGCCGCTGGTCTTTGCCGGCGAGGCGCGCGAGCTGAAGTCTCGTCTTGCTGCGGTCGCCCGTGGTGAAGCCTTCCTTCTCCAGGGCGGCGACTGCGCTGAAAGCTTTGCCGAGCATGGCGCGGACCACATCCGCGACTTCTTCCGCGTCTTCCTGCAGATGGCCGTGGTGTTGACCCACGGTGCGTCCAAGCCCGTCGTCAAGGTCGGCCGCGTCGCCGGTCAGTTCGCAAAGCCCCGCTCTGCCGATACCGAGATTATCGACGGCGTCGAGCTGCCGAGCTATCGCGGCGACATCATCAATGCCATCGAGTTCAACGAAGCAGCCCGCGTCCCCGATCCGGACCGCATGCTGCAGGCCTATCGCCAATCCGCCGCGACGCTCAATCTGCTGCGCGCCTTCTCCATGGGCGGCTATGCCGAGCTGACGCGCATCCACGAATGGACCATGGGCTTTATGAAGGGCTCAAACTGGAACGTTCGCTTCGAGGAAGTTGCCAAGAAGATCGACGACGCCATCACCTTCATGGCGGCCCTCGGCCTCAATCCGGACAATACCCCCGCGCTGAAGCAGACGAGCTTCTAAACCAGCCACGAAGCCCTGCTTCTTGGCTATGAAGAAGCCCTGACCCGTCGCGATTCCATCACCAACAACTGGTACGCGACCTCCGGCCACATGCTCTGGATCGGCGATCGCACCCGCCAGCCCGACGAGGCCCACGTCGAATACTTTGCCGGCATCCATAACCCCATCGGCATCAAGTGCGGGCCGAGCCTGGCCAGCGACGACCTGCTGCGCCTTCTCGATCGGCTCAACCCGACCGATGAAGCCGGCCGCATCACCTTGATCTCGCGCTTCGGCGCCGAAAAGGTCCACGAGCACCTGCCGCGTTTGATCGAAACCGTCCAGAAGGCTGGCCGCACCGTCGTCTGGTGCTGCGACCCGATGCACGGCAACACCATCAAGGCGTCCACGGGCTACAAGACCCGCCCCTTCGATCGCGTCCTCACCGAAGTGCGCAATTTCTTCGAAGTGCACCGCGAAATGGGCACCTATGCCGGCGGCGTGCACATCGAGATGACCGGCGACGACGTCACCGAATGCGTCGGCGGTCTCTCCGCCGTCACCGAGACGACGCTGGCCGATCGCTACAACACCTATTGCGACCCGCGCCTCAATGCCAGCCAGGCTCTGGAGCTGGCCTTCCTCGTTGCCGAGGAAGTACACTCCCAGAAGCCGCCGGCCCAGCGCCGCGCCGCCGGAGAATAGTCTTTCCGGCAATATGAACCCAATCAGGGGCCGCGCGTTCTTAAAGGGCTGCGCGGCCTTTTGTTTGCCCGCTTCCGGGCACAGGTTGTGCCGTTCCCCAACGCGAGTGGTTCATGCCGAGATCTCTGTTTCCCAACGCCGCACCTGAAATTCGAGCTGCGCTAGAACGAGACCCGACCGTCAAACTGCTCAACGACTACGATTGGACCGAGAACCCTCTCGGCCCGATTCCGGAATGGCCGGATAGTCTCAAGGGTGCCGTGCGCCTGATGATGGTCGCATCAACGCCCATGGTCATGATGGTCGGGTTCCAGGGTATTCTGGTCTACAACGACGCCTATGCGCGCTTTGCTGGCCAGCGTCATCCGGCAATCTTCGGTATGCCGGCGCTCGACGCCTGGCCCGAAATTGCTGATTTCAACCGCAGCACAATGGAACGCGGCCTCAGCGGCGAATCCTGGATGCTGCGCGACCAGGAACTGGCTCTTAATCGCCACGGCCAGCTCGAAGCTGCATGGATGGACCTGCATTACAGCCCCGTCGCCGGCGACGATGGTCTGTCCATGGGCACGCTCTGCGTTGTCCACGAAACCACCGACCGCATCCTGATCGAAAGCGCTCTGGCGCGCAGCGAAGAGCGGCTGTCGCTCGCCCTTTCGAGTTCTGCCCTGGTGGGTACCTGGGATTGGGACGTCATCAACAATGTCGTCACGGCGGACGATCAGTTTGCCCGGCTTTACAACATCGACCCACAGGTCGCCGGGCTTGGATCCCCGCTCGAGCAATACCTTTTAGCCATTGATTTTGAAGACCTGCCGCGGGTGAATGCCGAAATGCAGCAGGCCATGGCAGATGGCAGCGAATTTCGTTCTGAGTATCGTGTCGTTGATCCCAGCGGCACTCGTCGCTGGCTGCTGGCCTCGGGCCGGCCCCGCCTCGATGCAGAAGGACGAGTCTACCGCTTTCCCGGCGTCGCCGTGGATATAACCAACCAGCGGCGAGCCGCCGAGGCGCTGGCTAAGAGCGAACTCGAGTTCCGCACTCTGGCGGATACCATGCCCCAGATGGTGTGGGCGACCCGGCCGGATGGAATGCACGACTACTTCAATGCGCGCTGGTACGAGTTTACTGGATTGAGTGCCAGCGCCACGATCAACGACAACGACGCGCGCGAAATGCTGCATCCTGATGACCGCGAGCGTGCATCCACCGTCTGGCAGCACTCACTGAAAACCGGAGAACCCTACCAGATCGAATACCGCCTGCGCCACCATAGCGGCGAATACCGCTGGAGCCTTGGGCGCGCGCTCCCCATTCGGGATAGCCATGGCGATGTTCTGCGCTGGATCGGCACTTGCACCGACATTCACGACTCGCGCAAGGCGGCCGAAGAGCGCGAGCTTGTGGCGCAGGAACTGAGCCATCGGATCAAGAACATTTTCGCCGTGCTTACCGGCATAGTTTCGCTCTCGGCGCGTGGTCGGCCCGAGGTGCGCGATTTCGCCGATCAGCTGCGCCAGCGCATTTTTGCCCTCGGCGAAGCTCATGACTTCGTTCGTCCGCAGAATTATTTGTCCAGCCATCCGGGCGGGCAGGGGGGGCTATCGGCGCTGGTCGCGCGGCTGATGCGTCCCTATGAAAGCGAAACGGGCACCGGTCGCATCCACTATGCGGGTGACGATACGATGATCGATGATGCCGCAGCGACGCCCCTGGCCCTGCTGTTCCATGAACTTGCAACCAATGCCGCCAAGTATGGGGCCCTCAGTCGCCCGGAAGGCTGGGTCGACCTGACCGGCCGTCTGGAAGACGAGCAGTTTCATGTGACCTGGAAAGAACATGGCGGGCCGGAAATCGCCGAGCCCAGCCAACTGACCGGCTTTGGCTCCAAGCTCATCGAGCTTTCGGTATCTGGTCAGATGCGCGGCGCGATCGAGCGCATCTGGGAGAAGGACGGCCTTCGGGTAGAGCTGTCGCTGCCACTCGTGTCGCTCCTCAGAACAAACCGTCTGCGCACCGCTGCAGGTGAGGAGGGCTAGGTCGGGTATCGGCTCGCGTTAGCTATCTCGGCGATGACCGTTCAGGTCGTGATCGCGGCGCCATCCGACCAATCGAACAGCTTCAACCGTCGCGGCGGTTCGGCGTCAGCGGCAACGCGTCTGGCACTTGCATAGGCGACTATGTCGCGCAGGTCCTTTTCCGCCAGGGGCTTTGAAACGACCCCAATGGTACCCGGCACGCCCGCGCCCAACTGAGCTGGATTGGCCGTAAGAAAGACGACACTGGCGCCATGCGTCTGGGCAAGGATACGACCGATCTCGATACCGGTCGGACCATCGCGCAGGTTGAGGTCCACCAGGGCAACATCGGCTTCGCCCGCAAATCGCAACGCACTTTTCTTGTCGGCAGCGATGCCGATGGGGTCGTGCCCCATTTCGGCGACGATCTGCTCGATTTCCGAGGCGACGAAGATTTCGTCTTCAACGATGAGGATGCGGCACGACATTGGACAACAGGCTTCTGACTGAACTTCGATTTCCCGAACAAACTCTCAATTCTGGCCCCGGTTGCATCTGAAGCGCTGAATCGACAGCTTGTGATCGCTAGTGTGGGGCAGGGAAGTTACCAAAGCGCCAATCACCTATTTTGCCGCTTAGCGGAACATTAACCCTAATCATTCATAAACGATCCACGATCTAAAGCGGTAAACCGATCGGGAGTTTGTGATGAAGCAGCTTGCCCTGAGCACCCTGGCCATTCTGTCGACTGCATCTGCACAGCACGTTCTTGCCGCTGACTATGGTGCGCTCCCCGATTTCCGTCTCGCCTACTCTGACCAGTGGGCCCCCGAAGAAGGCGACCCGCTCAGCTTTGAGACCGGCGTGCGCTATTGGTACTCCATCGGCAAGCAGGAGCATTCGCGTGGTCCTGACAGCCAGACCATGGAGACCAAGACCCACTCGGGCGAAGTCTTCGCGCGGGTAAACGATGCATCCACTAATTCATTCGTCGAAGCGTTCGGCGGCTATGGCGTTGCCCACGAAGGCACGTTCTCGACCAATGGTGGTGCCTCCAAGACGCTGCCGGCGGCGCGCCTCGGTTATGCCGGCCTGGACTTCGCCTGGATGCCGCTCGGCAACGACACCGTCCATTTCGGCATGATCACGGGCTATCAATATACAAACGACTCCCCCGATACCGGTCGTGCCAATTTCTCGACGGCCCGTAGCGCTGGGCAGTTGATCAACAATGGCGGCGTCTGGCAGTTGTCTGGTGGCGACAGCGAGATCAACAACTTCGAGATCCACAATCTCAAGCTCGGTGTCGCTGGTAAGTTCGATGCCGGGGCGTTCGATATCTTCGGTGAGGCCGCTGCTATTCCGTATTCCTGGGTTACCGGCACCTATGGTGCCTACCAGGCGCAGGACTACCTGGCGACGCATGCGCAGGCTTCTGCGGTCTCCATAAATGGTCACGGCTACGGTGCTTCGGGCAAGCTTATGGTCGGCTTCCGGCCCACCGAAAACCTGTCCATCCGTGTCGGCGGTCGTGCGTCCTATCTGACCGGTCAATACGATGTGACTTGGGATGAGGTTGCAGTGACGCAGCCTGTGGCGCCATCGACCACCCCGACGTTGTCACGCCAGACCTTCATTTCCAACAACAACCCCTTCTCGATGCTGCGCTACGGCGCGCTGCTGGAAGTTTCGGGTAGTTTCTAGGTCGCAGGCCGGCAACGGATCGCGCTCTTCGCCCCGTCGGGACCTGCGGGCAATGCTTGCTCTCCCTCGGCCCAGAGGCTAAGTCTTGCCCGCGTTCGGCCGCGGGCCGGGCGGTCCGTCCATTTGCTTAGGTTTCCTCCGTGACCGACCAGCTCAGAATTGCGCTCGCCCAGCTCAATCCCAAGGTTGGCGACCTTCCCGGCAATCTCGCTTTGGCCCGAAAAGCCCTTGCCGATGCGGTTGCTGCCAAGGCCGACATCCTCATGTTTTCCGAGCTGTTCCTGACCGGCTATTTTCCGGACGATCTGCTCTTCAAGGCCCAGTTCGTCACCGACGCCATGGCCGCAGCCCAGACGCTCGCCGCCGAAACCGCCGGCACCGATGTCGTCCTCGTCCTGCCCACCATCTGGAAGGACCAGACCGGTCTCCACAACGCGGTGGTCGTCGCCGAAAAAGGCAAAATCTTTGCCCTCCGCTTCAAGCGCGAGCTGCCCAATGACGATGTTTTCTACGAAAAGCGCTACTTCGCCGCCGGCCCGCTACCTCTCCCCGTGACCATCAAGGGCGTCTCGGTCGGCATCCCGATCTGCGAAGACATCTGGCACCCATGGGTCTGCGAGCACCTGATGCGCGAAGGCGCTGAAATCCTGCTCTGCCCCAATGGTTCGCCCTATTGGACCAACAAGCAGCACATCCGCAAGGAACTGGTGCGCAAGCACGCCGTCGAGCACGACGTGCCGCTGATCTATCTCAATCAGGTCGGAGGCCAGGATGAACTCGTCTTCGACGGCGCCTCCTTCGCCATCGCCCCCGGCGACAAGCTCGTCCTTCAGGGCAAGAGCTTCGAAACCGATTTCCTGATCTCCGACTGGCGCCGCGAAGGCGACACCTGGACCTCGGACAATTGCCGCATCGAAGACCTGACCTCCGTCGAGGAAGCGCCTTGGCGAGCCGCCGTCCTCGGTCTTCGCGACTACGTATACAAGAACGGTTTTAGCCGCGTCGTGCTCGGCCTTTCGGGCGGCATCGACAGCGCCGTCGTCGCCGCCATGGCCGTCGATGCCTTTGGACCCGAAAAGGTCCACTGCATCATGCTGCCCTATCGCTACACGTCCGACGAAAGCCTCAAGGACGCCAAGGACTGCGCCGAGCGTCTCGGCGTCCGCTACGACATTGTCTCCATCGGCAATCCGGTCGATGACGCCCTCGTCGAACTCGCGCCGATCTTCGACAATCGAGCGCCCGATCTCGCCGAAGAAAATATCCAGTCGCGTATGCGCGGTGTCGTGCTCATGGCCGTCTCCAACAAGCTCGGCTCCATGCTGCTCACCACCGGCAATAAATCCGAAATGGGCGTTGGCTACGCCACCATCTATGGCGACATGAACGGCGGCTACAATCCGCTCAAAGACATGTTCAAGATGGAAGTCTATGCGCTGGCCGACTGGCGCAACAAGCATATGCCCGGCGACAGCCTTGGACCCAAGGGCGAGGTCATCCCCCAGTCGATCATCGACAAGGCGCCCTCGGCCGAACTCCGTCCTGACCAAAAAGATCAGGACAGCCTGCCGCCCTATCCGGTGCTGGACGATATCCTGCGCTCCATCGTCGAAGACGAGATGAGCCTCGGCGATGTCGTTGCGCGCGGTCACGATCCGGCTCTCGTGAAACGCATCGAACGTCTGATCAACATCGCCGAATACAAGCGCCGCCAGTCCGCGCCGGGTCCGAAACTGACCCCGCGCGCCTTCGGCCTCGGCCGCAAATACCCCATCACCAATGGCTATAAGGACCTAACCGTCGGATGACCGTCGTTCGCTGGGCCCCGTCTCCGACGGGCCGCATCCATCTCGGCAATGCCCGCCCGGCGCTGCTCAACTGGTTTTTCGCCCGCCGCACCGGCGGCCGCTATGTCCTGCGCATGGATGACACCGACCTGGCGCGTTCCACCCGAGAGTTCGCCGACGGCATCGAGGTTGATCTGGCTTGGTTGGGCGTCAAGCCCGACCTGCTCGTCCGCCAGTCCGAGCGCACCGCGCTCTATGACGCCGCCCGTGACAGGCTGATCGCTTCGGGCCGCCTCTACCCGGCTTACGAGACTGAAGAAGAACTCGATCGCAAGCGCGCTCGCGCTCGCCTCCTCGGCAAACCGCCGATCTACGATCGCGCCGCCCTCAGCCTGACCGAAGAGCAGAAAGCCGCCTACGAAGCCGAAGGCCGCAAGCCCCACTGGCGCTTCAAGCTCGATGGTCGCCCGGTGCAGTTCCAGGACCTCATCAAGGGCCAGCAGACGGTCAACACCGCCTCCATGTCCGATCCCGTCCTCATCCGCGCCGACGGTTCCTATCTCTATACGCTGCCGTCCGTTGTCGATGACATTGACCTGGGCATCACCCATGTTATCCGCGGTGAAGACCACGTCTCCAATACCGGCACCCAGATCGAGATCATCGAGGCTCTGGGCGGCACGGTCCCGACCTTCGCCCACCACAATCTCCTCACCGACGCCGCCGGACAGGGCTTTTCCAAGCGCCTGGGCTCGCAGTCGATTTCCGATTTCCGCACCGAGGGCTACGAACCGCTTTCGGTCGCCATCATGGCGACCCTCACCGGTACGAGCCTACCCATCGAGCCCTATGAAAGCCTCGATGCAATCGCCCAGCGCCTTGAGCTGTCGATGATTTCGCACGGCGCCGCGCGCTTCGATCCGGCCGAGCTCGACAACGTCAATGCCCGCCTTCTCCACACCATGCCCTATGCCGAAGCGCAGCCGCGCCTCTCGTCCATGGGCCTTGAAGGCGAAGCCATCTGGCTGCTGCTGCGCGA
>NZ_JAFKHD010000140.1 GCF_017307565.1 Devosia sp.
GTTATGAAAAGAATTTTGATTTCGTTTCTACCTCTGGTCTTGATCGCGAGTGTATCGGTGCCTGTTCAGGCGCAGAATCTGCTTGGCATCATCGGCGGAAGTGGTGAAAACGCGTTGATCACCATCGGGTCGGGGGATGCCTCGAATAGCGGTCTGGTGAATATCGGCGTTGGCGGAAACCAGCTCCTCGATGCCCAGGTGGGTGGTGGTTCCAACCTCGCTACCGCGACCGTTGGCAGTGGGGGCGGGAAGTTGGTGGATGCCAATGTCGGCCTTCTGAATGGTGCGGTTGGAGTCGAGGCAACCGTTGGCGGTGGTAGCCTTGCCAATGTTGGTGTCTCGATAGGCGCGGGCGGCCGCGGCGGTACGGGTGGCAATGGCGGAAATGGTGGAAATGGCGGCGCCGGCGGAAATGGCGGTGGCATCGGCAATGGTGGCCATGCCCCGATCTTGTCCGCGTCGGGCGGCTCCAATTTCTCGGCCGCTTGTGCCGGCACCAGCCCGCGTGAAGTTGAACGGCTGATCCAGGGTACGCAGATTAGTGGCTCCTGGCAGCGCGCCAGCAATGTCCAGATCCGTCGCGTCGATCTCTGCCCGGAAATGCGCAGCTGGCTGGCTGCGGCCCTGACCAATTCCGGCCTGGGGCCAACGCTGAGGTCTGCGGTGCGGAGCGACAGCCTGCTCAGCGCTTCGCTGGATCGCTCGTCCTACAAGTCGGACCGCGTCTTTGCGGTGCACCAGCGCGGTAACCAGCTGACCGTGTTCGTTTACTAGCGCTGCGGGGCAGGCCGGTTTACCCGGCCTGCCTTCATTTGGGCGGCGGTGTGATTATATTTTGTGCAGACTATGAAATTGGTGTCTTTGTGAGCAGTTTTTGCTTGCGCCCCGAAAAATGCTGCGCTTGTCTTGGCGTCGCAATTTCTTTTGGGGACGTCATTCATGCTCAACCGTCGGCATTTCACCGCCGCCATACTGCTTGGTTCGCTCGCCCTTTCCGTGCCCGCCATGGCGCAGACGGATATCAAGCTCACGCTCGACTGGCGCTTCGAAGGCCCCGCGGCAGGCTTCCTGCTCGCCCAGGACAAGGGCTATTTCGCCGATGAGGGGCTGAACGTCACGGTAGACACCGGCAA
>NZ_JAFKHD010000141.1 GCF_017307565.1 Devosia sp.
GGGCGGCGCCATCATCATGTCCGCCTCGGGCATGGCCGATGCGGGGCGCATCAAGCACCATCTCCGTAACAACCTGATCCGCGCCAATGCCACCGTGCTTTTCGTCGGCTATCAGGCCCCGGGCACGCTGGGGCAGATCATTCTTTCGGGCGCCAAGGAAGTTCGCATTCACGGCACCCTGGTGCCGGTGCGCGCCACAATCCGCTCGATGGGCAATTATTCGGCCCATGCCGATCACTCCGAACTGATGGCCTGGATCAAGAAGCGCCTGCCCGCCCATGGCGCCATCTTCCTCACCCATGGCGAAGACGAGGAGCGCACCGCGCTCCGCGCCGCGCTGATGGCGATCGGGCTCGGCGGCGACCAGATCATCCTGCCCCAGCTCGACGACTACTTTGAGCTCACCGCTGCCGGCATCGCCGCCGCCAAGGCTCCGGCCGCCCGCCGCGTCGACCTCAAGCAGCTGCCGGCCGACTGGCACAATGCCTTCTCGGATTTCACCATCCGCCTCAGCCAGCGGCTCCACGACCTGCCGGACACGGAAAAGCTGGCCCTGATGGTCTCGCTGCAGCGGCGCCTGTCCGAACTTGGCGCCGCCCCGAGCCCTGGACACGTGCCGACGCCGGTCACTCCGGTCGAAACCCAGGCCTTTGACGAATAGAGGTTAAGCCTGGCGGGGCCGCAAGCGCCCCGCCATGGCAAAGGTCAGTACGAGCACGGGAATGAGCAGGGCAAAGGCCGTGCGCACGCCCAAGCCCTGCGCCACCGCCCCGATCAGCGCCGGCGCGCCAAGATTGACGAGCTGGAAGACCAGCGTCGTTGCCGCCACGTTCTGGCTCGCCGGGCGATCCCCGATGCGCGCCGCCGCCGACAGGGTCAGCGGATAGAGCACGCAGATGCCGATACCGACGACGACGAACCCGCCCAGCGCCACATAGGCATTGGGCGACAGGACGATCATCACCAGCTTCGTGAAGCGCCGGAGCCCGTCGCCCCCCGATGGTTGTTCCTCCGGGCAAGGTCGCGGGCGACCCGCGCGCGGGCTGAACGCCGATGTCGGAGGCCCGACGTACCGTGTGAACATGCGGATCCTGCACACCTCCGACTGGCACATCGGGCGCTCGTTCCACGG
>NZ_JAFKHD010000180.1 GCF_017307565.1 Devosia sp.
TCAAACGCGCTGCGGCGTTTGCCATCCTCGTTGATCGCAATACCCACCTTGCGCGCTTCACTTGGCGATGCAGTTGCAGCGCGAAGTCGCCGCCGCCCATCATTGAGCGCGACCAGTTTGGAGGAGAACAACTCGCGACGTTCCTCGCCCACCAGGCCCTTGTCGACCCCAAGCGGCGTCAGACGCTGATCAGCATTGTCGGCCCGCAGATGTAGCCGGAACTCGGCCCGCGAAGTAAACATACGATACGGTTCTGACACGCCGCGGGTAACAAGATCGTCGATCATCACACCAAGATAGCTCTCGGTGCGCGAAAGAATCATCGGCTCCTGACCACTTGCCGCCAGTGCGGCATTGGCTCCAGCAAGAAGACCCTGCGCACCTGCCTCCTCATAGCCAGTCGTGCCATTGATCTGTCCAGCGAGATAAAGGCCCGGCTGGCGCTTCACCTCCAGCGTTGGCCGCAGTTCACGCGGATCGACATAGTCATATTCGATCGCATAACCCGGCCGAATGATTTTTACATTTTCGAGCCCGGGCATCGAGCGCAGAAAGGCGTCCTGAACATCGGCCGGCAGCGACGTAGAGAGGCCGTTTGGATAAACCGTCTGCTCCTCAAGCCCTTCAGGCTCAAGGAAAATCTGATGGCTTTCGCGATCGGCAAAACGGACGACCTTAGCCTCGATGGACGGGCAATAGCGCGGACCGCGCGACTGGATACGGCCCGAATACATGGCCGAGCGGTGCAAATTGGCCTGGATAATCTTATGCGTTTCGGCTGTCGTGCGGGTGATGTGGCAAGACACCTGCCGCGTCGTGATCTCTGTTGTCAGCGCCGAAAACGCTTCCGGCGGATTGTCGCCGGGCTGCTCTTCCAGGACGGAATAGTCGATGGAATCCTTATCCAGCCGAGCGGGCGTCCCGGTCTTCAAACGACCAAGCCGAAGCCCAAGATTTTCGAGCCGAATGGAAAGCCCGAGCACGGGCTTTTCCCCGACGCGACCGGCCGGCGTCGTTTCCTCGCCGCGGTGAATAAGACCGCGCAAGAAGGTACCGGTAGTCAGAACGACGGCCTTGGTCGGGAAGCGACGGCCATCGAGCAGCACGACACCAGAAATAGCGCCGTCGGTCACTTCGAGGTCGTCGACCTCGCCCTCAATGACATCGAGATTGGGCTGCGCGGAAATCGCCGCTTGCATGGCATTGCGATAGAGTTTTCTGTCCGCCTGAGCGCGCGGGCCACGCACTGCCGGTCCCTTGCGGCGATTAAGCACGCGGAACTGGATGCCGGCTTCATCGGCAACGCGGCCCATAAGGCCATCAAACGCGTCGATCTCGCGAACCAAATGCCCCTTCCCCAGCCCACCGATAGCCGGATTGCAGCTCATTTCCCCAATGGTCGCGAAACGGTGGGTGATGAGCGCCGTAGGGACACCAAGCCGTGCCGAGGCAGCCGCTGCCTCACAGCCGGCGTGGCCGCCCCCGACGATAATGACAGCATAGTCAGTCATAGGAATTTTCCTGAACGGCTCTTGATGGCGCATGATATCGGCGCAAAGGAAACAGAGCGATCAATTGAAGTTTGGGGTTCTCATACAGTGTCTTGAGCCCCAAGAAAACCTCCCACTGTGTTTCACGTGAATCACGAGGTGGTTTGGCGTCCAGCTGATCGGCAATGTTTCACGTGAATCATTTTCCGATGCAGAAACTGGAAAACAGCCGATCCAGCACTTGCTCCGCATCGACGCGCCCGATCATTCGCTCCAGCGCCAGCGAAGCATGGCGTAGCGCTTCGGCGGCCAGTTCCCAGTTGCTGAGATAAAGAACGGACTCGTCGACTGCCGCGATCGCCTGCTCTAGCCCCGATCGATCACGCTCGTGGCTGATCAAAGACGGTTCGCCGCCAACGAGGTTTTCGCCGATGGTCCGTAGCTGATCGATCAAGGCATCGAGCCCAGAACCATTGGTCGTCGAGATCTGCAGGTCGTGGTCGTTGCTAGCGGCAAGATCGGACTTAGTGCCAATCCGGACGACTTTTGCATTCGTCACGGGTTGAATTGCGATCTCGGTATCCGGCGCTTCAAGCCAAAGCAGGATGTCTGCGTCCTGAATAGCGCGCTCGGCCCTGCGAATGCCTTCGGCTTCCGCACGGCTATCCGTCTGGCGCAGGCCGGCAAGGTCCAAAAGAACGAAAAGCTGGCCGCCGATATCGAGCGGAACTTCGCGCACATCGCGCGTTGTGCCGGCCTCGTCCGATACAATTGCAATGTCAGACTTGGACAAGGCGTTGATAAGGCTCGATTTTCCAGCGTTCGGCGCGCCGGCAAGGGCTACCCGCACCCCTTCGCGAACGATACGACCACTATTAATGCTGCCAAGAGCTTCAACGAGGGAAGCCTTGAGGGCCTCCAGCTCACCAGAAAAGCTTGCTGGCAGTTCCTCGGTGACATCACCTTCGTCAGAAAAATCGAGGCGGGCCTCAATCTCGGCCCGGAGATCGAGCAAGACGTCGCGCCAGGTTTCAACCTTTTCGGTGAGCCGACCATCGTAGCGCGCCAAGGCCTGTTGCCGCTGCTTTTCTGTCTCGGCACTCAGAAGATCGCCCAGACCCTCCACAGCGATCAGATCGAGTTTGCCATTTTCGAATGCACGTCGCGTGAATTCGCCCGGTCCAGCCAGCCGAATGCCCAGAGTGCCCAGTTCGCGCAAAATGGCTTTCACGCCCGCCGGCGAGCCATGCACATGAAATTCCGCGCAGTCTTCGCCGGTGAAACTGTGGGGGCCCGGAAACCACGCTACCAGACCCTGGTCGAGTTGCGTATCCGCACCGATCCGGCGCAAAGCCATTGCGCGGGGCGCCGGCAAGTGGCCAGCCAGGTGCAAAAACGCCTCCCGGACCTTTGGGCCCGAGAGGCGGATAACCGCAACGCCGGAGGGAAGAGCGCCCGAGGAGAGCGCCATGATCGTATCGCCGGCGAGCATTTGTTCTGAAACTTAGGTGTTCATCGAGTCGAAGAAATCCGAATTGGTCTTGGTCTGGCGGACCTTGTCCATGAGGAATTCCATCGCGTCGATCGTGCCCATCGGGTTGAGGATACGGCGGAGCACGTACATCTTCTTGAGAATATCGGGTTCGACCAGCAGTTCTTCCTTGCGGGTACCCGACTTGGTGATGTCGAGAGCCGGGAAGATACGCTTGTCGGCAACCTTACGGTCGAGAATGATTTCCGAGTTACCGGTACCCTTGAATTCTTCGAAGATCACTTCGTCCATGCGCGAGCCGGTATCGATCAGCGCCGTCGAAATGATCGTCAGCGAACCGCCCTCTTCTATATTACGCGCCGCGCCGAAGAAACGCTTCTGGCGCTGCAGGGCATTGGCGTCAACACCACCGGTGAGCACCTTGCCCGAGCTCGGAACCACGGTGTTATAGGCGCGGCCGAGGCGGGTGATGGAATCGAGAAGAATGACGACGTCGCGCTTGTGCTCGACCAGGCGCTTGGCCTTTTCGATCACCATTTCGGCGACCTGGACGTGGCGCGATGCCGGTTCGTCAAAGGTCGAGGAAATGACTTCGCCGCGCACGGAGCGCTGCATGTCGGTCACTTCTTCCGGACGTTCGTCGATCAGCAGAACGATGAGATAGCATTCCGGGTGATTGGTCGCGATCGATTGTGCAATATTCTGCAACAATACCGTCTTACCAGTACGCGGAGGAGCAACTATCAAGGCGCGCTGGCCTTTGCCGAGCGGAGCCACGAGATCGAGAAGACGAGGCGAGCGATCTTTCAGGGTCGGATCAGGCATCTCCATACGGAGACGTTCTTCAGGATAGAGCGGGGTGAGGTTATCAAAATTGACCTTGTGGCGGATCGCCTCTGGGTCTTCGAAATTGATGGTGCTGACTTTGAGCAGCGCGAAGTAGCGCTCGCCTTCCTTGGGAGAGCGGATTTCGCCCTCGACCGTATCGCCGGTCCGCAGGCCAAAGCGGCGGATCTGGCTGGGGCTGACATAGATATCGTCAGGACCTGGAAGGTAGTTTGCGTCAGGAGAGCGGAGGAAGCCAAAACCGTCTGGCAGGACCTCAACCACGCCCTCGCCGACGATGTCGATGTCCTGCGATGCGAGTTCTTTCAGAATCGCGAACATCAACTCCTGCTTGCGCATGGTCGAAGCATTCTCGACTTCGAGTTCTTCGGCGAACGCCAGCAATTCGGCCGGGGACTTGGCCTTCAGCTCACTGAGCTTGATATTCTGCATGGATGCGATGGACCCTTGGGGTAAATCGTAAGGAAGGGATTTTATTTTTTGGGGAATGCACCGCGCAACGCCGGAATCGGTCGCGCCTGAGGAAGGATGCGTGATGGAGTCCATTTAGCGTGATCATTTGCCGGTTTCAAGGCGGAAACCATGGCACCGCGCGCTTTTTTGGCGGATTCACGTGAAACTTCGCACCGGTCCGCAAAGTGGATGAAAGGCTCCACTGGAGCCTTTCAAGTCAAGAAAGCCGCAAGACCTACGCTCGGGTGGCAAGTCGGCCGGGAGCCACCAAACCCTAAAATGGCTTCACAATCACCATGATGACAATGCCGATCATCAACACGGTCGGCACTTCGTTGATGATGCGGAAATACTTCTGCGGCTTAACGTTTTCGTCGCGCGCAAAGCGTTTCACGTGTCCTGCGAGAATACCGTGCACCGCGGTCAGTCCCAGAACGAAGGCGGCCTTGGCCCAGGGCCAGATCGCGCTCCAGTCAGCGCCACCGAAATGAATCAGGGTCAGACCGAAGATCCAGGTGGCGATCATTGCAGGGTTGATGATGCCCTTGAGAAGGCGCCGCTCCATCACCTTGAAGGTCTCGGACTGAACCGAGCCCTTTTCGGCGACCGAGTGATAAACAAAAAGCCGCGGCAGATAGAGCATGCCAGCCATCCAGGCGATGACCGAAATGACGTGCAGCGCCTTCACCCATTCATACATTTGCTTTTCTCAACTTTGCTTGACCAGCTCGACCAACCGCTCGACGTGGGAAATCGGGGTTTCCGGCACAATGCCGTGGCCGAGGTTAAAGATATGCGGGCGGTTCGCAAACGCCGCCTTGATCTCGATCACGCGCTCTTCCATCGCCTTGCCGCCGATCACCAGCCGCAACGGATCGAGATTGCCCTGCACCGGCAGGCTTTTTGGCAGGAACTCGTCGGCAAAGGAAAGTGGCGTCGCATAGTCAAGGCCCAGCGCATTGACGCCGGTCTTCTCAGCATAGCGTTTCAAATTGCCGGCCGCACCGCGCGGAAAGCCGATGATCGGCGCATTCGGGATTCTGGCACGCACGCCTTCGACAATGCGACGGTTGGGTTCAATCACCTGCGCCGTGAAAGCCGCATCGTCGAGATTGAGCGCCCAGCTTTCAAAAAGCTGCACCACATCGGCGCCAGCCTCAAACTGGGCAACCAGATAGTCAATGCTGGTCTGAACCAGCACATCCATCAGTTTCGCAAACGCCGCAGGGTGTTCGAGCGCAAAGCGACGCGCCACCCATTGGTCCGGCGATCCCCGGCCGTTGAGCATATAGGTCGCAACCGTCCAGGGAGAGCCACAGAAGCCGATAAGTGTCTTTTCGGGAGCCAGTGTCGCCCGTAGCCGACGCACGGTCTCTAGGACAGGCGCCAGATGCTCCAAAGCCTCACCGCGCTCAAGCCGATCGACATCGGTTACGGCCAGAGGCTCGAGGACTGGTCCTTCGCCCTGCTCAAAGCGAACCTTCTGTCCCAGTGCATCGGGAATGACCAGAATGTCGGAGAACAAGATAGCCGCGTCGAGATCGAACCGGCGAAGCGGCTGCAGCGTTACCTCAGTCGCAAATTCCGGATTGTAGCAAAGGTCGAGAAAACTTCCGGCCTTGGCGCGGAGTTCGCGATATTCCGGCAGATAGCGTCCCGCCTGTCGCATGATCCACATTGGTGGGGTGTCCTGGCGTTCTCCCAGGACCGTCGCGAGCAATCTTTTCTTGGCCACTGCACTCACCCTTCCGTCCCCTTCAAAAACCCAAAAGAGACTCTTTGTCTTCGTATCTTCTTCTTTATGGCGGTGTGTATCTGCAATTCATGGCGCTCCACAATCGGGAGCCGTGGCGGCACTTCAGCACAGCGCGTCATTAACGCTCTGTTAACATCTGTGGCCGAGCCCGCTTTCCTGCCCCGTTAATGGAGTTTAAGAGGAGCTTAACAGGGCGACTCCGGTGTCAACGATTCGGTAACGCCTGTGGACGAGGGAGTCGAAAAGCTCCTCCCCCCGTTTCAGCTTATCCCCACAGATTCCCCCAGCCCCCTTCCCGGAACCCCGGAAAGGAATTGTTAACTTTTTATCGAATTGGTCGAACAAGTTTCGCGCCTTCCGAAAGTTACGAGTCTTTCCCCCAATTCGCGCTTGAGCTGGGGATGACAGTGTGGAAAAACTGAGCCCATGTTGATCCTCGCTTCAGCAAGTCCGACCCGCAAGACCTTGATGGAAAAGGCTTCTTTGTCCTTCTCCGTTGTACCTGCTTCTGTTGACGAGCGCGCTCTCGAAGCCCAGGCTTTGGAAGCGGGCGCCGACGGTCGCGATCTTGCTGGCATTCTTGCCCAGGCAAAGGCCGAAGCGGTCTCAAAACTCCATCCTGACGCCTACGTGATCGGTGCCGATCAAACTTTGTCTCTGGGCACGGAATTGCTCCACAAGCCGTCCTCGCGAGATGACGCGGCGCGCCAGCTCGATCACCTCGCCGGCAAGACCCATCGTCTGCACGCCGCCGTCTCTCTTGTGCGCAATGGCGAACTCCTCTGGTTCGACGTCCAAACCGCCGAATTGACCATGCGCGCTTTCTCTCCAGAAGAGCGGGACCTGGTGCTCGATCTTGAAGGGTCCGAGGCCTTGACCTCGGTCGGCGGCTATCGGCTCGAGGGGCCGTCGGTTCGACTGTTCGAGACTATCACCGGCGACTATTTTACAATTCTCGGCCTGCCGCTCCTACCGCTGATCGGTGCCTTGCGCGATATCGCCCCGGACCTGCTGTCCGCAAAAACCTGAGCAAACGTGACCAAAAAAGCCTTCGTCATCGGCCACCCCATCGCCCATTCGCGCTCGCCACTCATTCATGGCACTTGGCTCGCCGAACACGGCATTGATGGCTCCTATGAAGCCATCGACGTGTCGCCAGCCGAACTTCCGGCCTTTTTCGAACGCCTTCGTGCGGGCGAATTCGTCGGCGGTAATGTCACCATCCCTCACAAGGAAGCGGTCTTTGCCCTCTGCGATAGCGTCGATGATCTTGCCAAGACCATTGGTGCGGTCAATACGCTGGTCGTCCGCGACGGAAAGGTCCACGGCTACAATACCGACTATCTCGGTTTTCTCGGCAATCTCGATGCCGCGGCCCCCGGGTGGTCTGATGCCCCCCGCGATGCCCTGGTGATCGGCGCGGGCGGCGCGGCGCGTGCTATTCTCGTCGCCCTGCGCGAGCGCAATGGCGGCCAGGTGCATGTGCTCAACCGCACGCTCGCCAATGCTGAGGCCCTGGTCGAAGAAATCGAAGGTCCGTTTGAGGCCCATGGCTTTGAAGCGTTTTCCGAACTCGCGCCAAAAATCGGCATTGTCGTCAATACCAGCTCCATCGGCATGCATGGCAGCCGGTTCGATTGGCTCGACATGGGCCTGTTGCCCAAGACCGCCCTTGTCACCGACATCGTCTATACCCCGCTCATCACCCCGCTCCTCGCCGATGCCGAAGCC
The DNA here is from genome assembly GCF_017307565.1 of Devosia sp. Classification (GTDB taxonomy): domain Bacteria; phylum Pseudomonadota; class Alphaproteobacteria; order Rhizobiales; family Devosiaceae; genus Devosia. The sequence continues at coordinate 7,769 of NZ_JAFKHD010000180.1, forward strand.
CATGGGCTCAAAATCGTCGATGGCCTCGGCATGCTGTTGCATCAGGCCGTGCCCGGTTTTGCCGATTGGTTCGGTGTGCGGCCGGAAGTCACTCCTGCCCTCCGCGCTCGCATCGAAGCGATGCTGGGTCACTGAGCATGTGGCGGATCGGGGTCACCGGATCGATCGCAACCGGCAAGTCCACCCTGCTTGCCGCCTTCGAAAAGGTCGGTGTTCCCACCTTCTCGGCCGATGCCGCTGTCGCCGCATTATATGAAGGCGAAGCCGTCGCGCCGGTCGAAGCCCTGTTTCCCGGCGTCACCAAGAACCAAAAGATCGATCGGCAGGAATTGGCCCGGCGCCTCGCGGCCGAGCCGGAAAATTTCAAGAAGCTGGAAGCCGTCGTCCATCCGCTGGTCCGGCAAAAGATCGCCCAGTTCATGGATGAAGCGGAGGCCGCTGGCCACATTGCAGTGGCCGTTGAAGTCCCCCTGCTCTTCGAGAGTGGCTTTGATTACGGCTTTGATGCCATCGCCGTGACCTTCGTCGACCCCAAGATTCAGGCTGCACGGATCATGGCCCGGCCGGGCATGACCGTGGAAAAGCGCGATACCTTGCTTGCCCGACAGATGCCGCAGGATGAAAAGAAGAGGCGGGCCACCTATCTCTTCGATACCGGGCGTCCGCGCGACGACGTCGACGCCGAGGTTGCAGCCTTAGTAGCCGACCTCAAGGCAAAGGGGCCAAAAGCATGATCCGGGAAATCGTCCTCGATACCGAAACGACGGGCCTTTCCCATGCCGAAGGCGACCGCCTGGTCGAAATCGGCTGCGTCGAGCTGATCAACCACATTCCTTCGGGCCAGAATTTTCACGTCTACATCAATCCGCAGCGCAACATGCCCGACGAGGCATTTCGGGTGCATGGGTTGAGTGAAGAGTTTTTGTCCGACAAGCCGCTGTTCAAAACGCTGGCCGAGGAATTCCGCACCTTTGTCGATGGCGCGCGGTTGATCATTCACAACGCCCCCTTCGATATGGGCTTTTTGAACGCCGAGCTGGGCTGGGCCGGTCTGCCCATTCTGGACAATGAAGTCATCGACACCGTCATGCTTGCCCGCAAGAAGCACCCGGGCGCCCGCGTCAGCCTCGATGCGCTCTGCAAGCACTATGGCATCGACAATTCCCGCCGCACGCTGCACGGCGCGCTTCTCGACAGCGAAATCCTGGCCGAAGTCTATCTCGAGCTGATCGGCGGCAAGCAGGTCAGCCTGGCGCTGATGGCGGACGTCGAGAACGACGGCAGCGACGCCCTCGCCACCCGCGTTGCCGCTCTCCCCCGCCCAACGCCCCTGCCTTCGCGCGTGACCCTGGCAGAAGCCGCCGCCCACGAAGCCTTCATCGGCAAAATGGGCGAAAGCGCCATCTGGGCTCAGTACGCCGAAGTCGCCGCGGCCGAATAGGCGCCCCCTCTCTCCGGCCCGCAAACAAAAAACCCCAGCTCTCGCCGGGGTTCTTAAAAATCTCAATGCCAAAAAACTTAGTTCGGCAGGTCGGTTGCCGGAGCCCCGCCTTCGGTCTGCTGCTTGGCAGCGAGCGCGGCAAGGTTCTGGCGGTATATTGCCATGAAGTCGACCGGCTCCATCATCAGCGGCGGGAAACCGCCCTGCTGGGTGACGTTGGCGAGGACCTGGCGGGCAAACGGGAAGATCAGGCGTGGGCATTCCACCATGAGCAGGCCGCTGAGCTGGGCTTCGGGAATGTTCTTGAGGCGGAAAACGCCGCCATAGACCAGTTCCACATTGAACAGCAGCTGGTCTTCGCGGTTTGCCTTGGCCTTGAGGTTCAGCTCAACCGCATAGAGGTCGTCGGCCTGCTTCTTGACGCCGACCGAGATCGAGACGTTGAAGGCCGGATTGCCGCCGCCCGCCATGATCGAAGCGGGTGCGCCGGGGTTCTCGAAAGAAAGGTCGCGCACATACTGACCAACAAGGTTCATGCTGGGTGCTGCGCCGGGCTGGGTCGCTGCTGCGCCTTCGTTTTCTTCGGCCATATTTGGTCCCTCTAAATTCCGATTGGAACGATCTTGCCGGTGGCTACCATCTTTGCCGGAGGTGAACAAGCAAAGAGGCCTTTTGCAACGCTATTTGCGCTGCCAATCGTCGTCATCGAGATCGATGGTTCCCGGTCCGTTAAGATGCGGCGAGGAGGGATCGGAGGCCCGGCGATAGCTCGTCGTGGTCTCAACGACCGTCATGTTGCGCGTCAGCGATTTGTAGAGCCAGCCACGTACCGTCGGCAGTAACAGCAAGATGGCGATGAAGGCGCCCAGAAAGCCGGGAATGATCAGCAGCACGGCGGCAATGGCGAG
>NZ_JAFKHD010000181.1 GCF_017307565.1 Devosia sp.
TGGTGATCCGCTGCCACCCGGACCTGGCTGACCAGATCCGCGACATTGCCAATTCCCAGATCACCACCTCCGGCTATGCCGGCCGGCTGGTCGTGATGGGCGAGCCCGATATCCGTCTCGGCGACGGCCGGATCGAATGGGCCGACGGCGGCCTCGTTCGCGACACGGACGGGCTCGACGCTGAAATCAACGAGACCATTGCAGCCTATCTCGCCGCCAAGGCGAACACCCAGGGCGCACACATGACCAAGGAGAGCGGTGAATGAACCCGACCGATCCTCAAACCGACGCCCCTGAAACCGACGACTTCGGCATGGGCGAAATGCCCTCCCCCGGCGCCGACAGCCGCGCCGAAGCCTATGTCGAGCGCACCGCCGACGACCTCGAGGCCGTGTTCGACGTGCCGGTTCGCGTTTCAGTGGTGCTCGGCCGCACCAAGATGCCCGTGTCGAGCCTGCTCAAGCTCGATACCGGAACGGTGGTGGAACTCGACCGTCAGGTCGGTGAAGCCGTCGAAATCTACGTCAATGACCGCCTCGTCGCGCGTGGCGAAATCGTGCTGGTCGAAAACCGGCTCGGTGTCACCATGACCGAGATCATCAAGCCCCAATAAGAAAAAACGGGAGTGAACGGCATGCGTCTCCTCATCGTCGGAGCCCTAGAAGGTCAACTCAGCCAGGCCACCAAAATGGCCATGGATGGCGGCGCGAAGGTTGCGCACGCCCCCGGCATCGAAATCGCCATGGCCGCACTGCGCACCGGTCGCGGCGCCGACCTCCTGCTGGTCGATGTCATGATGGACATTGCCGGGCTCATCGCCGCGCTTGAAGCCGAGCGCATTGCCATTCCCGTCGTCGCCTGCGGTGTCGAAACCAATGCTGCGGCTGCCGTCAACGCCATCCGCGCTGGCGCCAAGGAATATATCCCCCTGCCCCCCGACGCCGCGCTGATCGCCGCCGTCATTCAGGCCGTGTCGCGCGACAGCGAGGACTTCCTCTTCCGCGACCCCGCCATGCAGCGCGTCGTCAAGATGGCCGAGCAGGTTGCTGCCTCCGAAGCCTCGATCCTAATCACCGGCGAGAGCGGCACGGGTAAGGAAGTGGTCGCCCGCTTCGTTCATTCGCGCTCCAAGCGCTCGGCAAAACCCTTCATCTCGGTCAACTGCGCCGCCATTCCCGAAGCCCTCCTCGAATCCGAGCTGTTCGGCCACGAAAAGGGCGCCTTTACCGGCGCCATTGCCCGCCGCGTCGGCAAGTTCGAAGAAGCCTCGGGCGGCACACTGCTGCTTGACGAAATTTCGGAAATGGACGTGCGCCTGCAGGCCAAGCTGCTGCGCGCCATCCAGGAGCGCGTCATCGACCGCGTCGGCGGCACCAAGCCCGTGCCGGTCGATATCCGCATCCTCGCCACCTCGAACCGCAACCTGACGGAAGCGGTTCGCGAGGGCTCGTTCCGCGAAGACCTGCTGTTCCGCCTCAACGTCGTGAACCTGAAGCTCCCGGCCCTGCGCGAGCGTCCGGGTGATATCGTGGCGCTGGCCGATCACTTCGTGGCCAAATATGCCAAGGCCAATGGCCTGCCGAAGCGCGAGCTTTCCGAAGACGCGCGCGCGGCGCTGCTGCAGGCGCCCTGGCCCGGCAACGTGCGTGAACTTGAAAACACGCTGCACCGCGCCGTACTCCTCGCCACCGGCACCATGATCGGCGCCGAAGCGATCGTGCTGCCCGATGGCATGGGTCTTAGCGAAGCGGTGCGCATGCACTCGCCGGCCCAGCAGCTGGCCGAAACCGCCGAAGCCATGTCGCGGGCCCTCGTGGGGCGCACCGTGGCCGACGTCGAGCGCGAACTGATCCTCGACACGCTGGATCACACCTGGGGCAACCGGACCCATGCCGCGAACATTCTCGGCATTTCGATCCGCACGCTTCGGAACAAGCTGAACCAGTACGCGGACGAGGGGCAGACCATCCCCGAGCCCGGCGAACGGCGAAACGTGGCGTAACAACGCCTTTGGGAGGCTGCGCGATGCGCCAGCCTCCTTTCTCATTTTTCTCACGCGGTAATCTGACGACATGACCGATATCCCCACCTCCTCGTCCCGCTTCAGCTTCAAGCTGCCGACGCCCAAAGAGGTGCTCGACATGCTGCGCTCGGGCGACATCGCCCTCGCTGTCGGGGTCATGGGGCTCATCCTCATCCTGATCGTGCCGCTGCCGGCGCTGATGGTCGACGGTCTGCTGGCCATCTCGATCGTCTTCTCCGTGATGATCCTGATGACCGCCCTGTTCATTCAGAAGCCGCTCGAATTCTCGTCCTTCCCGACGGTACTGCTGATCGCAACCATGCTGCGGCTTGGCCTCAACCTCGCCACCACACGTCTGATCCTGTCGGAAGGTCACAACGGTTCGGCCGCTGCCGGTCACGTCATCGAAGCCTTCGGCAATTTCGTCACCCGCGGCAACTTCGTCATTGGTACCGTGATCTTCATCATCCTCGTGATCGTGAACTTCATCGTCATCACCAAGGGTTCCGGTCGTATCGCCGAAGTCGCGGCGCGCTTCAGCTTGGACGCCATGCCCGGCAAGCAGATGGCCATCGACGCCGACCTTTCGGCGGGCCTCATCGACGAAGACACCGCCAAGAAGCGTCGTGCCGAACTCGAAGGCGAAAGCGCCTTCTTCGGTAACATGGACGGTGCGTCCAAGTTCGTCCGTGGCGACGCCATTGCCGGCCTCATCATCACCTTCATCAACATCGCCGCCGGCATGGCCATCGGCATGCTGCAGGAAGGTCTCTCGGCAGGTGAAGCCGGTAGCGTCTATACCCTCCTCACCATCGGCGACGGCCTCGTCAGCCAGATCCCGGCGCTGATCGTCTCGACCGCAGCCGGTATCCTCGTGTCGAAGTCGGGCGTCTCTGGCGCCGCCGACAAGGCGCTGACCGCCCAGTTCAGCGGCTATCCCAAGGCCCTCGGCATGGCTTCGGCCGTGATGGCTGGCCTTGCCCTGCTGCCCGGCATGCCGCTGCTGCCGTTCCTGGCGCTTTCCGGCGGCGTTGCCTATGCCGCCTACCGCGCCTCCAAGAGCAAGGCAGCCCGCGAGATCGCCGAGCGCGCCAAGACCGTGGCCGACGCCGTGGCCAAGGCTCCGGGCGGCGCACCGGGTCAGCCCGGAGCTGCCCCGGCCGGCGAACCGCCGATCAGCGACAGCCTCAAGATCGACGATCTCAAGCTCGAACTCGGCTATGGCCTGCTCGGCCTCGTCAAGGAAGACGAGAACGGCACCGATCGCCTCACCGAGCAGATCAAGGCATTGCGCCGTCAGCTGGCGCTCGAACTGGGCTTCGTCATGCCCCCGGTCCGCATTCTCGACAACATGCAGCTCGAGCCCAACGACTACAAGGTTCGCATCAAGGAAGTCGAAGCCGCCCACGGCCAGATCCATGCCAACCTCCTGATGGTCATGGACCCCTATGGCAACCCGATCGATCTGCCGGGCAATCAGACAACCGAGCCGACCTTCGGTCTGCCGGCGACCTGGATCGACCCGGCACTACGCGACGAAGCCGAATTGCGCGGCCTTTCGATCATCGATCCCTCGACCGTGATCTCGACCCACCTGACCGAAGTGCTCAAGGCCAACGTCGCCGAACTCTTGAGCTACGCCAATGTGCAGACCCTGCTTTCGGGCCTGCCCAAGGAACAGCAGAAGCTCGTCGAAGACATCATCCCGAGCCAGATTTCTGTTTCCGGCGTTCAGCGCATCCTGCAGGCTCTGCTGACCGAGCGCATCTCGATCCGCGACCTCTCGACCATTCTCGAAGGCATCGCTGAAGTTGCAGCACCGGGCCGCTCGATCCAGGCCATTGCCGAGCACGTGCGCAGCCGTCTGGCCCGCCAGATCTGCGCCGCCAATCTCGGCCAGGACGGCAACCTGCCGCTCCTGACCCTCTCGCCGCAGTGGGAACGCGACTTCGCTGAAGCCATGGTTGGCGAAGGCGAGCACCGGCACCTGGCCATGGCGCCGAGCCGTCTGCAGCAGTTCATCGCTTCGGTTGGTCAGGCCTTTGAGCGCGCCGCCCAGCAGGGTGAAGTGCCCGTCATGATCACCTCGCCCTCGATCCGTCCGCATGTGCGCGCCATCATCGAACGCTTCCGCCCGCAGACGGTGGTGATGAGCCAGAACGAGGTCCATCCGCGTGTTCGCCTCAAGACCGTAGGAAGTATTTAAAATACTATTCTATTAATGCGAAGATAACTACATCTTTCACGTCGTGCCGAATCTCGAAAACATGTGCTACGTTATTACTTCGAGAAGAGTTCGGAGGCACGTATGCTTGTTTCGCACAAGAGTGTCTGGCGTAGGCGCATATCACTTCGCTCCTTTCTGAGCTTTGTGATACTCGCGGCTTTGTTGCCACCGCTGTCGCTGCTGGCGCTGGTGGTTGTGCGGACCGCCGAAACCGACAAGGTGGCGGCGCAGACCACCCTCATCGACAATGCCAAGGTCATCGCGTCGATGGTTCATGGCGCTCTGCTCTCCGATGCGCAGACGATGGAAACCATCGGGGGCTACGCGAGCAGTTCGGCAGATGATCCGGAAACTGAACTGGCGCTGGCAAGCAAGCACTTCCGTGGTGAAGCAACGCTCGTGCCGGCGGACGCCGCGCTCGACCACTGGACGGTTTCGAACCTCGTAGATATTCGGCCCGGCGAGAGCGCCAGACTGGTGTTCAACGTTCCGATCAAGGACGGCAAAGGCGAAGCGCTGAAGTTGACCGCCGACTCCACGGCTGTGTCCAACAAGATCAGCTTCGGCAAAATCGAAAATCAGACGCTGGTTGCTGTGGTCGACGGCAATGGCAACATGATCACCCGCTCGGCCGCCGCAGCAGAAAATCTCGGCAAGCGCGTCCCCACCTGGGAGGCTTTGCTGGAAGTCGGCGCCCCTACGGGGCGCTTCGATGCCGTTGCCTTTGACGGCACCCCGATCAGCTTCGGCTTTGCCTCGATTGAAGGCACGCCCGGTTGGGTCGTCGTGGTGGGCATGCCCAAGGCCGTGCTCGATGGGCGCTGGCAGAACCCGCTCAAGGCCTTCGGCATCGGCGTGCTGGTCGCCCTTATTGTGGCCGTACTGCTCGCCTTCATCCTGTCACGCAAGATCACAGGTCCGATCGAGGCCATGGTCGCCCGGTCGCATGCCATTGGCAGGGACTCCAAGAGTGCCCTGCCCGACGCGCCCGACGCCATAGTGCAGGAACTGCACACCCTCTATCGTGCCCAGATGAACTCGCATGAACGCTTGATCCAGCGCGGGAACGAACTCGAGCTGTCGAGCAAACGCTACCGCGCCGTCTCCAAGGTCGGGGCGATGGTCACCTGGCGGGCGGACGTGCATGGCAACGCCATCGACGTTGAAGGCTGGGAGGAGTTTACCGGGCAGCGAACCGTTGCCGCGCTAGGACGCGGTTGGGTGGAACAGGTACATCCAGAAGATATGCCCGTATTGAACGAAGCCCTGGCCCTTGCTGCCCAGACGCGGGCCCCCACAGTTACGGCGGAGGCGCGTGTCAAGAACAAGAACCAGAAATGGATCTGGGTCAATTTCCGCGGCGCCGTGATCACCGATACCGAAGGCGAACCTGCCGAGTGGGTCGGAACACTCGAAGACATCGACGATCGCAAGCGGCTACAATTGCGCATCAGTCACATGGCTTACCATGACGCACTGACCGGTCTGCCTAACCGCGTGCGCCTTGCCGAACACTTCGAGCAAATGCAGCTGCCACAGAATGCCGGCCATGCCTGCGCCCTGCTCTATATCGACCTCGACAAATTCAAGCAGGCCAATGACACATTCGGTCATGCGGCAGGCGACGCACTGCTCAAGGATGTCGGCGCGCGCCTGAACAATATCCTGCGGGAAACAGACCTCGTGGCGAGGCTGGGCGGCGACGAGTTTGCCGTCGTCCTGAGCCACTTCGAGAACGTCGAGTATTCAACCATGGTCGCGACGCGCATCGTCAAGACGCTCTCCACCCCCTTCGAGATCGAAGGCAACACCATTCAGATCGGCGCCAGCGTCGGCATTGCGGTGTTCACGACTGGTCAGGTATCGATCGAGCGGCTGCAATTTGAGGCGGACCGGGCCCTCTACAGGGCCAAGTCCGGGGGGCGCAACCGCTGGTCTTTCGACACATCGGAGGACGATGACGGCCAGATCAGAGCCTGATCAGCTCAGGCGACCCGGCACAACGGGAGGCAGATCCAGCGCGGACGCCTCAGCCGAGAGATCGACCTCGTCTTCTTCGACCAGCTCGCGCTCGGCCTGGTACCAGAATTCCTGTTCACGATCATCCGGCTGACCAGCGTCTTCCCAGAGCTGATAGGCGCGGTCCCGAATCCTGTTTTCCTCAATGTAGTGCATGGCTGTCTCCTCGTGGCGTATGCAATGCAGAACGCAACGGGGACTTAGCAGTTGCCGAAGACGGCCATATGACTGCAATTTTACCGGCTGGTAAGGGCGAGCTTAGCCCCGAGCGCCACGAAGGCTGCCGCGAACGAGCGGCGCATCCAGGTCATGATCGCGGGCTTTGAGATGACATGCCCCCGGATGGCGGCGGCAAAAAGCCCGTAAAGCGCGAAAACCACGAAGGTCATAACCATGAATACAAGGCTCAATTGCAGCATCTGCGGCACTGCGCCCGGCGCATCGGCAGGCACGAACTGCGGCAGGAAGGCAAAGAAGAAGATCGAGAGCTTTGGATTGAGGAGGTTGATGAGGACAACCTCGACGGCCATGTCTTTCAGGCTCTTGGGCTCGGCATTGGCCGCAACCGACAGCGCCCCGCTTTCGCGCAGCGTCGCCCAGGCCATGTAGAGCAGATACGCCACGCCGAGATATTTGATGATCTCGAAGGCGAGCGCACTGGCATGGAGAATGGCCGCGAGCCCGGTAATGGCGGCAACCATATGCGGCACGATGCCGATGGTACAGAAGAGCGCGGCCCAGAGGCTGGCCTTGCTGCCACGGCCAAGACCGGCAGCGATTGTATAGAGCGCACCAGCGCCGGGGGAAACAACGACGATCAGGGTCGTAATCAGGAATTCGACGGTCATGATGGTTCTCCGGCGGGTGGCGGACAGTTTCTGCTTTTGGGCGGAACAGCAAGCCCCGCCCGACATTATCCCCGACGCGAAGGGGCAACAGGATGAAACTTTTCGTCTGCGATCACTGCGGCAACACCATCTATTTCGAGAACGACCGCTGCGAGCATTGCGGCCATGCCCTCGGCTATGTACCCGAAGAAAACGCGCTGGTTTCGCTCGATCCGGCCGAGGGCGGCTGGTCGGCCCCGGCCCTGCCCGGCAGGACCTATCTTTATTGCGACAATGCCCGTCATGGGGCTTGCAACTGGCTGGTGCCCGCCGAACCGGGCGGCGTGATTTTCTGCCGGGCCTGTCAGCACAACGAAACCATTCCGGCGCTGGATGATGCCATCAACCTCAGGCGCTGGCAGGAGATCGAGCGGGCAAAGAAGCGCCTGGTCTATTCGCTGCTGCGGCTGCAACTGCCGCTGCGCAGGCGGGCAGAGGACCCGGGCCATGGCCTCGCCTTCCGCTTTCTTGCAGACGGTGAAAACGCACCGCGCGTGCTGACCGGGCATGAAAGCGGGATCATCACCATTGCACTGGCCGAGGCCGACGATGCCGAGCGGGAAATCAGGCGCACGGGCATGGGCGAACCATACCGAACCCTCCTGGGGCATTTCCGACACGAGATCGGCCACCATTTCTGGGACCTGCTGGTCAATGGACAGACGTCGGAGGCACGGTTTCGCGCGCTCTTCGGGGACGAGCGGGCCGATTATGGCGTAGCGCTTGCGGCTTACTACGCCAATGGCGCGCCTGCGGGCTGGCCGGAAACCCATATCTCCGCCTATGCCACGGCCCATCCGTGGGAGGACTTTGCCGAGACCTTTGCGCACTATCTCCATATCGTCGACACAGTGGAAATGGCTGCGGCCTTCGGCGTGCGGGCACGGCCTAGAACCGGGGACCCGAGCCTGGTGCTGCCGCAGGTGCAATTCGATCCCTATCTGGCGCCCGATATGGGCAGGATCATCGACAACTGGATTCCCCTGGCCTCGCTGCTCAACAATCTCAACCGCGCCATGGGACAGGCCGACGCCTATCCCTTTGTGCTGACCCCGGCGGTGATCGGCAAGCTCGGCTTCGTCAATGACCTCGTGCATGGAACTGGGCGCGACGCAGTGCAGTGAGCGGACCGCTTCCGGCGCGGCGCGCTTGCTGGTAAACCCGGAACCATGTCCGATATCACCATTCTCTCCGTCCCTGTTTTTTCCACCCTCTCCAATGGCGCCTTTGCGCTGCGGCGGGAAGTTTTCGTCTGGGAACAGAAGGTGCCGGAGGAGGAAGAGCTCGACAGCTACGACCTCACCGCGACCCACTATGTAGCGATCGCCGAGGGCAATGTGGTGGCAACGCTCCGCCTCATCGCCCAGCCAGAGCATATCAAGATTGGGCGCGTCGCCGTGCACCAGGCCTGGCGTGGCAAGGGCGTGGCGCGAAAACTGATCGAACAGGCCATGGCCGATGCACGGGCCAAGGGCAGCGAGCGGTTTTTCCTCACTGCACAGTCGGACAAGCTGGGGCTTTACGAAAAGCTCGGCTTCGTCGCTTTCGGGCCAGAATTCATGGATGGCGGCATGCCGCATCGGGCCATGCGCGACTACGACAAGGATAGCGCCTTCCTAACGAATTAAGTCAAATTTAACGCATTAACCCGGAGGGCGGACTCCTGCCCTCAAAGCTACGCTATTGTCTGCCCTGTCGCTCGAAGAGCGCGTCCTGCCGGGCGGCTGCCAGTGTGTGGTGCTTCTGGTTTAAGAACGCGAGTTTCTTGGTTCTTTCGCAGGACGCGACCAATCGCCAGGGAGGCGAAAAAAGGCCGGCCCCGCCTCGCGCGGGAGCCGGCCTTCTAATGCGGGTTCCCAGCCAAAGCCCAAAATTGATGCGGAACGCCTCGGCAAAAGAGGCGTTGACCCATCATAACGGGCCACGCGGCACTCTACCGGCAAGTTTTGCACCGCATGGCCCTGTTCAAACAAATGAACCATTGGAGCCTACAATGATCCGCAAGCTGTTTGCTACTACCGCAGTCGCCGCGCTGCTCAGCATGAATGCCTACGCACAGGACGCGGCACCCGCTCAGCCACAGCCAACTGCCGGCCAGAAGGTAGACAATGCTCTGGATGCTGCCGGCAATGCGATGAAGGATGCTGGCGCCGCTGTTCAAGACGCAGCCCAGGATGCCGGCGTAGCCGTCGACAATGCCGTCAACAATGCTGGACAGGCTGTCGACAATGCTGGTGCCGCCATCAACAATGCGGGCGTTGCCGTCAACAATGCCATGCGCACGCCCTGGGACATTTCGGTGGGCTACCCGATCGGCGCTGACGACCTCGTCGTCAAAGACCTGCTTGGCGCCCCGGTCTATTCGAGTGCCGCTGCTGACGCCGAGCAGATCGGCACGGTCAACGATCGGGTCCTGAGCAATATCGGGGGCATCAATGCCGTGATCGTCGGCGTCGGTGGCTTCCTCGGCATCGGTGAAAAGAACGTCGCCGTGGACTATCTCAGCCTCCAGCACGTTGCAGCGGCCGACAATACCTGGCGCTGGGTGCTGCCGACCACCGCCGAGGCTTTGAGTGCCGCTCCGGAATTCGTGTGGGTCGACCCACAGGCTCCGGCTCCCGCGGCAGTCCCGGCCAATTAAGCCAACCCAGAAATGCAAAAGGCCCGCTTCGGCGGGCCTTTTCGTGTCCGGCTAGCCAGACTTATTGACGACGATAACGCTGGCGAGCGATTTCGTCGAATTCGGCCTGCTCGATCTTGTTCTGCTCGTCGCGCTCGCGCTGATGTTCGCGCTGGTCGAGCAGTTCAACCTTCTTGAGGTCTTCGAGCGCTTCGGCCAACTGGTCCTGCGCACTTTCGAGCTTGCCGCGCATATCATTGGCCGAAGCCAGGAGATTGTCGCGGCGCTGCAGCGCGGCCTTGGCGAAGG
>NZ_JAFKHD010000182.1 GCF_017307565.1 Devosia sp.
TTATAGGTGGGGAGATAGACTTCGCCCCGGCCGATGGCGGCAAGAAAATCGGCCGCGTGCTCGGCGGACATACGGCCATAGCGCTGACGCTGGGGCATGACGACGAGCGAGGCTGCGAAGCGGCAACCGCCCAGATGGGTGGCCTGAACCACGTTGAAGCGCGATGGATCGGCGTGGCTGACCAGGGCCTTGTAGGTGGAAAAACCGTGCCGGGCGCAGCAGGCGTCGCGGCGGCTGTCGGTGCAGCAGAGAATGGTCGGCCGGTGGTCGCGCTTGCCCTCGAAAACCTTGCCATCGAGATAGTTGCCCATGGCCTCGATCAGTTCGGCCTCGCTCGAAAAGTCGGCATAGACGTTTTCGGGCAGGGCGTGGAGCGTGGGGAGGCTGCCTTGGGCTTCGACCTTATCGACGAGGGCGACATGCAGCTTGGCCTGAGCGGCCTTATGCAGCATTGCGGCGAGTTCGGGCGACATGCCGACCGACTCCCAGCGCGGCGCCCGCCATTTACCGCGCGGCCAGGCAAGCATCAGCACGCGCCGGGGCGCGTCGCCGGTGCCGGCATGGGGTTCGCCGCGGAGGTTGCAGACGTCGCTGCAGAAAGCGTGCTTGGCCATCAGCAGACAATCCGGGACTGACCGGCAACCGGGGACGATGCTGTCGCTTCTTCCGGCACGGCCATTCCTTACATGACTATCATTGTCCTGTTTTGGCTCTAGCAAAGTGGGCAGGGGCAGGCAAGCCTTGTGGGCCGGGAAGTGGCGGGGCGAAGTCGGGGACATTCGATCGGTCCGCTACACGCCAAGTTTACCTCTAATTGTTAAGGTTTTTGCGGATCTAGCTGGGGAGGCTTCCATGATCCGATCGCGTAGTTTCCTGGCCGCTATTGGCCTCGTTCTGCTGGTGGGGTGCAGTGCCGGGGAAGCACCGCTCATTCCGGGAGGGCCGACGCCTTCCCAGGCCATCAAGGCGATGCTGAGCAATTCCCGCATTCTCGAACGCGAGCGCGTGTCGATTGTCGAAGATCGCGTCAAACTCGAGGCGAGCGAATGCGCTAAGCATCCCAATGGCGTGGTGACCTGCCGGGTGCGTCTCTATTCCATCGGCCGAGGCTGGTCGGCGCCGAGCATGGGGCGCTTTACCGAAGTCGATGGCCGCTGGCACTTCGATTTCTAGATCGGCGACGTTTCCCGCTCGTTTTTGAGCCGCCTTTTCTTTGTATGTCAGTTGCTTGTGGCGCAACCAAAGGGCGCGTTGCTGCGTTGACTGGTGCCTCCATATGGAGCGCTCGAAACAGAGTGGGGTTAAAATTATGGGCGAAGCAGGAATCGGCTGGATTGCAGCTATCATCATCGGTGGTCTGGCAGGTTGGATCGCATCCAACATCATGAAGACCAATACCGGTATCTTCCTCAATATCATCCTCGGGATCATTGGCGCGGCCGTCGCCAGTTTTCTCTTCGGGATTCTGGGCATCTCCTTCGGTGGCTGGCTCGGCTACCTGATCGCCGGCCTGCTTGGCGCATGTATCCTGATCGCCCTGGTCCGCGCGATAAGACGCTAGCGACCGACCAAAACAAAAGGCCCGGCAGCGGCGACGCTGCCGGGCCTTTTGCTGTCTGGATAAAGATTAGTCGTGCAGGCGCTTTTCGCCGGCTTCGATGCGGATCGGCAGCACGTTTTCGGCCGGCGGCAGCGGGCAGACGGCGTGTTCGGTGAAGGCGCAGGGCGGGTTCAGCGCCTTGTTGAAGTCCAAGACGATGGTCTTGTCGGTGACGTCCTCACCGAAGACGAAGCGGCAGGCGGCATAGGTACTATCGCGCGAGGTCTGGTCGCGGATGACGAATTGCGGGGACTCCGCCGTGCCGTGGGTGGCGAGCAGTTCATAGGTGACGCCATCGCGGGTGAAGACGGCCTTGTGGGTCGCTTCGACCTCGGTCTGGATCGCCTTGGAGGTGCTGATGGTCAGACCCTTGGGGGCTTCTAGCGTGACCCAATCGGCGGTGATGCGCCAGGTGGGGTCGAGCGGGAAATATTCGAGCGGCTGCAGTTGGTTGGGTGCGTCCGATGTCGTGTCACGTACGCGCAGGGCATTCTCGCCATTGAGCGAGGTGACTTCGAGCAACAGGTTGCCTGCGGTGAAGCGCGGCGGGTTGTATTTCGAGAGCTGCAGCACCTGAGCGGCGCCGCCATCGGCCGGCGTATAGGTCACCTGGCCATCGGCATCCTGGGTCAGGCTGCCGACATAGGACGGGCCGGAGGAGAGGATGATGTCGTTGTCAGCGGCGCTGCCGACGGTGACGGTGCCCTCGGCGAGCCAGACGCGGGCGATGATGTTGAGCCAGCCATTGGGCGCCTTGAGCGCGTCGAGGCGCTTTTGCTGCCACTCGGCATATTGGGTTGGGTAGTCGGTCACGATGACACCTCGTTCAGAGTGAGGCGCGGCACGCTGGCAAGCAGGCGCTGCGTATAGGGATGTTGGGGATTGGCGAGAACGGCAGCGGTATCGCCGGCTTCGACGATGCGGCCTTTTTCGAGAATGACGATGCGGCGGCAAAGCGCGGCGACGACGCCGATATCGTGCGAGACGAAGAGCAGGCTCATGGTTTTGCTGAGGCCGGCGAGCAGGTCGACGATACGGATGCGTGTCGTCAGGTCGAGGGCGCTCACGGCTTCGTCGGCGAGCAGCAGGCGTGGGCCGGGCACGATGGCGCGGGCAATAGCGATGCGCTGACGCTGGCCGCCGGAGAACTGATGCGGGAAGCGGGTGCCGACATCGCGGTCGAGGCCGACAGCTTCGAGGGCGTCGCCTACTTGTTTTTGGTGGTCGCCGGGAATTTTGAGTGAGCGCAGGGGCTCGGCGATGATGGATTGGATCGTCTGGCGCGGGTCGAGCGAGGAATAGGGGTCCTGATAGACCACCTGCGCCTGGCGACGGAAGTCGCGCATGAAGGCGCCATTGCGCGGATCGAGCGGTCTGCCGTCGAAGGTTATTGTGCCGCTATCGGGGCGGGCGAGGCCAAGCAGCAGGCGCAGGAGCGTGGTCTTGCCCGAGCCGCTTTCGCCGACGAGGCCGATGGTGTCGCCTTGGGCAATCTCGAGCGAGACATCATCGAGAATGCGGCGATTGGCGGTGTAGCCGAAACTGACGTGGTCGACGCGGACGAGGCTCATGAGCGGCCCTCCATGGCGTCATCTAGGCGACGGGCGGCGGCGAGGAGGCTCTTCGTGTAGTCGTGGCGTGGATTGCCAAAAACTTCGGTGACGTTGCCGGCCTCGACGGTTTCACCCTGGCGCAGCACAACGACGCGCTCGACCGTGTTTGCGACGACCGGCAGGTCGTGGCTGATGAAGAGGAGAGCCATGTTGCGGGTGCGGACGAGGCGATCGAGAAGACCGAGGATTTCGGCCTGGGTGGTGACGTCGAGCGCGGTGGTGGGCTCGTCGGCAATGAGCAGGTCGGGCTTGCAGGCGAGGGCCATGGCGATGGCGATACGCTGGCGCTGGCCGCCGGAAAGTTCATGCGGATAGGAGGTGGCCATGCGCTGCGGCTCGGGCAGGGCGACTTCGTCGAGGAGGGCGAGGACGGCCTTGTCGAGCGTAGCGCCGGAGAGCGGAGCGCCATCGCGCTGGGCGCGGCGGGCGAGGGGCTCTGCGACCTGCTTGCCGACGCGCATGAGCGGATCGAGGGCCGTCAGCGGCTCCTGGAAGACGATGGCGACCGCTGTGCCGCGAAGTTGGTTCAG
Source organism: Devosia sp. (assembly GCF_017307565.1). Classification (GTDB taxonomy): domain Bacteria; phylum Pseudomonadota; class Alphaproteobacteria; order Rhizobiales; family Devosiaceae; genus Devosia. Next base: position 3,744 of record NZ_JAFKHD010000182.1, read on the forward strand.
TTCGCGGTCGGATGCGCCGATGACTTGCTTGCCGGCGAGAATGGCGGAGCCTGATGACGAGAGGCCGGCAGGAAGCAGGCCGGTGGCGGCGAGCGAAGTCAGGGATTTGCCGGAGCCGGATTCGCCGATCAGGCCGAGGCGTTCGCCGCGGTTGAGCGAGAAGGACAGGTTCGACACCAGCGCCTTGTTGCCGGCGTGGACGGATAGATTTTCGAGGGAGAGAAGAACGGTCATCTTGCGCGCCTCGTCGGGTCGATGGTGTCGCGCAGGCCGTCGGCGAGGAGGTTGACGCCGATGGCGAGGGAGACCAGCGCAATGCCGGGGGCGATGGCGCCGAGGGGTGCGGTGTAAACCGTGCCCTGGGCTTCCTGCAGGATACGGCCCCATGAGGCGTTGGGCGGTGGAGCGCCGAGGCCGAGATAGGAGAGCGAGGCTTCGGCAATGACGGCGAGGCCGAATTGCAGGGCAAAATTGACCGAGAGCGTCGGCCAGATATTGGGCAGGATATGGATGGCGACGATTTTCGGCCAGGAACTGCCGGAGGTGCGGGCGGCGGTGATGTAGTCCATCACCAGCACGCGCTTGGCGAGAATGCGCGTGAGGCGCGCGACGATGGCCGAGAGCGCGATGCCCAGCGCGATGATGGCCGACCAGAGATTGGCCGTGTCGCTGGCGGCGACCACCAGCATGGCGATGAGCAGGGTCGGGAAGGCGATGAGGATGTCGAGCGTCGCTGCCAGCGCGTCATCCAGCCACTTGCTGGCGAAGGCGGCGAGGAGGCCGAGGGTGACGCCAATGACGGCGCCGATGGCGACGGCACCAATGCCGACGATTAGGGCGATGCGGCTGCCGATCATCATCTGGGTGAAGAGATCGCGGCCGAGGCGGTCGGTGCCGAGCAGGTGAAGTAGGCTCGGACCTTCGAGGCGGCCGCCGGCCATCGCGGTTGGGTCGTAGGGCAGCCAGACGAGGGTAAGAAGACCCATGAAAATGTGGATGCCGACAAGCAGCAGTCCGGCTTTGAGGGCCAGTGAGTGGGATTTCTTCTCGGTCGGGGCAGTCATGGTCGCGGTGCTCATGCGAACGCCCTCCCGCGGCTGCGGAGGCGAGGATCGATAAGGCGCTGGGCGATGTCGGCGGCAAAGCCGATCAGCAGCACGAGCAGGGTCGAGATGAAGAGCACGCCCTGCACGTTGGGATAATCGCGCTGCTGGATGGCGAGGAGCAGCATGGAGCCGAGGCCGGGGAGCGAAAAGACCCGCTCGATGACCACGGCGCCGAGGAAGGTGCTGGCGAGTTCGATGCCGAGGATGGAAATGACCGGCACGGCGCCGTTGCGCACGCCGTGGCGGATGAGCGCTTCGGGGAAGCTGGCGCCAAGGGCGCGGGCGGTGCGCAGGAAATCGCTGCCGAGCACGTCGAGCGTGGCGGCGCGGACATAGCGCAGGAGCGAGGCGCCCATGACGAGGCCGATGGTGAGCGAGGGCAGGATCATGCCGGTGATGGCTTCACCGAAATTGGCCCAGCCTTTGAGCGGGAAGCCGCCGGACGGGAGCCAGCGCAGATTGATCGAAAAGAGTGTGACGAGGAGAATGCCGACCCAGAAGACGGGGATGGCGATGCCGAGCTGGGAGATGACGGAAATGGCGGCGCCGTACCACTTGTTGGAGCGGACCGCAGCCAGAATGCCGAGGGGGATGGCGAGGACAAGCGCCACGACGAAGCCGAAGAAGGTCAGCGGCAGGGTGACGGACATGCGGCTGCCGATCTCGCCGAGCACCGAGGCGCGGCTGACGAAGGAGGTGCCGAGATCGAGGCGGGCCAGATTGCCGATGAAGCTGACGAACTGGACGTAAAGCGGCTGGTCCGAACCGACCTGGGCGCGGGCGGCGGCGATCTGTTGTTCGGTCGCGCCGACGCCGAGCAGGGCATTGGCGGGATCGCCGGGCAGCAGGCGCAGCCGCACGAACAGCACCACGGCCGCGATGAACAGCGAGGCGATCAGGATCAGCGTGCGGCGGATGGTATAGGCGAGAATGATCGGATTCCTTGCGCTTGGGCGGGCTCAGAATAGCCGGGCGGCAAAGGCAAAGCCACCGGCCAGAAGGCCGGTGGACAGAGTGTTCAACGGGATTTCCCGGTGGTGGCGACCGTTGGCTTTATGTCAGGGCCGCCATCACCAGCGGTTGTCATCCCGGCGAAGGCCGGGATCCATCTTGAGATCTCAGGATGGGCCCCGGCCTTCGCCTGGGTGACAGCCCGTGGAGGGCAGGCTTACTCAGACTTCTGGATGCCGTAGGCGAAGAACTGGGAGTTCAGGCCATTGATCGGGTAGCCGGTGACGTTGGCGGCCGAGACGACGATCTGCGGGTAGAGGTAGAGCCAGTTACTGGCAGCGTCCTCGGCGATGATCTTGTTGGCTTCGGTCAGCTTTTCGACCTGTTCGGCTTGCGAACCGGCAGCTTCGGCGTCGGCGATCAGTTTTACGACGTCGGGGTTGTTGTAGCCCCAGTAGAAGTCCGGGTTGCCGTAGAAGACGATATCGCGGTGGTTGACGTGCTCCTGCAGCGTCGCCTGGAAATCGTGGGCCTGGTAGACCTTGGTGTACCATTCGTTGGCGGTGATGATGTTGATGTTCACCTTCACGCCGATCTTGGCATATTCGGACTGCAGGAACTGCGCGACGATCGGATGCGGATCGTAGTCGGGCGTGTCGAGGGTGAATTCAAAGCCATCGGGATAGCCGGCTTCGGCGAGGAGAGCCTTGGCGCTGTCGACGTCATAGGCATCGACGCTGGTGAGGTCGACATACCACGGGTCGGTCGGCGGCACGAAGGAGCCGATCAGCGTGCCATAGTCACCCCAGATGGAGTTGAGCAGGCGTGCCTTGTCGGTGGCGCGTGCCAGGGCCTTGCGGACCTTGACGTTGTCGAACGGGGCGACGCGGTCGTTATAGGCCAGCAGTTCCTTGGTGGTGGAAGCGCCTTCGGTGACGGTGTAGGCCGAATTGCCGGTGAACTGGGCCAGGGAATCCGGGCTCTGCACCGAGGTGATGATGTCGACGGCGTTGGTCAGCAGCGCGTTGTTGAGCGCGGTGGCGTCGGTGAAATAGGTGTAGACGACTTCGCCATTGGTCGGGGCCGCGCCCCAGTAACCGTCAAAGCGCTCAAGAGCCAGGGCCGAACCGCGGCGCCATTCGCCGAGCGTGTATGGGCCGGTGCCGTCTTCGGTGGCGGTGATATCGCTGGCGGCGTCGTTGACGATCCAGACATAGGAGAGGTTGTAGGGCAGCGAGATCGAGCGGGCCGAGAGCGTGATCACGACCGTCTTGTCATCGGGAGTTTCGATGCCGGTGATGGTGGAGAGGCTCTTCTTGCGCGAGCTCTTCGAGGTCTCGGCAGTGACGCGTTCGATCGAGTACTTTACGTCGGCCGAGGTCAGCGGGTCGCCAGAGTGGAAGGTGACGCCGTCCTTGAGAGTGAAGGTATAGGTCAGGCCATCGTCGCTGGCCTTGTAGCTTTCGACCAGCTTGGGCTCAACCGAACCGGCATCGGTCAACTGGAACAGGGCTTCATAGACGTTGCCGTTGAAGGCCTCGTTGATGCCCTGGCCTGCGCCGGCGGTGTTGTCGAGGTTCTGCGGCTCATAGAGCGAGCCGATGCGGATCGAAGCGTTGGGGTCATAGCTCTGCGCAAAGGCAGCGGAGGGCAGGGCGACGCCGGCCAGCAGGGCGGCGAGAAGGAGGGTTTTCGTGGTCATGAGACGCTCCAGTTATTGGTTGGCTTCAATCTAGTTCTGGCCGGGATAAATCTCTACCGGTCTGATAGACAATCTTGTGCCGCACTTGGGCGCATTCAGGCATTTCGTTTTGTTTGGGTGGGCGGAAATAGAAATGCGTTCCGACACTCTACGCCAGGGACCCGAGTTTTGAAATGTCATTTCCGGGGGCGCAGACGCCTGCTGAGCCGATCGTGCCACGACGCTTAGTGGTTTTCACTATCGTAAAATCTCCGTAAGATCGCGACGGAGAGTGACCGGTATGATCGACGAAAACGATCCTGATGGGTTTGGTGAAAGGCCATTGGCCGGGTTTGCCCATTCGATCGACAATCATGTCGCCTTCTATCGTTTCGCGCTGAAAATCTACAATTATCGCTGCGCTATCAGCGGCTTGCGGTTTCCTTCTGATGCTCAGATTCTGCATCAGCAGTTGGAGGTGGTCCCGATCCACCCGCGCGAATTCGGCGGTCCACTTGAAATCGGCAATGTGCTGGTGCTGGAAACGGGCATGGCGGATGCCTTTGCGCGCGGGCTGGTTACGGCAAGCGATGACTGGCAGTTGATCGTGCCGCAACCGCAGGCCCTTAACGAGGCGCAGAGACAGCATGCTGTGGCGGGGCGAGTGCTGTTCGTGCCGTCCGAGCCCATGTTCCGGCCCGAGGCCAGAAACCTGCAATTCCATCGGCTGACGATCGCTCGGTTTCATCACTAGGGGTGCTGGCCGCCTTTGCTGTGGCAAAGCGCGCTCGTGGCTGGAATTTTGCGAATGACGGGAGCAGGGTGGGGCAGTTTCTTCCATACCAGGATCGTTCCGTGCCATTCCCCGATCTCGTACACCCCGCGCTTGGTGCTTATCGCAGCGCCGTGGAGACTCCTGCCGATTTTGCCACGTTCTGGGCCAATACGCTGGCGGAGGCCCGCAGCATCGGTGGGGCAGTCACCATCGAGCCGGTGGAAACGACGCTCAAGCTCGTCGAAGCCTTTGACGTGACCTTTCCCGGCTTTGGTGGGCATCCGGTAAAGGGCTGGCTGGTGCTGCCGAAGAACCGCGAGGGCAAGCTTCCGCTCGTGGTTCAGTACATCGGCTATGGTGGTGGGCGCAGCTTTCCGCATGAGCTGCTGCACTGGGCGGCCTCGGGCTATGCCTATTTCCGCATGGACACGCGCGGGCAGGGCAGTAGCTGGAGCATGGGCGCGACGCCGGACCCGATCGGCTCGACCTCTTCCATTCCCGGCGTGATGACCAAGGGCATTCTGGACAAGAACGACTACTATTATCGCCGCCTCTTCACCGATGGCGTTCGTGCAGTGGACATGCTGCTGGCGCAGGATTTCGTCGATCCCGAGCGCGTGGCCGTTTGCGGCGGCAGCCAGGGTGGCGGCATCGCGCTGGCGGTGGCGGGGATTGATAGCCGAGTGAAGGCGGTGATGCCGGATGTGCCGTTCCTCTGCGATTTCCCGCGGGCCGTGCGTGCTGCCGGTCGCGATCCCTATCTCGAGATTGTACGCTTCCTGGCCCAGCACCGGGATAAATCGGCCAAGGCTTTCGAAACGCTGCGATATTTCGATGGTGTCAATTTCGCGCGTCAGAGCAAGGCGGCGGCTTTGTTCTCGGTGGCGCTGATGGACGACATTTGCCCGCCGTCGACGGTCTATGGCGCCTATCAGGCCTTTGCCGGAACCGACAAAACCATTGTGGAATATGAGTTTAACAACCACGAGGGTGGCGGGCCGTTCCAGGATCGCGAGCAGATGAAATGGCTCGGGGAACGGTTCGGGATGCGTTAACACGCGAGAATTCTTGCGTTACTCAAAAAATGCAAATATTGCGTAGTGAGTAATCAGGAATTCGGAAATGCCCAGCAAGCGCGCCAGCCAAGCCGATATCGCCGAAAAACTCGGGGTGTCCGTGTCGACTGTGTCGCGCGCGCTGGCCAATGAAATCGGCATCAGCGATGCGGTGCGGCGCGACGTGCAGCGCGTCGCGCGCATGCTGGGCTACAAGAGCAAGCATGTGCCCACCGTGGGCAATCTCGACAAGCGCGCGGTGGCCATGGTGCCGCTGAATGGCGCCATAGGCAGCCTTGCAAGCTTTTATCACGGCATTGTCGAAGGCATGCGCGGGCAGGCGGCGGAGCTTGGCATTGTGCTCGACGTGCGGCTGGTCAACGAGGATCATGTGACGCTCGATTTCGTGCAGCGATACATGACGAAGTCTGGCGCAGGCGGCCTGGTTCTGGCCGGTATCGATCCTGAAGACGCACTGGTCGAATGGGCGCTGGACGCCGATATCAGCGTGGTACTGGCCAATGGCGTCGATCCACGGATGCGGCTGAGTTCGGTGGCGCCGGCCAACTTCTACGGCGCCTATATGGCGACCCAGCACCTGATCGATGCAGGGCATCGCCGGCTCCTGCACTATACGTACCGTAACCGCTACACGATCCTGCAGCGCCGCCGGGGCTTTGAGGCCGCGATTGCGGCGGCGCCGGGTGTCGAGGGAACGGTGGTAGTCTCCAACGAGAATTCCAGCAAGGAACTGCTGGC
>NZ_JAFKHD010000183.1 GCF_017307565.1 Devosia sp.
GGAGAGAGAAATGACCGACTTTGTGGACCGCGTGGTGGCGACACCCGCGGCTTTGGACTTGATCCACGAGATAGAGGTCCGCCACGGCAAGGTGATGTTCCACCAGTCAGGCGGCTGCTGCGACGGCTCCTCGCCCATGTGCTACCCCATCGGCGAGTTCATCGTGGGCGACCGCGACGTGCAAATGGGCGAAATCGGCGGCGCCCCGTTCTATATGTCGCCCAGCCAGTTCGAGTATTGGCAGCACACCCAGCTCATCATCGACGCCATTCCCGGTCGCGGCGGCATGTTCAGCCTCGACAACGGCACCGAGCGCCGTTTCCTGACGCGCTCCCGGGTGTTTTCAGATGAGGAGCACGCCCGGCGAAGGCCGATTGTGGTTCAGTAAAGGGGCGTAAGAACACCCCTCCCCGTCGTCATTGCCGGGCTTGTCCCGGCAATCCATCTCGCCTCCGCTAGCCATTCTTACGAATGGCTTGGGACCACCGGGACAAGCCCGGTGGTGACGAGCGACGAGACGTTTACGATTTCAATGAAACTGCGCCGTCTCCGTCGATTCCCCCATGGCCGTCGTAGCGCTCTTGCCTTCGCTCACCGCCAGAGACACCGCATCGAAATAGCTCGTGCCCACTTCCCGCTGGTGCCGCACCGCCGAAAACCCATGCGTCTCGGCCGCAAACTCCGCCTGTTGCAACCGGGAATACCCCGCCATGCCATCAGCCTTGTAGGCGCGGGCCAGTTCAAACGTCGTGAGGCTAAGATTGTGAAAGCCCGCCAGCGTGATGAACTGGTACTTGTAACCCATGGCCGCAATTTCGCGCTGGAAACTGGCCATTTCGGCCTCGCCCATGTGGCGCGCCCAGTTGAAGCTCGGCGAGCAATTGTAAGCCAGCATCTGATCCGGATGCGCCTTGCGCACCGCCTCTGCGAACTTCCTTGCCTCCGCCAGATCCGGCTTGCTCGTTTCGCACCAGATGAGATCGGCATAGGGCGCATAGGCAATCCCACGGGCAATCGCGGCGTCGATGCCACCCTTGAGACGATAAAACCCCTCGGGCGTCCGCTCGCCCGTGACGAAAGGCTTGTCATAGTCGTCGATATCCGAGGTGATCAGCCGCGCGGCTTCGGCGTCGGTTCGTGCCATGATCAGCGTCGGTACATCCATCACGTCGGCCGCCAGGCGCGCCGCATTGAGCGTGCGAATGAACTGGCTGGTCGGCACCAACACCTTGCCGCCGAGATGCCCGCACTTCTTTTCCGAAGCCAGTTGATCCTCAAAATGCACCGCGGCAGCGCCAGCTTCGATCATCGCCTTCATCAGCTCAAAGGCGTTGAGCGCCCCGCCAAATCCGGCTTCGGCATCGGCAATGATGGGCACGAAGAAATCGAGATCCGTCGTCGCCACCCCGTCCGCCTGCTCCATGCTTTGTATCTGGTCGGCGCGCTGCAGCGCCTTGTTGATCCGACGCACCACCGCCGGCACGCTGTCGACCGGGTAAAGCGACTGGTCGGGATACATATTGCCCGATGAATTGGCATCGGCCGCAACCTGCCAGCCGGAGAGATAAATGGCCTTCAAACCGGCCTTCACCTGCTGCACCGCCTGGTTGCCGGTAAAGGTGCCGAGGGTTGGCACGAAATCTTCGCTGTGCAGCAGCTCCCACAGACGCCGCGCGCCATTCTCGGCCAGCGTGTGCCGGATCGGCAACGAGCCGGAAAGCCGCGCAACTTCAGCGCGCGAATAGGTGCGGGAAATGGTCTTCCAGCGGTCGGGCGCATAGTCCGGCGTTGGAAAGCGTTCAGGTTGGCTGGGCTTGTCGAGCATGTCGTGTCTCCTCGTTTGGACGTGGCTTCGCCAGTCCCGCAAAAGCGGGTCGGGCAGTTCGTGGATGGGGAAATGGCTGCCCGTGGGCAGAAACCGCTAGGCGCTGACCCGGCGGCTGAAGGTTGCGGCAAACATGCCGCCACCCGAAAAGAGCTCGGTGCTGTCTGCACCGCTGACCAGCGCGAACTGGTGGCGGCCGATCTTGCCGGCAATGGCATAGCCCTGCTGATCAAGACCGCGCGCCTTGAATTGCGCCATGGCTTCGTGGGCGCTCGGGGCGATGATGGTCAGGTATTCTTCACGTTCACTGGCGTTGGGGCTCATCACGAAAACTCCTCCTTGATGCCTGCTGTAAAGATTTGACAAACTACCGAAAAACGCAAGAATATCTGCACATCGAGCCTGTAAAGCTGTAAATCACGGTCAATTTCGACGGTGATTTCTGTAAAGCCAGTAAATGCAGGCCGGGAGGAAAACATGGTTGCGGAAGCAGACATGCAGATCGGCGGCCGCATCAAGCGGCTGCGGCGCCAGAAGAAAGTGTCGCAGGCCGACCTTGCCCAGGCGCTGGGCATTTCGGCCAGTTATCTCAACCTGATCGAGCACAACCGGCGCAAGGTCACCGTCTCGCTGCTCTTCTCACTGGCCGGGCAACTGGGCGTCGAGCCCGGTGAGCTTGTCGATAGCGACGAGGGGCGCCTGGTCGGCGACCTGATGGAGGCCTTTGGCGATGATCTTTTCGTCGACAGCGACATCACCAATCTCGAAATCCGCGACCTCGCCCAATCCAACCCCGCTGCCGCCCGCGCCGTGCTGCGCCTTCACGACCGCTACCGCCTGCTCCTCGCCAGCGGCCCCCAACCCGCCGCCACCGCCGAACCGCCCTTTCACATGGCGACCGACGCCATCACCGATTTCCTGCAGGAACATGCCAACCACTTCCCCGCGCTGGAAGCGGCGGCCGAACGCATCCGCGCCGACATCGACAATTTTGGCGACAGTTTTGAGAGTGGGCTGAAGGCCTATCTGTTCAACGTCTTCGGCCAGGAGGTGCGTCTGTCCTCCCTGCCCCATGGCGTCGCGCGCCAGCGCGATCCATCGGGTCGGCAGATCATGATCTCGGACCTCCTGCCCACCGAGACCGCGCAGTTCCTCCTCGCCCACCACCTGGGCGAAGTCGCCGCCGGGGCCGAGATCGCCGCCATCATCGACACCTCCAACCTACCCGAAGGCGATGGCCCGGCTCTGGCGCGCAATGTGCTCGCCGCCTATTTCGCTGCCGCGCTGATCATGCCCTATGAGCCCTTCCTCAAGGCCTGCCGCGACCACCGCTATGACATCGAGCGTATCGGCCGCCGTTTTTCCGCGAGCTTCGAGCAGGTCTGCCACCGCATGACCACGCTGCAGCGCAAAGGCGCACAGGGCATTCCCCTGCACCTGGTGCGCACCGATATTGCCGGCAACATCTCCAAGCGCTTCTCCCTCTCGGGCATTCATATCCCCCGCCATTCCGGCGCCTGCCCCCGCTGGAATGTCTATGAAGCCTTCATGGCGCCCGAGCGCATCCATGTGCAGGTGAGCCAGATGCCCGATGGCCAGCGCTATTTCTGCATTGCCCGCACCATCACCAAGGGCGGCCACCGCTACAATGCCCCGCGCTCCTATCTTTCGATCGGACTCGGCTGCTCCGCCCACCACGCCCGCGAAATGGTCTATGCCGATGGTCTCGACGTCTTCGGGGAGGGCCAGGCCGTGCCGGTCGGCGTCGGCTGCCGGATATGTCCGCGCCTTGAATGCGGTCAGCGCGCGCATCCGCCGGCCGACCACCGCTTCAGCCTCGACGAAAACATGCGTGCCGAAAGCCTTTATGCCCGCATGAGCTAGGCCCGCCGGGCGGTTCGGTCGCCGCACTACCAGACCTGCCCACAAGTTCGGGATTTTGTTGCGAGCAGATTCAGCAAGACTTTACCTCTTGCGGCTTTGTTCCAAGCTGGGCCGGCTTGACGCAACAAACTATTGGAGAAACTGGAATTGTTTAGACGAAGGATAGCGATTTCGGTCGCAGCAATGCTGGTGGCCATGGCACCAATCCAGGCCGAAGAGCACGACAGCTCGCTGGACCGGGGTGAAGAGCCGCGCTGGATTCGTCACCCTGCCATTGCGCCCGATGGCGAAACCCTGAGCTTCACCCATCGGGGCCAGGTCTTCCTCGTCGATGCCGAAGGCGGCCTCGCTGTTCCCCTCACCGCTCAGGGCTCCTATAGCCACGACGCGGTCTGGGCGCCCGATTCTGAGCGCCTCGCCTTCGCCTCCGATATCAGCGGCACCGACAGCATCTACATTTCCGACTTCTCGGGCACGCTGCAGCGCTCGAGCTGGTCCTCGACCGGCGACACCCCCACGAGCTTCTCGCCCGATGGCAAATCCGTGCTCTACACCTCGCTCGGCCTCGGCGACGCCGAGCGCAGCGTGCAGGCTGCCCTCTCCGAAAAAACGCAGCTTTATGGTGTCGATACCACGACCGGCCGCGAATCGCTCATCCTGCCCAACTTTGCCCTCGAAGCGCGCTGGAACCCTGACGCCACCCGCCTCGCCTATTCCTACGATCCGTCGACCGACCCCGCCTCGCGCCAGCATCGCGTGGCCGCCAATGCCCGTCAGATCTGGATTTACGACGACGCCACCGGCAGGCACGAACGCCTCTTCGACGTCGATGGCACCGATCGCCTGAACCCCGTCTGGAGCAAGGACGGCACTGTCCTCTACTACCTCTCCGAAGCCTCCGGCTGGCTCAACGCCTGGCAGGTGGATCTCGCGAGCGGCGTCGAAACCCAGCTGACCTTCTTCGAAGACGCGCCCGTGCGCGACCTCTCGGTCGCCGATAATGGCACACTCGCTTTTGGGTATGACGGCCGCATCTACGTCAAGGCGTCGGCCGACGAAGCGCCCCGTGCCATCGAAATCCTCACGCTCGACCAGCGCGCCAGCATTGACAGCAACATTGTCGCCGGCTCCGCCACCGAACTCGTCTCCTCGCCCGATGGCGAGCGGCTGGCCGTGGTTTCGAGCACCGATATTTTCCTGCTCGACCGCGCCGGCAACTATCGCCAGTTGACCGCCACACCCACCGAAGAGAAGAACGTCACCTTCTCTCCCGATGGTTCGATGCTGGTCTATGCTGCCCAGCGCGGCCACGAATGGGGCCTCTACGCCATCGACCTGCAGGTCGGTGAATCCAATGATCCCCTCGCCATCAAGTATGAAGAAGTACCGCTCCTGGTGCCTGAGGAAGGCAACGCCTTCCAGCCGGCCTTCTCGCCCGATGGCACCCGCATCGCCTTCGTTTCCGACCGGCGCGAAGTGAAGGTGCTGGACCTGGCGAGCGGGGAAGTCACCGCGCTCTTCCAACCGTCCGACTACAATTCGTCCTATGGCGATGGTGATCAGTGGTTCGCCTGGTCCCCGACCTCGCAGGACATTCTGGTGCAGTGGCGCTATCAGGGCGGTGCGGATTCCGGCAAGGCCGCCATCGTTTCCGCCGATGGTAGCACCCCGCCCCAAATGGTCACCCAGGGCCTGCAAAGTTTCTCCAGCGGCTTCTGGAGCGCCGATGCCACTCAGGTCATTGGCGAAACCAACCTCTTCGGCGCCCGCTCGGCGCAACTCCACAGCCTGACTTACGATCTCTACCGCATCTTCGTTTCGGAAGCGGCCCGTCAGGATTTCCTCTCTATCAGCGAAGGCAATTTCCCTGTCACGAGCGATGAGGAAGACGCCGTCTATGAACCGCAGCGCTACGAGCCCGACACCACGCGCGCCCGTCGCCTCGGCACCCGATTGACCGAAGGCATCGGCGACGTTCTCCTCGCCCGCCCCCTTTCCGACTACGCCAATATCCTCCTGGTCACCCAGGACGTTCCGAGCGAAATCAACCTCGAAATCCTCAACCTGCGCAGCGGCGAACGCACGCTCATGCAGACCGTGGAAGCACCGGGCCTTGAGGCCGTCTCCTTTGTCAGCGCCCTCAATGTTGTCGATATCAAGCTTGTGGACACCATCCTGTCGGTGCCGCTCTACGACCCGAGCGGCGTTTCAAGCTCCCCTGCGCGCATCTTCACCACCGTCAATCCCGACCAGCGCCGTCGCGCCGCCTTCGAACAGGCCTGGGCCGACCTGAAATATCGCTACTACGATAGCGACCTCGAAGGCCGCGATTGGGAAGCGATCGGGGCCAAGTACCGCTCCTATCTCGGCTCCATCGCCACCAGCCGCGAACTCGCCGATCTCGTCGGCGCCATGTATGGCGAACTCTCGGCATCGCACCTGTTCACCGGCTTCCGCGGCGACGAAAGCTCCCGCATTGGCATCGGTTCGCGGAACGACGTCCTCGGGGTCTATCTCGACTATGGCTATGAGGGTCAGGGCCGGCGCGTCGCCGCCGTCCTGCCGGGCGGCCCGCTCGACCGTGCTGGTCTTGGCATCGATCCGGGCGACATCATCACCTCGATCAATGGCACGCCCGTGCCCGACGCCGGCGGCATCGAACGCCTGCTCGACATCAATCTAGGCAAGCGCGCCCTCATCGGCGTGATCGATGGCGAAGGCGCCGAAGAACGCTTCGTCTATGTCGACCCCATCGACTACTGGCGTCAGCTTGGCCTCGCCCGCACACGCCTCCTTGATGCTCGCACCGAGCTGGTCGATCGCCTGTCCAACGCCTGCGTCGCCTATCAATACGTTCCGGCCATGTCGAATGGCCCCTATCTCGACGTGCTGGGCCAACTCTATGGCGCCCGCGACATCGCCAAGGCCGCACTGATCGACGTGCGTTCCAATGGCGGCGGCAACCTCACCCGCGAGCTCATCACCCTGCTCTCGGGCAATCCCTATGCCCTCGTTGGCCGCGACGGCGCTCCCATCGCCACCGAGCCCAACAATCGCTGGGTCTGGCCCAGCGCGGTGCTGGTCGACAGCTTCGGCTATTCGGACGCGGCCATCTTCCCCCAGGCCTATCAGGATAGCGGCATCGGCCCGCTTGTCGGCGATACCGTGCTGAATACCGGGACCTATGTCGCGAGCATCAACAGCAAGCTGGTCCCGGGCTTCAATTATAACATCCCGGTCCTGCCCAGCCGCCGCCTCGATGGCTCCTATTATGAGAACCATGTCATCGAGCCCGATATTGCCGTCCCCTTCGATCCAAATGCCGTCGGCATTGGAGTCGATCCGCAGCTCGAAGCCGCTGTCGAGGCCCTGATGGCCCAGATCGGCAAGGACAGCGACTGCCGTTTACCCACGCAACGCTGATTAGCCAAGCATTCGAAAAGGCGCCCCACCGGGCGCCTTTTTTGTTTCCCCGGCCCGACGGAAAACTTTCCAACACACGATCCCCACCAGCCGCATTGACTCAAACTTTCACACCCGCTAATACGCATTAGCAGATAATACGTATTAGCGCTTGGGAGCAAAGCTCGTGGCTGCCGTTAAACGTTTGACACAAAAGGACATTGCGCAGCTGGCTGGTGTCAGCCAGGCCACCGTTTCCCTTGTTTTGAACGGCGCCCCCTCCTCCCAGGCCCGCATTCCGCAGGAAACCCGCGAGCGCGTCGAAAAGGTCATCCGCGACACCGGCTACGTCGCCGACCCCGTCGCCCGCAAAATGGTGAAGGGCCTCAACCGCATCCTCGGCGTTTTCACCTACGAACCCGCCTTCCCCTCCGGTCAGGCAGACTTCTTCACGCCCTTCCTCTTCGGCATCGAAGAAGCCGCGCAAAGCCTCGGCTACGACCTGCTGCTCCTCACCGGCGCGGGAAAACAGCGCAAGATCTTTGGCGACAATGTCCGCCTCCGCCTCGCCGATGGCTGCGTCATTCTCGGCCGCAAGTTCGACAATACCGAACTGGCCCGCCTCGTTGCTGGCGACTTCCCCTTCGTCGCCGTAGGTCGCCGCGACGATGCCGGCGGCCCCGTGCCCTATGTCGGCGGTGATTACGCCCCCGCTACCTCGGCCCTCGTCGAGCGCGCAAAATCCTTCGGCCACCGCCGCATCGCTTATGTCGGCCTCAACGAAGGCGCAGAGTCCACCGTCGATCGCTGGTACGGCTTCAGCCGCGCCGTGGGCGAAGCCGATCTCGTCGCCTCTGTCTTTGCCGTCGGCCGCCCGCCGAACGAAACCCTGGACGTCCTGCTCAGCGCTGGCACCACCTGCGTGTTCGTGACCGAACTATCCGATGCCATGGTCATGGAGCAGGCCGCTCGCGCCCGCGGCATTTCCGTGCCTGGCGACCTCTCCATCGTCGTCCTCGGCAATCACATCCGCGCCGAAGAGCCCGGCCGCCGTTTCACTTCATTCGCCATTCCGCGCGAGGCCATGGCCCGCGCCGCCACCGAAATGCTGGTCCGCCGCGTCGAGCACGATGCCCCGGTGGAACAGCTCCTCCTCCATTGCGAGCCGCTCGAGGGGGACACTCTCGGCGCTCCCTCCTCCAAAACCAAGAAGACCAAATGACCAAAGAACTTTCCGCAGATTTGCTCGTCGTCGGTGGTGGCCTCGGTGGCGTCGCCGCCGCTCTCGGCGCCCTGCGTTCGGGCCGCACCGTCATTCTCACCGAGGAATTCGATTGGCTCGGCGGCCAGCTCACGAGCCAGGCCGTCCCGCCCGATGAGCATTCCTGGGTCGAACAATTCGGCATCACCCGCTCTTATCGTCAGCTCCGCAACGGCATCCGCCAATATTATCGCGACCACTATCCGCTGACGGCCGAAAGCCGCGCCTGGGGCGATCTCAATCCCGGCGCCGGCTGGGTCAGCCGCCTCTGCGCCGAGCCGCGCACCGGCCTCGCCGTCATCGAAGCCATGCTCGCCCCCTGGCGTGGCGGCGGCCAGCTCCGCGTCCTGAAACCCTATCTGCCCGTCGCGGCCGATGTGCAGGGCGACACGGTCCGCGCCATCACCCTGCGCCACCGCGATACTGGCGCAGAAATCACCGTCTCCGCCTCCTACGTCGTCGACGCCACCGAACTCGGCGATCTCCTGCCGCTAACGGGCACCGAATACGCAAAAGGCTTCGAAGCGCAGTCCGACACCGGCGAACCCAGCGCTCCCGAAACCGCCCAGCCCGACAACGTCCAGGCCATCTCCGTCTGCTTCGCCATCGACCATGTCGACGGCAATCAGGTGATCGACAAGCCCGCCAATTACGACTTCTGGCGCCAGTACCAGCCCGATTTCTGGGGCGGCCCGCTGCTCGGCTTCAAGGCGCCACACCCGCGCACTCTCGAAATCACCGAACGCAGCTTCACCCCGAACCCGGATGACGATCCGCTGCTGGTGGACGCCGATCAGCGCCGCAATGCCGGCGACGGCAATCTCTGGACCTTCCGCCGCATCGCCGCCCGCCGCAATTTCGTGCCCGGCGCCTATGGCTCCGACATCTGCCTCGTGAACTGGCCGATGATCGACTACATGCTCGGCTCCATCATCGACGTCTCCGAGGAAGAAAAGGCTGCGCACCTCAAATCCGCCGCCGACCTCTCGTACGCCGTCTTCTATTGGCTCCAGACCGAAGCCCCGCGCCTCGATGGCGGTCAGGGTTTCCCTGGCTTGCGCCTGCGCGGTGACATCACCGGCACCGACCATGGTCTCGCCATGGCCCCCTACATTCGCGAAAGCCGCCGCATCCTGCCCGTCACCCGTATCGTCGAGCAGGACGTGTCGATGACCATCCATGGCAACACGCTGTCCAAGCAGTATCGCGACAGCGTCGGCATCGGCATGTACCGCATCGACCTCCACCCCTCGACGGGTGGCGACAACTATGTCGACGTCGAATCCGCGCCCTTCGAAATCCCGCTCGGCTCGCTCCTGCCGCGCCGCGTCAAAAACCTGCTTGCCGGCGGCAAGAACATGGGCACCACCCACATCACCAATGGCTGCTACCGCCTGCATCCGGTCGAGTGGAACGTCGGCGAAGTCGCCGGCCTCCTCGCCGCGCACTGCCTCAACAAGGGGCTCACGCCGCACCAGGTGCAGGCCGACGACGCCCTGCTCACCGATTTCCAGTCACGTCTCTATGCGGAAGGCATCGAAATCCGCTGGCCGGACGTGCGTGGCTACTGACCGTTTCGCATTATCAAGGGAGGAAACAAACCATGACGAAACATCTACTCAAGGCAACCGCCGCATCC
>NZ_JAFKHD010000184.1 GCF_017307565.1 Devosia sp.
CGGCCTCCGGCGCGCCGGCCGTATGCCCCCCGGCCGGGTATTGCTGGGGATCGGCGGTGATGGTTGCCGGGCCCGAGGCCACCGTATCGGCAACGCTGTTGCCGACCTGGGTATTGACGATGCCGGCTTCAAGGCTCGGACGGCCGCCCATGGGATCGTCGACCAGCATGAGGCGGGCAACGGTCCCGACGGCGATCACGGCGATGAGGCCAAAGAGGATCCTGGCCACGGGCAGGTGCGGGCGGCCCAAGGCATTCTTGAGGCGCTGTCTGCGACCGGTCAGTGGCGTGCTCAGATCGTTGGCCATCGGTAGTCCGGCTTTGCCCAGTGGGGGATGAATTTCGGGACGCCGCAGCGAATCACGCCGCTGCGTCCCAGTTTAGCATGGCCGGGCCGTTACTCGGCCTTCGGCGGGTAGGCTGGGTTGGTCTCTTCGCCGTTGATCAGCTTGATCGCATATTGCAGCTGCGCATCGTCAGCGGCTTCCGCTGGCACATAGACCGAGGAACCCACTGTGCTTTCGGCCTGACCTTCGATGGTGATGTGGCCGGCAAGGCCGGCTTCACCGACGATCTCGTCACGACCCTGAAACTCGGCCGGGACCACCTGGCGGATCTCGATATCGGGCGTGATGCCGAGAGCCTGGATGGAGCGGTTGTCCGGGGTGTAGTAGCGAGCCGTGGTCAGGCGCATGGCGCCATCGGGGCCAAGCGAGATGATCGACTGCACCGAACCCTTGCCGAAGGAACGGGTGCCAACCAGGGTTGCACGCTTGTGGTCCTGAAGGGCACCGGCGACGATTTCGGAAGCCGAAGCCGAGCCGCCATTGATCAGCACCACCAGCGGCACATCCTTGAGCTGTTCGTCGAGCGCATCGGGCTGGGCATCATAGCGGGCGCTTTCCTGCTCGGTGCGGCCACGGGTCAGAACCACGGCGCCCTGCTTGAGGAAGGCGTCGGCAACATAGACCGCCTGGTCGACGAGACCACCCGGATTGTTGCGGAGGTCGAGGATGATACCCTTTGGCGCCTTGCCATCGCGCTGTGCGTAAATGTCCTTCACGGCATTTTCGATACCGATATAGGCCTGGGCCGAGAAGCGCGAGAGACGCAGCACGGCGACATCGCCATCCATGGTCCAGCGCACGGCGCGCATGGCAATGGTAGCGCGCGTGAGCTTGAACTCGAGCGGCTTGTCGACGCCTTCGCGGGCGACGGTGATCGTGATCTCGGTGCCCACCCGGCCACGCATCTTGTCGACCGCCTGGTCGAGCGTCAGGCCCTGAATGGCCGTGCCGTCGATCTCGACGATGAAGTCATTGGCCAGAATGCCGGCGCGGGCGGCCGGGGTGTCGTCGATCGGCGAGATAACCTTGACGATGCCATCTTCCATGGTGACTTCGATGCCGAGGCCGCCGAATTCGCCCGAAGTGTCCTGACGAAACACATCGGCGTCCTGCGGCGGCAGGTAGCCCGAATGCGGATCGAGCGAAGAAAGCATGCCCTGAATAGCGGCGCGGATCAGTTCCTGCTCATCCGGCGGATCGACATATTCGGCGCGGATGCGGTCAAAGATTTCGCCGAAGAGATTGAGATCGGCATAGATCTCCATCGGGTCGCGCGGCTCTTTCTTGAGCTGCTCGGGCGTGGGCTCGGGCTGTTCGCCGCTGGGGTTGGTCTGATCCACCGGGGCCTCGGGGGCCGGAGGCTGATCCTGTGCCATCAGCCCCACGGCCGGCAGAAGCAGCGCCACACCGAGAACGGCGGCGCGAAGGGTGGTCAAGCGCATGGATTACTATCCCGTCTGTTCGTTCTGAGCCCACCAGCTTTCCGGGTCGATCGGCTCGTTGTTCTGTCGCAATTCTATATAAAGGGTCGGCTGGGCGTTGCCAGCATTGGTCGTTACCGTCCGCCCAATTGTGCGTGATCCCATCTGGCCCAGCGGTTCGCCCATGAGGACAAACTGGCCGATATCGACCGAGATGGTTTCCAGCCCTGCCAGCAGGGCGGTGTAGCCCTGTCCGGTATTGAGAATGAGGATCTGGCCATAATTGAGGTAGGGGCCCTTGTAGAGCACCCAGCCATCGGCCGGGGCCACCACCTGCGCTTCGGCGCGGGTGACGATCGACTGCCCCTGGGAAATGCCGCCAAAGCCATCGCCAGCGCCAAACTGCACCACGGTGACGCCATTGGCGGGCTGGGAGAGATAGCCGCGCGCCAGGGGGAAGGGCACGGCCGGTTCGGTGCGCGCCGCATTGGCAAAGGCCAGTTTCACCGCCTCGGGCGAAAGCTGCGGCAGGTCGGGGTGGGCCGGTGTCGGCGATTGGGTCTGGTTGGCGCGCGCCGAAAGCGCGTCGCTCAGCTCGCGCAGCGAGCTGGCGCGTTCGGCCAGTTCCACGGCCGCCTGTTCTTCGGTCGAAAGCTGTGCGCCGACCTGCTCGATGCCCTGCTTGCGCGCGGCAATGAGGGTCGCGATCCGCAACTGCTCTTCCTCGAGCACGGCATAATTGGCCTTGAGCGTCTGCTCCTCGGCCAGCGCCTGCTCCTTGATGGTCATCAATTGCTTGAGGTCGGTGCTGACCGTGTCGGCGCGGGCCCGCAATTGCGGCACGATCGCCGCGATCAGCATGGCGCCACGGGCTGAACCCAATGCGTCGCTGGGGTCGACGATCAGTGCCGGGGGGGGATTGAGCGAAATGCGCTCGAGCGCCGCCAGCACATTGGCGATTTCGGCATCGGCGCCATCGAGTCGCCCGCGCACATCGAGTTCCTGCACGATGAGGTTGGAAAGACGCTCTTCAACGTCGGTGACTTCGATCTCGGCAAGTTTCACCCGCTGCCCGGCGGCAATCAGAGCCGCGTTCTGGCGGGTGCGGTCGCCTTCCATCTCGGCGATTTCGGCCTTGAGCGCGTCGATGCGCTCCCGGCTGAGCTGCAGCGAGGCCTCAACCTCTGCCAGGTCCGCCGCGCGGGTCGTCGTCGCATCGGCGGGTTCGGCCGGCGGGGTTGCGCCATCGGCCGGTGTTTCGGCCGGCTGGGCGGTTGCGGGCGTTTCGCCGGCGGGGGGCAGGCGCGAAGGTTCGAGCGGGGCCAGGGGCGCGGGCGTCGTGGGCGGCGTCTCGGTCTGGGCAAGAAGAGGCAAGGCGAGGCTGCCGGCAAGCAGAATGCCGCCGAGCGTCGCTCTGACGATACTGTCCGGACGAACCGGCATGGAAACTCCTGGCCTCAGCGGCTTGCCCGCAGGGCGCACCGAATCACTCCGGGCGAGATTAGCAAAGGGTGAGAAAACCGCAGGTTAACGATGCTTAACCATAAGCCCCATCCGTCGCGCGCTGCCTAGGCGCGAGACATGCTGAAATTATGGCGCTCAATCGCCGCGATGATAGGGGTGGCCCGACAGAATGGTGGTCGCCCGGTAGAGCTGTTCGGCCAGCATGATGCGGACCAGTTGGTGCGGCCAGACCATGGGCGAAAAGCTCAGCGACAGGTCGGCGCTTTTCACAAAATCCGGATCGATGCCATCGGCCCCGCCAATAACAAAAGAGACCGCCGGCCGGCCCTCGTCGCGCCAGCGTCCCAAAAGGTTGGCAAAGGGTTCGGAACCGATGGATTTGCCGCGCTCGTCGAGCATCACCAGAATGCCTTCGGGCAGGGCGGCGCGCAGGCCCTTGGCCTCCTCGACCTTGCGGGCAGCGGCCGAGCCGGCCCGGGATTCATTGAGTTCGGAAACGTCAAAGCCCGTCAGCGCCAAGGGCTTGCCGCTGGCGCTGGCGCGATCGAGATAGCGGGAAACCAGTTCGCGCTCGGGGCCGGATTTCATCCGGCCCACTGCCGCAATGGCTATGCGCATGATCTATCCTCGTGCGCCGGCGCGGCAAAACCTTGGCCGGCGCTAAAAGACCGATTCAAGGTTTTGGAAAACCTTGAATCGGCTGAGCTCAGTGGGCGTCGGCGGAAAAGTCCGCCTGCCACATCTTCTCGATATTGTAGAATTCACGCACTTCCGGGCGGAAGATATGGACGATCACGTCGCCGGTATCGACCAGCACCCAGTCGCAATGGGGCAGGCCCTCGACGCGGGGCTTGCCAAAGCCATTGTCACGCAACGCCCGGATGATCTGGTCCGCCACGGCGCCCACATGGCGCTGGGAACGGCCCGAGGTCACGATCATGTGGTCGGCCAGCGAAGATTTGCCGGTGATATCGACCGATACGGTCTCTTCAGCCTTGGCATCTTCGAGCGTGTTGAGAATGAGTTCGACGGCCGCCTCGACCGATGGCACAGCCGGCGTTGCGGGGGTGGAAACAGTGTTTGTGGGCAGCGCGGCCATCAGAAATGGCCTTCCGCCCATGCGCAAGCATGGGTCATGCGTTGGGTCAGCATCCTTGGTTGTTGATCGGAATATTGCGGCGTCTTGGCAAACGGCAAGCCGTCAGTTCCTGTTCCGAGACAGCGATCATTTTGCCCTATATGCGCGTTTCCGGCGAATTTCGCAAGATGACTGCTCATTTAGCCGCGTCAGCACGCCGCCTGGCGCGAATCTCGCTTGAGGAAAGGTGCGATTGGCGGCCGTGGAGATAGACCCAGGCCGGGGCATGAAGACCGGCGAGGATCGGGGCGTCCTCCTGGTCGATCTGCGCGTGGTCGAGGGCTAGTGCTGCCCGAGAGGCCAGCGCCCGGTTGGATGAGCCCGGTCGTGCATAGACGGCGATCGGCAGGGTGTTCGCGATGTCCTGCCAGCGCTCCCAGCGATGGAAATCGGCAAGGCTATCCGCGCCCATGATCCAGACGAAACGCCGATCCGCCAGCGAGTGCCTCAGAAAACGCACGGTCTGCCAGGTGTACCTAAACCCCTTTTGCGCCTCAAAGCCGGTGACGCGGATGCGCGGATTGGTGATGAGCGCCCGTGCTGCCCGAACCCGGTCGGCGAGCGGGGCCAGTTCCGAGTGGTTTTTCAGCGGATTTCCGGGGGTCACCAGCACCCAGAGCGCGTCCAGTTCCAGCCGGCGCAAGGTCTCTTCCATCACCAGCACATGACCGGCATGGATGGGATTGAAACTGCCCCCGAAAAGCCCAATGCGCATGCCGCTGCCTGAAGGCGGCAGATCGGTTATGCCGGGAATACGGACGGAGTAGCGCAGGGTCACCCTTACCTCTCCCCCTGGGGGAGAGGGTGCCGGACCCGAAACGCAGCGGGTTCAAAGTCCATTGGCATCAGGGTCGGAGCTGCCCGTTGCCGCGAACGCGGTATTTGAAAGAGGTCAATTGCTCGACCCCCACCGGCCCGCGCGCATGCATTTTGCCCGTCGCAATGCCGATCTCGCCGCCAAAGCCGAATTCGCCGCCATCGGCAAACTGGGTGGACGCATTGTGGACGAGGATGGCGCTGTCGATCTCGTTGAAGAATTTTTCGACGGCCGCCGGGTCTTCGGCAATGATCGCCTCGGTGTGGTGGCTCGAATACTTTTCGATATGGGCAATCGCCGCATCGACGCTGTCGACCACCTTTACCGAGATGATCGCATCCTCGTATTCGGTCTTCCAATCCTCTTCGGTCGCCGGCTTTGCTTCCGCGATCAGTGATTGGACCGTCGCATCGCCTCGGATTTCACAGCCTTTTGCTACCAGCGCATCGATGATGGGCTTGAGATGGGTGGACACCACGTCCTTGTGGACGAGCAGCGTTTCTGCTGCCCCGCAAATGCCGGTGCGGCGCATCTTGGCGTTGAGCGTGATGGACACGGCTTTGTCGAGATCGGCCGAGCGGTCGATATAGACGTGTACGAGGCCTTCGAGATGGGCAAAGACCGGCACCCGCGCTTCTGATTGCACCCGCGCCACCAGCGACTTGCCGCCGCGCGGGACGATGACGTCGATGGTGCCGCCGAGCCCGCCCAGCAGTTCGCCCACGGCCGAGCGATCGGTGGTCGGCACCAGCTGCACGCCGTCTTCCGGCAGGCCGGCCAGTTTCAGGCCCAGCCGCAGGCAATCGACCAGCGCGCGCGAGGAATGCACGCTGTCGCTGCCGCCGCGGAGGATGACCGCATTGCCCGATTTGAGGCACAACGCCCCGGCATCCGCCGTCACGTTCGGCCGGCTTTCATAGATGACGCCGATGACGCCGAGCGGCGTTCGGACGCGCTCGATATGAAGGCCATTGGGCCGGTCCCATTCGGAAATGATAGCGCCGACGGGATCGGGCAGTTCGGCAATGGTGCGCAGCGCATCGATAATGCCGTCGAGCCGCGCATCGGTCAGCAGCAGCCGATCCTGAAACGCCTTGGTCATGCCCTTGGCTTCGGCATTTTCCATGTCGACGGCGTTGGCGGCCAGAATGTCCGCCTTGTGAGTGCGCACGGCCTCGGCCGCCCCGATCAGCGCTGCATATTTGCGTTCGGCACTCGCCGTCGCGAGTTTGCTCGCTGCGGCCCGCGCCTTGCGGCCAAGTTCAAGCATCATGGCGGGAATATCGTTGGAGGCGACTTCGGCAAGGCTCATTGACTTATCTCCTCGGCGGCCGCCGTCAGCACCAGATTATCGCGATGGATCATCGCCGCGCGATTTCCAGAGCCCAGAAGTTCGATCACCACATCGCTGCGCTTGCCGATGATCAGCCGCGCGTCGTCGCTGTCAAAGCCCACGAGGCCGCGCGCAATTTCGCGGCCATCGGGGTCGGTAATGGCAACCGTATCACCGCGTTCGAATTCGCCCGTCACCTTGGTCACGCCGATCGGCAGCAGCGAGCGGCCCTGCTTCAGCGCACCGGTCGCGCCGGCATCGACCTGCAGCGTGCCAGCCACGGTCAGCGTCCCCATGATCCAGCGTTTCCGCGCCTGGGCGCGGGACCGGGCAGGGTGGAAGAGGGTATGGCGCCCGCCTTCGGTCAGCATTTTCAGCGGATGGTTTTCCGTGCCCTTGGCGATCACCATGGCCGTGCCGGCCAGCGTCGCGATCTTGCCGGCCTCGACCTTGGTGGTCATGCCGCCGCGCGACAGGTGGCTCGCGGCGCCCCCCGCCATGGCCTCAATGGCCGGCGTAATGCTTTCGACCACCGGAATATGCTGGGCATTGGGGTCTTTCGCCGGCGGCGCCGTATAGAGCCCATCAATGTCCGAGAGCAGCACGAGGCAATCGGCCTCGATCATGGTCGCGACGCGTGCCGAAAGGCGATCATTGTCGCCATAGCGGATTTCCGCCGTCGCCACGCTGTCATTCTCGTTAAAAATCGGAATGGCCCCGAGGCCGAGCAGCGTCGTCACCGTGGTCCGCGCGTTGAGATAATAGCGGCGCTCTTCGGTGATGTTGGGGGTGATCAGAATCTGCCCCGTGACGATATTGTGCCGCGCCAGCGCCTCGGCCCAGGCCTGCGACAGGGCAATCTGCCCCGCGCTCGCCGCCGCCTGCGACTGCTCCAGCGTCAGCGACACGGCGGACAGCCCCAAGAGCCCGCGCCCCAGCGCAATGGCGCCCGAGGAGACGACGACGATGTCGCGTCCCTCGGCCTTGAGCGCTGCAATATCCTCGGCGAGATCGTCGAGCCATGCCTTGCGCAGTTTACCAGCCTTGTCGACCAGCAGCGCCGAACCGATCTTGATGGTAATGCGCCGATAGGGCGCCAGCGCATTGGCTGACATCAGGGGGTCCACTTCTCTTCGGTCTTGGGCGCGAGGACCTTTTCTTCTTCGGCGCGGCTCTCGTCGATCACCGCGAGCACGTCGAACAGCACCTGTTCGACACCCTGACCCGTGGCGCCGGAGATGGTGTGTACCTCGGCCTTGCTCGCCTTCTTCAGCGCCTTGACCTTGGCCTTGAGCTCGTCGGGCGTCAGCGCGTCGATCTTGTTGAGCACGACGATTTCGGGCTTTTCGGCCAGCACATCGGCATAGGCGCCGAGTTCATAGCGCACGGCCTTATAGACATGCGCCACGTCTTCATTGGTGCCGTCGATCAGGTGAATGAGCACGCCGCAACGCTCGATATGGCCCAGGAAACGGTCGCCGATACCAATGCCTTCACTCGCGCCTTCGATCAGCCCCGGAATGTCGGCCAGGACGAATTCGCGCTCGCCAGCCCGCACCACGCCCAGGTTCGGGTGTAGCGTCGTAAAGGGATAGTCGGCAATTTTCGGCTTTGCCGCCGACACAGCCGCCAGAAAAGTCGACTTGCCGGCATTGGGCTGGCCGACGAGACCCGCGTCCGCGATCAGCTTCAAACGCAGCCAGATGCCCTTTTCGAGGCCCGGCTGACCGGGATTGGCATGGCGCGGCGCCTGGTTGGAGCTGGTCTTGAAATAGGCATTGCCGAACCCGCCATTGCCGCCCTTGAGCAGCACGACGCGCTGGCCGATCTCGGTGAAGTCGGCGATCAGGGTTTCCTGGTCTTCCTCAAAAATCTGCGTACCCTTGGGCACGCGCAGCACAATGTCCTCGCCATTGGCGCCGGCGCGGTTCTTGCCCATGCCATGGGTGCCGGTGGGCGCGCGGAAGTGCTGCTGATAGCGGAAGTCGATCAGCGTGTTGAGGCCCTCGGCGCAAACCGCCACGACGTCGCCGCCGCGTCCGCCATTGCCGCCATCGGGGCCACCGAATTCGATGAATTTTTCACGGTGGAAGCTGACGGCCCCGCCGCCACCATCACCGGATTTGATATAGACCTTGGCCTGATCGAGAAATTTCATGTGCGTCGTGCCTTCCAGACGCCAAGCGTCAATTGTGTGTCGATATGCTCCACCTCGGCGTCGCGCGCAAGGCAGAGCAACGAGCTTCGTCCCGATTGGGTAAAGCCGAGCTTCTCCTGAATGGCCAGGGAAGCGTGATTGAAGTGAAAGACGCCGGAATAGACGACCGGCGCCCCGGTGGTGGCAAAGAACCAGTCGAGACAGGCAATCGCCGCCTCGGTCATCACCCCTTGCCCCCAAAAAGGCCTGCCGAGCCAATAGCCGATCACCGGTCCATCCGGACCGGGATGAAAGCCGATATGGCCGGCATAGCCCTCGTTCTTGATCTCGATGGTGAAATTGGCGTCGTCCGCATCGACATCGCTATGCCTTGTGCGCAGCCACGCCCGGGCATCGGAGAGCAGATAGGGAAACGGCACCCGCGCGAGATTGCCCGACACCTCGAAGTCATTGAGATAGCGCGCAATAAACTCGGCATCCCCGGCGCGCGGCGCGCGCAGGATCAGCCTTTCGGTCTCGATGATGGGCAGCATCATCGGCGGCACCCGCTCGTTACGCGCATAGATCGTTCCTTCTCGCCCGCCAGTCGGTCCGGCTGAGCGCCGTCGTCACATGCTCGACATTATGCTGCAGCGCCTGGGAGAAACGCATCTCCTTTCCGGTCGCCACGAAGCCGAGCTTGGCCTTGAGTTTTAGGGAGGCGGCATTGTTGTGGTGGGCGCTTGAGCGAATGGCGTCCGCTCCGGTGCCGTCAAAATGCCAGTCGATCAGCGCTGAAGCTGCCTCCAGCCCATAGCCCCTGTGCCAGTGCGGCCGGGAAATCCAGAAGCCGAGTTCGGTAACGAGCGTCACGCAGCCGATCAGCCCCTTGGTCGGATGCTCGATGATGAAGAAGGATTTTTCCGGCGTCGGCGCGGGCGCCGCGCGCAGGAATTCCTGAGCCATGGAAAGCGTATAGGGCCAGGGCACGGGCGTCAGCCACCTGGCCACGGCAAATTCGCTGATGCCTAAAGCATAGCAGGGCGCGTCCTCTGGCCGCGGCGCCCGCAGGATCAGTCTTTCGGTGACAAGCTCGGTCATCTCTCGCCAAACTCCAACCGCATGAGCATGACGGCCTGGCCTTTGAGCGTGCCGTCCTTGTCCGTGCTTTCACCGATCTCGGCAAAACCGAGCTTTTTCAAGACATTGCGCGAGCCGGAATTGGCAAGCAGGGCGCGCGATCGGAGGGCCACCGCCCCGGCCGCTCGCGCGGCGTCGACCACGGCGTGCCCGGCCTCGGTCGCAATCCCCTGGCCCCAGTGGGGTTCGCCGAGCCAATA
>NZ_JAFKHD010000185.1 GCF_017307565.1 Devosia sp.
CCGCCAATATCCGCGCCTTCCTTCCCGCCCGCGGTCAAGGCGTCAACATCGCAATGAACACCTGGCACGGCGTCCTCACCCCCCTCGACAAGGAAAGCGACTTCCTGGTCGTCGACCGGGGCGGCGATGGCAATAATCTCGAAGAGTTCACCCTGGCGCCGCCCTTTCTCGTCACCCATCCCGAGTGACCTGCTTAACCGCGTCCGCGGCTTTGCCTCGCCAGCTTCATGGTGCTGCGTTAGGTTGGAGATGAAACAGGGAGGACTGCCATGCTGAACCGGCTCCTGACGCTCATTCTGTCGCTCATGCTCTTTGCCGGCGCCGCCAACGCGCAGGATTTGACGCTGACTGGCGACGTATTCTACCGCGAGCGCATCGCCCTGCCCGATGGCCAGCGCGTTGTCGGCGCCACAGCCTCCATTCCTGACGGCCAGGTGCCGCTCAAGTTCTCCCTCGCCATTCGCAGCGACGTGGCCAAGTCGGGCGGCAGCTTCGGTCTCGCCGCCGAAATCCGCCAGGGCGGCACTGCCATATTCCGCAATTCCGTCCCCGTGCCAGTCGACCTGGCTGCGCCCATACCGGTCTCCATTCTCGTGGCCCGCGCCCCCATTGAGCCCACCCCGCCCATGCCCCAGCCCGACAACGCGCTGATCAACACCACCTGGCGCGTTACCAGCATCAGCGGCAGCCCCGTCACTGGCGAGCAGCCGGTAACGCTCGCCATCGCGGCCGATCTCCGCGCCAATGGCCATGCCGGCTGCAACAGCTACTTTGCCCAAGCGACCATTGATGGCGACAAGCTGCAATTCGCCCAGCCGGCTGCGACGATGATGGCCTGCCAGCCCGCAATCATGGCCCAGGAAAGCGCCTTCTTCGCCGCCCTCATCGCCGTCGCGCGGTACGAAATTTCCGACGACAGCCTGCGCCTGCTGGATGCGGCCGAAGTCCCCCTGATTGGTCTCATCCGCACCAAGGAATAATCCTCTTGGATAATGCCGATTTCATCTCGCGCCTGCTCGACGTCATCGAGCACGACGTGATCCCCATGACCGCGCGCGGTGTCGCCGAGGGAAACAAGCTGTTCGGCGCCGCCATTCTGCGCAAGTCCGACCTCTCGGTCGTCGTCGCCGAAACCAACAATGAAACGGAAAATCCGCTCTGGCATGGCGAAATGCATGCCATCAAGCGCTTCTTCGAGTTGCCGGAAGATCAGCGCCCGGCAACGAAAGATTGCGTTTTTCTGACCTCGCACGAACCGTGCTCGCTCTGCCTTTCGGGCATCACGTGGTCAGGCTTCGACAATTTCTATTATCTCTTCACCTACGAAGACAGCCGCGACAGCTTCGGCATCCCCTACGACATCCAGATCCTGCAGGCCGTCTATGCCGTGCCTGATCCGGACCGCGCCGCCGTTCCGCCCGACCGGCCGCTCTATAACCGCTCCAATGCCTTCTTCAGAAGCCGGAGCCTGAGCGAAATGATCGCCGGCGTCGATCGAGACCATCGCGAAAACCTCCTCGCGCGTCTCGACGATCTGCGGGCGGCCTATGCCGACCTCTCAGCCATCTATCAGCGCGACAAGGGCAAGAAGGGCATCCCACTCGCCTGAACTTTTCGCAACGACTTCAGCGGCCGCCGGACGAGACCCTCACCCGGCGCGGTTTTCGGCATCGGCAGAACCAGTCGCCACAATTCAAGCGCCAGCCGATCACGGGCATTGAGCTTGGCCTTATTCATCGCTGGCCGCCACGGCCTCGCCGGGCCCCGCGGGCACTTCGGCAAACGATGCCGCCAGTGTGATGAAGCTCAGCGCTGCCACGAAAAGTGCGGTCAGCATCAATTGCGATTGGGCTTGTTTGGGCAGGAGCGTGCGCATTTTCTTGTTGTTATCCCTCAACTTTTCGTCCCATCGGTCAAACTGCGGACGTGTGTCAGCAACGTTGGAACCAGCGATAAGGCTCCACGGCTGAACCGCTCACGAATGCGTGATTAAGAATTCATTCACAATCCCGCCACCTGCATGGCAGGCATGTGGCGCGAACCTTTCGGCTCCCCTGGCGTTTCCCTCATGACCCGCACTGTCACGAGAGGACTGCCATGCCCCAGACGCTCCCGGAAACTGGCTCGGAACTGCCTGCGCTCGCCTTGTTCACCGACTTCGATGGCACGCTGGTGGAAATCGCCGAGAGCCCTGAGGCCGTACACGTTCCCGATGATCTCGCCGGGCAGATCGAGCGCCTCACGCGCGATCTCGACAATGCTTTTGCCGTCATCACCGGTCGGGAGATCGCTGATATCGACCGCTTCCTCTCGCCCCTTCACCTCCCGGTAGCCGGCGCACACGGGTCTCAGCGTCGTCGCGCCGATGGCACCATGGAACAGGTGGACGAGGAACTGATCCACGGCGCCGAGGAAATCACCCGCGCCATCGAGCCGCTGGCGATTGCCCATCCCGAACTGCTGATCGAGCCCAAGCCCGGCGCAGTGGCCCTCCACTATCGCAAGGCGCCCAACCTCGCCGATGCCTGCCTGCGCGCGCTCGAGGAAGTGCTGGCCGATCACCCGCAATATTCCCTCGTCGAGGGCAAGATGGTCTACGAGGCCCGCCCGATCGGGTTCGACAAGGGCGGCGCGCTCCGCGCCTTCATGAAGGAAGAACCCTTTGTCGGCCGCATCCCGATCTTCATCGGCGATGACCGAACCGACGAAGATGCCTTCCGCGCAGCCCAGGAACTGGGCGGCGTCGGCATCAAGCTTGGGCCCGGGGAAACCTCAGCGCGCCTGCGCATCGCCGATGTGGCTTCGGTCTACGCCTTGATGCGGGGCCTTGGCACCATGGCCCACCACGAAGAGCCAGTGCTCACCGACGCCACGGCGCATTGATCGCGCCTCCCGCCGGACATCGAAACGAACTCGACCCGGGCGCTTCGCGCCCGGCATCATTTTGCATTCTACAGGGGGCCCGTCTGTCATGAGCCGTATCGTCATCGTATCCAATCGCACGCCCGGCAAGGGCCCGGCAGCAGGCGGACTCGCCGTTGCCCTGCGCAAGGTCCTCTCACGGCATGAAGGCTTCTGGTTCGGATGGTCCGGCAAGCTGACCGAAACGCCCGACAGCAAACCGCGCATGGAAGACGTGGACGGTCTCAAGGTTGCCCAGATCGACCTCTCTCCCCAGGATCACCACGCCTATTATGCCGGCTTTTCCAATTCCATCCTCTGGCCCAGCTTCCACCTGCGGCTCGATCTCGCGACCATCGAAAGCTACTGGTACGAGGGCTATCGCCGGGTCAACGCGCAGTTCGCCAAGGCCCTGAAGCCCCTCCTGCGCCCCGATGACGTCATCTGGGTCCACGACTACCACCTCATTCCGCTCGCGAGCGAACTGCGTGCCCTCGGTGCCAAGAACCGCATCGGGTTCTATCTCCACATCCCCTTCCCCACTGCCGACGCGCTCTACGCCATTCCGCACCATGGCGAACTGATGCGCGATCTCTCGCGCTATGACCTCATCGGCTTCCAGGCCAATCGCGATGTGGCCGCCTTCACCGATTTCGCCGAGCACCAGGCGCCGTCCACCTTCGGCATCAGCAACACCGAAGCCGTCGATTTCTCCGACACGGAAGTCGCCGCCTTCCCCATTGGCTCCGATCCCGAAGCCTTTGCCCGCCTCGCCACCAGCCCCGCCGCCAAGAAGATGATCCACCGGATGCATCGCGCCCTCGGCGAGCAGGAGCTCGTCCTCGGCGTCGACCGGCTCGATTATTCCAAGGGCCTGCCGCAGCGGGTGGAAGCCTATGAAAAGCTCCTCGCCAACAACCAGCGCTTTCGCCGCAAGGTGCATCTGCTGCAGGTGGCCCCGCCTTCACGTGACACGATCAAGGAATATCAGGAGACCAGCGACACGCTCGACGCCATCTGCGGACGCGTCATGGGCCGCTTTGCCGAACCCGATTGGGCGCCGCTCACCTATGTAAAGCGCACTTACGGCCAGCCCAGCCTCGCCGGCCTCTATCGCCTCGCCCGCGTTGCCCTCGTCACACCCCTGCGCGATGGCATGAACCTCGTGGCGCACGAATATGTCGGCGCGCAGGACCCGGAAAATCCCGGCGTCCTCATTCTCTCCCGTTTCGCCGGAGCGGCCGAGATCTTCCCTGATGCGCTGCTGGTCAATCCCTTCGACACCGACGAGACCGCCGAGGCACTCCGCGTGGCGCTGGATATGCCGCTCGAGGAACGCAAGACGCGCTGGCAGGCGCTCAACCGCGCCGCCACTGCCCATAATGTCGACGACTGGGCCCTCGCCTTCCTCGAACGCCTGTCGCCGGGCATTGCCGAAGCCGGTGGCGGCGCCACCGATGTCATCTACATGGCCTCGGTCGCCTGAAGCCTAACCAAATGGTCATCCCCCTGTCCAAGGTGTAACGATGGCAAGCGCCAGTTCAACGCTATGGTCTCGTCAGCAAACCAGACAGGGAAAGCCCCATGCCCCGATTGAACCGTCGTGATGCCTTCAAGGCTCTAGCCGTCACCGCCAGCGGTGGCCTCGTGATGAGCCAGACCGCCTTTGCGGAGGAAACCGGGGCCAGTGCCCGCCAGACCGCCGCCCTCCTCCAGGGTGCCGACGTCTGCGCCATCATCCCCGAGGTGACGGAGGGCCCCTACTATTTCGATCCCTCGCTAGAGCGCGCCGATATCACCGAGGGCCGTCCGGGCATCCCGCTGCGCGTTCGCCTGCAGGTGGTCGATGCCCAATGCGCTGTCATCGAAGGCGCGCGGGTCGACATCTGGCATTGCGATGCTACCGGCGTTTATTCCGGCTACGCCAATCAGGGCGACGACGGCACGGTGGACACGACAGGTGAAACCTTCATGCGCGGCACCCAGTTCGCCGACGCCAATGGCCTTGTCGAGTTCGAAACCGTCTATCCCAGCTGGTATCGCGGCCGCACCACGCACATTCACTTCAAGATCTTCATCTCCGAGAATGTCATTCTCACCGGCCAGATCTTCTTCCCCGACGCCCTCTCGGAATACATCTACCTCAACGTCGCGCCCTACAATGACCGCACCAGCACCCGCGACACTCTCAACTCAAATGACAGCATCGCGGCCCAGTCGACCCGCGCCGCCTATGCCTTCATCAAGGAACTGGACGAAGAATACCTCGCCGCCATGATCGTCGGCGTCGATCCCAATGCACGCTCCTCCATTGGCTTTGGCATGGGCGGCGACCGCCCGGAACTGCCCGCCGGTGGTGCGGGTGGCCCGCCGCCCGATGGCGCCGGCGGCCCTCCGGGCGGCGGCGGTCCAACCGGAACGGCAGATCGCTCGACGATTACACCGGCGGTGCGGGAATAGCTCAAACAAAAAGGGCGGCCTCTCGGCCGCCCTTTTTCTGATTAGGCTTCGCCGCGGCGATTGCGCGCGGCGGACTTTTTCGCCGCCGTCGTCCAACGCGGCTTGGCCTTGAGACCATCGGCGCGCGGCGGCTTCACCGAGCGAGCCGGAGCCAGCGGATTGCGGGCATCACGGGCAGGACCAGCATTGGCTTCTCGCGGAGCGTTGGCGTCGCGGGGAGCGCCGCCCTTGCCACGCTCACCACCGGGACGCGGGGTGTTGAACTTGCGCGGGCTGTTCGACTTGGGGTTGCGCGACGTACGCGCGCCGCCCGGAGCACCGGCCGAATTGCGCGGCGGGCGCGGCGCCGAAGCCGTAGCTTCCTCGACCATGTTCACGTCGCCCGAAAGCGGCAGCGTCCGGCGGATCAGCTTCTCGACATCGCGCAGCTTGGAGCGCTCGGTGCCATCGCACAGCGTAATAGCGATACCGGTAGCCCCGTTGCGACCGGTCCGGCCGATGCGGTGCACATAGTTTTCCGGATCGTCCGGCAGGTCATAGTTCACCACGTGGGTGATGCCCGGAACGTCGATGCCGCGCGCGGCGATGTCGGTGGCAACGAGAATACGCACGCTACCGCTGGCAAAGCCCTTGAGCGCCGCCTGGCGGGCATTCTGGCTCTTGTTGCCGTGGATAGCCGCAGCCTCATGCCCGTCAATGGCAAGGTTCTTGGCGACGCGGTCGGCGCCATGCTTGGTGCGGGCAAAAACGATCACCCGCTCCATCCCTTCCTGCTCGTCATCGAGGAGGCCATTGAGCACGCCGCGCTTGGCCTTCGAGCCGGAGAGAATGACGCGTTGGTCGATCTTGACCACGGTCGAACCCTGCGGCGCCGCCTCAACCTTGATCGGCTCCTTCAGGAGCCCCTTGGCAAGGTCTTCGATTTCGGTAGCCATGGTGGCCGAGAACAGCATGGTCTGGCGACGCAGGCCGATGGCCTTGGCAATCGCCTTCACCGGAGCAATGAAGCCCATGTCGAGCATACGGTCGGCTTCGTCGAGCACCAGCCAGCGCGTCTCGTTGAGACGGATCTTGTTGTCGTCGAGCAGGTCCTTCAGACGGCCGGGGGTCGCGACGACGACGTCGACGCCCTTGGCGATCTTCTGCACCTGATGGTAGCGCGACACGCCACCGAGCACGAGCACGGTGTCGAGCTTCATCTTGGAGCCCGCAAACTTGCGGATGTTCTCTTCGATCTGCACGGCGAGTTCGCGCGTCGGCGCCAGGATCAGCGCACGGGTGGTCATCGGCCGCGGACGGCCGGTCAGTTCGGCAATGCCGGCCAGGATCGGCAGACCAAAGGCCGCCGTCTTGCCCGAGCCGGTCTGGGCAATACCCAGCATGTCCCGGCCTTCGAGCAGCTTTGGAATGGCCTGGCTCTGGATCTTGGTGGGGGTCTCGAAGCCTGCAGCCTTGAGGCTGTCGGTAATGTTCTGGGGCAATCCGAGACTGGAAAAATCGGTCAAATCTTGATCTTTCATGATGCGCAAAAGCTGCGCGGGCGCTCTGCACGAGGCAGGCGCCAGGAACAAAAATTGCAATCGGGCGATAAAGGAGTATCGCGCGGGTGCTGGCTCAAACCCGGAGCCCTTGGCTATCCGGGGTGACTTCGCCGCTCACCGCTTGAGTAAGAAGAGAAGCCCGTTAGCGGCCCTATAGACCGCAACGCTGCGCCCCATATGGGGGAAATAGCCCCAAAAGGCAAGTGTAGCAGGCGCATGGGTGTTGTGCGCGGCCCGGAATGGAGGAGAGCGCCAAACACTCGACGCAACACCTCCCCTTTGGCATGGGAGGTTGGGAGGGGGTGACAGGAGCCACAATATCGCGGCCTTAAATCCCCCCATACCAATCGTAACCGTTGTCTTCCCAATACCCGCCCTTCCCCCGCCCAAACGGGGTCAGGTCATCCACCAGCTCGATCGTGTGCAGATATTTTGGCTGCTTGTACCCCAGCGCCCGCTCGACCCGCAGCCGCACCGGCGCGCCATTGCTCACCGGCAAGACCTGGTCATTGAGCCCATAGGCGAGGATCGTCTGCGGATGATAGGCGTCCACCAGGTCCGAGCTGGTATAGTAGAGGATGTCGCCCGAAAGCGTCCGCTGGATATTGTCGTAGCAGTGATAGACGCAGAACCGCGCGCTCGGCTTCACCCCCGCCATATCGAGCACAGGCCCCAGCGCCGTCCCCGTCCACTTGGCGATGCAGCTCCACCCCTCGACGCAATCGTGCCGCGTAATCTGGCTGCGCGCCGGCATGTTGCGCAATTCGTCGAGCGAGAACGAAACCTCCCGCTCCACCATGCCCTTGATGGTCAGTTTGTACTGCGCAAAGTTCTGCGCCTTCAAAAACATGTATTCCGGCGTCGTCGGCTCGGTCGAGCCATTGGGCTTCATACCCTGCCGGATTTCGCTGGCGGCATATTCGCGCGCCAGAACCTGATTGCCGATCAGCGCCCGCTGCGCGCGATAGGTCAGCACATTGGCCTGCTCCAGCGCCTGCCGAACAGGGTTGCCCCGCTCTCCCAGAAAGTCGAACTGGTTGCAGCCGGTAAGCGCCAGGCTCGATCCCAAAGCCGCCGACCCGATCAGCAGCTTGCGCCGGTTGAGAATGATATTGCTCACGGCTTGTCCCCCGCTTCCGGCGGCGTACCGGGACTGGTGCGATACCAGCCCGTTACCATTGACCTCAGTTCATTGAGCGGCCCCGCCAGCAGCACCATGATGATGTGAACGACGAAGAACAGCACCAGCAGCGTCATGACCCCGAAGTGGATGGTGCGCGCCGTCTGCCGCCCGCCGAAAAGATCGAGCAGCCAGGGGAACGCGGCATCCATTCCCGGGCTCATGGTCAGCCCCGTCAGCACGATCAGCGGGAAAAGAATAAAGAAAACAGAGAAATAGCTGATCTTCTGCAAGGGCGAATACTGCCGCCCGTGATGAAAGCGGAACCGCGCATGATCCATCGCATCGCGCGGCAGCCCCGAAATATCCGCGCCCCTGGGCAGAATGTCCCGCCGCAGGTGCCCGTTGATGAAGCTGGCGAGGAACCAGACGAATAGCGCCGCCACCAGCAACCAGCCGAAGAAGAAGTGAACCACCCGTCCAGTCGCCAGATCCCGGAACGATGGGATCGTCACCGCCGGCGGAAAGCCCACATATTGCGGCGCCTCCGCCGTCCCGCTCATGCCGAGCACGCCGGTGGTGTCAAACGTCCTGCCAAAAACCGTCGTCTGCCCCCGTGGCCCCTCAGGCGTATTTACTGCACCGATCCGCAGGACTGAATTGTCGAACTCGAACCCCGATTGTTGCCCGACATAGAGCGCTGGATGGGCATTGAAGATCTGCAGTCCCGAGAGCAGCAGGAAGAACAGGCAGATCGCCCAGGTCCAGTGCGTCAGCCGCGTCCACACCGACTGGCGGTAGACCAGCGGCCCCTGCTTCTTGGAATGTTCGTCCGGTTCGCTCATGCTCTTCCCCAGGCAAATGGCACCATCTGCCACTAGCAACGGTATTGCATCAGGCAGATGGTCGCCATCACGTCGTTTTTATTGCTTTGGTGCCATCGCACCGTTGCCCATCGCCCCGCCGCCCATCGCGTTTTTACCCTCGCCAAGGGCGTGACACGCCTGCTCCGCCACCATGGCCACTTCGGGGAAGGTGATGGCCTTGGCCTGTTCGATACAGGTCTGCAGGTCCTTCTCGCTCATCATCGGCCCCATGGCCTCGGGCGCCATGTTCCCGGCGCTCATGCCTCCGGCGCCCATAGCGCCAGAACTCATCGCCTCTTCGGCCATCGCTCCGCCGGCAGCGAACAGCACCATGGCAACAGCAACGGAAAGGCTAGCGGTCTTGAAAAACATCGTCGTCTCCCTTGTCTCGACCGCAGCCCCTGCCGCGGTTCGTCCCAACCATTCGCCTCACTCGCCCGGCCGGTTACCGCGATCACGCAGCCGTGTTGCCGGCTCACTTTTTTCCTGTACGGGTGTAACCTTGCTCCGCTTTGCCGCGAATGGAGTTGCGATGCAGGCGGACAAGACAGAGATGCGGCTGCGCGCGCTCATGCTGGCCGCGCTCGATGGTGATGCGGTTGCCTATCGGCAACTGCTGGCCGATCTCGCCCGCTACCTGCGCCCCTGGTTCGCGCGCCGCCTTGGCGCCGCCCACGCCTCACACGCGGAGGATCTCGTGCAGGACACGCTGCTCGCCGTGCACACGCGCCGCATGACCTATGACCGGACCCGCCCCTTCACCGCCTGGCTTCACGCCGTCGCACACCACAAATTTGTCGATCACGTCCGCCGCCACGCCATCCGGCCCACCGTGCCGCTTGATGACGACGCGCCTGTCTTCGCCAGCGACGACAGCGCCAATGCCGCCGACCGGCGCGATGTCGAAGCCGTCCTGAAGTTTGTGCCCGAGCGGACCGGCGATCTCATTCGCGAAACAAGACTTGAGGGCGCAACCGTGGCCGAAGCCGCGGCCCGTCACGGCATCAGCGAAACCGCTGCCAAAGTCGCCGTTCATC
>NZ_JAFKHD010000186.1 GCF_017307565.1 Devosia sp.
GTGGCACCGGTGAGAAAGATCTGCATGTGGAAAATACTCCATTGGTCTTTCTCCGATCTGCGCCTATTCTTTATCCGGTTAAAGTAGTGACATTATCCTGGTATAATGAGTAACAGCATGGTGGCTGCGGCCGGCTCCAATAATATGCTTGGTGCCTATCTGCGTGATCGGCGGGAGCGGCTCGACGCGGTCGCCTTGGGGTTCTCCGGCAACAGGCGACGCACGCCGGGCCTTCGCCGTGAAGAGTTGGCGCAGCGGGCCATTATCAGCCCGACCTGGTATATCTTGCTCGAGCAGGGACGCGGAGGAGCGCCTTCGGCCGATGTGCTCGATCGGATCGCCAATGGCCTGATGCTGACCGAAGTGGAGCGTGAGCACCTGTTCATGCTTGGACTCGGCCGTCCGCCGGAAGTTCGCTACCGCGCCGTGGAGGGCGTCACGCCGCGATTGCAGCGTCTGCTGGATGCGTTCGAGATCAGCCCGGCAATCATCAAAACCGCGACTTGGGACGTCGTCGCCTGGAATCGGGCGGCCGCTCTTATCCTGACGGACTATGGGGCGTTGCCGGTCGCGGAGCGCAATATCCTGAAGCTGATATTCGGACGGCCGGAGATCCGCTCGGCCCAGCTTGATTGGGATCGTATGGCGCGGTTCGTTGTCGCCGCGTTTCGCGCGGACGCGGCGCGGGCCGGCGCCTCGGCCGAAATTGGCCAATTGGTCGGCGAACTGAGCGCCGCCAGTCCCGAATTCGCGGCCATGTGGAGCGACAATGACGTCCGCAATCACGGCGAGGGGACCAAGCGCCTCGATCACGCCATTCTGGGGCCGATCGAACTCGAATATTCCGGGTTCTCGGTGGATGGCCGCCCTGATCTCGGCTTGATCGTCTACAACCCTGCCGGCCCCGACGACGCTGAACGCCTGCGATCCCTGCTGCGCTGACCGCCGGCTTGCCCGGGCACCGGCCTGAAATGGCCGGCGCCCGAACGATGTCTTAGCGACTGCGCCGCCAAACCAGGATCGCCAAGGCGAGCATCAACATGTCCGCCACTGGCGCCGCGATCCAGACACCCGTCTCACCCCAGAACAGGGGTAGAAGCAGCGTCAGGGGGATGGCGAACAGATAGGTCCGGCCAAGCGACAGGATCGCGGACTGGCGGACCTGTCCTATTGCCTGCACATAGCTCGCAGCCATCATGACGGGGCCGAAAGCGAAGTAGCCGGCAACGTAGATCGGCACGATTCCGGCGACGGTCTGCGCCACGCCTGGGTCGTTGACGAAGAGGCCGCCGAGGCCATCGCGCGCCAGGGTCAGGGTCAACTGAACCAGAACGCCATAGACCACGCTGACGCCCAACGCCAGGCGCAGGGTATCCCTTGCCCGCTGGGCCTGGCCCGCACCGATGGTGTTGCCGACGATGGCCTGAAGCGCAAGGCTCATCCCCATCAGCGGCAGGAAGGCGAAGGTCATGACGCGCATGACCACGCCATAGGCCGTCACCACGGTTTCCCTATCACCCAGCGCAAGCTGGTGCAGCGAGAACAGAACCGCAGCCGAACCCAGGGAAAGGCCGATGAAGCTCAGGCTTCGCGGCAGGCCCAGGGCCAGCATTTCGTTCCAGCTCCGGTCGATGCGGACACCGACCATGGGCAGCACTGCCTTGCCGGCCATGCGGTAGCCGACGATCAGCAGCAGAGCCAGCACCTGCGCCAGCGCCGTACCAAAGGCCGATCCCGCCACCCCAAACTGGAAGTAGCCGATCAGCAGCGCATTGAGGGCGATATTGCCCAGCGTCAACAGAACGCCGGCAATCGCCATGAAGGCCACGCGCCCCTCGGTGCGCAACGCGTCCGATTGAACCGTCAGCAGGAACATGATCGGGGCCGAGCCGAACGAAATGGCCAGGAACTGCCAACCCAGGTCGCCCAGGTGCTGATTGTTCCCCGCCATCCAGGCGACGACCGCCCCGCCTCCGAGGAAGAACAGGACAATCGCCACGATGCCGAGCGCGATCGCCAGTCCCTGCGCCGAAGCGAAGACACCACGGGCCTCGTCCATCGCCCCGGCGCCGAGGCGCCGGCCAAGAATACTGGCCATGCCGGAGCCGACAATGGTCGATGCCGCAACCAGCAGCATGGAAAAGGGGAAGACCAGCGTCACCGCCGCCAGGGCTTCGGGGCCCACAAAGGCTCCCAACAGCATCGCGTCAGCAACGGTCAGCATCCCGTTGACCATGGTCACAAGGATGATGGGCAGGCTGGTTCGAATAAAAACGGAAGAAATCGATCCGCGCAGGAACGAATTGGCCGGCATGGCGGCCGAGGTACTTTGTTCACTCATCTCAACATTCCAGATGGGCACGTCGGATTGTCTGAGTGGGCGCTTGCATTGCCACCGCACCAACTGCCCAAGGGGGACATTGCGATCAGCATCAACTGAGCGGGAGTTCACCAATGACACAAGTCATGCAAGCGGCAGGCCTCCCGGGGCCGGGCCGGGCTTATAGGGCCAACCGCCCCCTTGGTCAAGTCTTGCGGTCGGTCCTCTCGGACCCGCTCATCCCGCCAGCGGCAGCGGCCGGCTCTGTACCACGGTCTTCATGACCAGCGTCGAGTTGAGGCGAAGAATGGAAGGGAGGGCGGACAGGCGGCTGTCATAGAGTTGCTGAAAGGCCGGCAGGTCCCTCGCTACGACATGCAGCATGTAGTCGGTGTCGCCGAACAGGCGCTGCGCCTGAACGACTTCATCAATGGCCGCAATGGCTTCCTCGAGAGCCTCAACCGCTTCGCGGTTCACCTCGCGCAGCGTCACAAAGACGATGGCTGCAAAGTCGAGACCTACCCGCGACGGGTCGAGATGCGCCCGATACCCCTGGATCACGCCCGCATGTTCGAGCGCGCGCACCCGGCGATGGCAGGGCGAGAGACTGAGGCCAACGCGTTCTGCCAGCACCGTCAGCGAAATTCGTCCGTCTGCCTGTAACTGAGCAAGAATCTTTCGATCAAAATCGTCCAAGGTCGAATTTCTCCCGCACTGAGTCCTTGCTCCGCAAAATATGGGAAGCTCATTTCGATCTCCAGACGATATTTTCCCGCGCCATGGAGAAAGTGAATGGAAGCTAGCGCGCTCATCACCTTTTGGTCGATTTCTTTGCTGTTCGTCGTGACGCCGGGGGCGGACTGGGCCTATGCGATCAGTGCCGGATTGAAGGACAATGCGGCCGTGCCCGCCGTCAGTGGCTTGCTGGCCGGACATCTTGTAGCAACCCTGGTGGTTGCCGCTGGCGTCGGCGTTCTGATTGTCGGCATTCCACACGCCCTGACAGTTCTGACGATCATCGGGGCCCTCTACCTCATGTGGCTCGGCATCGGCATGGTGATGCACCCGGCCCAAGTGGCGGCCGGAGATGATTCTGCGCAAAACTCCTGGCAGAGCTGGGCAGCGCGGGGATTTGGCGTCAGTGGCCTTAACCCCAAGGTATTTCTGCTCTTTCTCGCCGTCTTGCCGCAGTTTTCCAATCTCAACGCCGCCTGGCCAGTTTCCGTGCAACTGGCGCTGCTGGGTCTGCTGCATGTGGTCAATTGCGCGGTGGTCTATGCAGCGGTCGCAGGTGGCGCAAATCTGGTGTTGCGGTCGCGCCCAAATGCGGCGCGGGTTGTCGGGCGTGTCTCCGGCATCATCATGTTACTGGTCAGCCTGGTGCTCATCTTCGAACAGTTCAGGTGATCGGTGCGAAGGGGGCGAGCTGCCGCCCTCGTGCATGAAGCGCAGCACCCCCTTGCACTTCGATCGATAAATCCGCATATAGCCCATCGGGAGGTTGGCGCGGACGTGTTCCTCGCCAACCGGGTCAGGTCCGGAAGGAAGCAGCCCCAACGAGATCCTCACGGGTCGATGCCAGCCTCCTACTTCCCATTTTTTGTGAAGACGGCTCAAAAAAGCGGGCAAGACTGGCAAACAGCCATACGCTTCCCCACCTGATGCCCTATGATCCTTTTCATG
This sequence comes from Devosia sp., assembly GCF_017307565.1. Taxonomy (GTDB): domain Bacteria; phylum Pseudomonadota; class Alphaproteobacteria; order Rhizobiales; family Devosiaceae; genus Devosia. Next base: position 4,004 of record NZ_JAFKHD010000186.1, read on the forward strand.
ATTGACGGCAGATTCCCTCAAACGCGACGATTGGACGGGCTCGATGGCTGACGCTCAGACCACGCCCTACCTGGTATTGGCGCGCAAGTATCGCCCGCGCGACTTCTCGACGCTCGTCGGGCAGGACGCCATGGTGCAGACGCTGGGCAATGCCTTTGCGCAGAACCGCATCCATCACGCCTTCATCATGACCGGCGTGCGCGGCGTGGGCAAAACCACGACGGCGCGCATTCTGGCCCGCGCCTTCAACTATGAAGACGAAAACGGCCGCCGCCCGACGCTCGATCTCGAGACCGAAGGCATGCATTGCCGCGCCATTATCGAAGGTCGCCATGTCGATGTCATCGAAATGGACGCCGCCAGCAATACCGGTATCGGTGATATCCGCGAGATCATCGACTCGGTGAAGTACGGCCCGGCCTCGGCGCCCTACAAGGTTTACGTCATCGACGAAGTTCACATGCTCTCGACGGCAGCCTTCAACGGCCTCCTGAAGACGCTCGAAGAGCCGCCGCCCTATGTGAAATTCATCTTCGCGACGACCGAAATCCGCAAGGTGCCGGTGACGATCCTGTCACGCTGCCAGCGGTTCGATCTCCGGCGCATCCCGGCCGATATCATGACGGCCTATCTCGAAAAGATCCTCGGCCAGGAGGGCATCGGTTTTGAGCCCGACGCCCTTGCCATGATCGTGCGTGCCGGCGAAGGCTCGGCGCGCGACAGTCTCTCGCTGCTCGACCAGGCCATCGCCCATGGCGGCGGCTCGGTTTCCGCCGCGACGGTCAAAACCATGCTCGGCCTCGGCGATCGCGCCCGCGTCATCGATTTGTTCGAAGACGTCATGGGTGGCCGGGTCGCCGAAGCGCTGACGGCCCTGCGCGAACTCTACGATCTTGGCGCCGATCCGCAGACCATGCTGGCGGACCTGGCCGAATTCACCCATCTGGTGACGCGTATCAAGGTCGTGCCTGCCGCGGCTGACGATGCGTCGCTGACGCCCGATGAAAAGAGCCGCGGCCGCGATCTGGCCCAGCGCCTGCCCATGCGCGCGCTGACCCGCGCCTGGCAAATCCTGTTCAAGGGCAATGAAGAAACCGGCCGCGCCGGCAATGCGCTGCAGGCGGCGGAAATGACGCTGATCCGGCTCGCCTATGCCGCCGATCTGCCGAGCCCCGACGAGGTCATTTCAAAGCTCTCGGGCCAGGTGCTCGCCAATGCGCCCATGTCGCCGCCCGCGCCGCGCGGCCTGCCGCCCAATGGTGGTGGCGGAGGCGGAGGAGGCGGTGGTGCCACGGCGCTGCGCGTCGAGACGCCGATGGCCGTCGTCGCCCAGGCCGACCCGGTGCCCGTCACCCGGCCGCAGGCCATCGCCTCGGCGCAGCCACAGGCTGTCGCCCAGCCGGCGTTGGCGACCGTTGCGACCTACAAGGATCTCATCGCGCTCGCCACGGCCAAGCGCGACGTGCTGGTCAAGCTCGCCCTCGAATCCCAGATGCGCCCGGTTTCCTTCGAACAGGGCCGTATCGAAGTGGCGCTCGCCGATGGCGCCGACCCCGGCATGATCGCGACGCTGGCGGCGCGCCTCCAGACCTGGACCGGCCAGCGCTGGCTGGTCATGGTCTCGACCAAGCCGCCGGAAGGCATGACCATCCGGCAGGAGCGCGAACAGCGCAAGGAACAGGCAACCGCCGCGGCTCACGAAGACCCGTTGGTAAAGGCCATTCTTGAAACCTTTCCGGGGGCCAAGCTCGTTAACGTCTCGGTCAAGGACGAAGAAGCCGCCGCAACCGAAATCGCCCCCGCACCAATTGAAGAGGACGACGAATGAAAGACATCATGGGCATGATGAAGGCCGCCAGCGAAATGAAGGGCAAGATGGAGGCCATGCAGGCCGAGCTTGCCGACATGATCGTTGAGGGCCATTCCGGCGGTGGTCTCGTCACCGTCGCGCTCTCTGGCAAGGGCGACCTGCGCGGTCTCAAGATCGATCCCTCGCTTGCCAATCCGGCCGAAATCGAAGTGCTCGAAGACCTGATCGTTGCCGCGTTCAACGATGCCAAGGGCAAGAGCGAAGAGCAGGTGCAGCGCAAGATGAGCGAAGTCACCGCTGGCTTGCCGATCCCGCCGGGCATGAAGTTTCCGTTCTGATATTTCTCGCGCGGTGTCATTCCCGCGCAAGCGGGAACCCCTGTTACGAAACGGAGGTCCTGCTTTCGCGGGGATGACACAGTGGTCGGGGCAACACCGAGCTAAGTCGCAAAAGAATGCCATCTGGCGGACTTGAAATCGAGCAATTGATCCAGCTTCTGGCCCGCCTGCCGGGCTTGGGGCCGCGTTCGGCGCGGCGGGCTGTGCTGCATATGATCAAGAAAAAGGAGCAGCTCATGCTGCCCCTTTCCGCTGCGCTCGATCGTGCTGTCATGGCGGTAAAAACCTGCGAAATCTGCGGCAATATCGATACGGTCAGCCCCTGTTCGATCTGTTCCGATCCGCGCCGCGGCGATAGCGGTATTCTCATCGTCGTCGAGGACGTGTCCGACCTCTGGGCCATGGAACGCGCGGCGCCGGGCCAGGTGCGCTACCACGTGCTCGGCGGTGTGCTCTCGCCACTCGATGGCGTCGGCCCCGACGATCTCAATCTCGACATGCTGATTTCCCGCGCGCCGGACTGTTCCGAAATCGTGCTGGCCATGAATGCCACGGTCGATGGCCAGACCACGGCGCACTACATCACCGACCGCCTCGGCCCCGGCATCAAGGTGACAAGGCTCGCCCACGGCGTGCCGATCGGCGGAGAACTGGACTATCTCGACGAGGGCACGCTCAGCCAGGCCCTCAAGGCCAGAACGCAGATTTAGGTTTTTGGTACAGGCTGCCTGGAGCCGCCGGCCACGGCCGCCCCAACGCACTCTCTACCCGCTTTCGCGGGACTGATGTGGTGCGTGTGAGTGTCCGGCCCGCCCCCTACTGTGGCAGTTCCAGCACCGCCCTTACGCCCGGGCTATTGTCTTCGATCCTGAACCGCCCGCCATGCAGCCGCGCCACGGCATTGACCAGCGCCAGCCCCAGGCCCGAACCCTGTTCCGACCGGCTCTTTTCGAGCCGCACGAAACGCTCCAGCACGCGGATGCGATCGGCCTCGGGAATGCCCGGCCCATTGTCGGCCACCGTGATCACCACATTGGCGTCAATCTTTTCGAGCCCGATCGAGATCCGGCCCGTGCTGCCATCCTCGGGCTTGGCATATTTCATGGCGTTTTCGAGCAGGTTCACCATGGCCTGGCCGATCAGCTCGCGATTGGCCCGCAGCAATACGCCCTCGGCGATATCGGTCGAAACCTCGATGCCTTCGTCTTCCGCCACCGGCGTATAGAGTTCGGCCACATCGGCGACGATCGGGCTGATCTCGATCTCGGTCAGCGCTCCCGAAGGCGCGCCGGCCTCGACACGGGCGATCATCAGCAGCGCATTAAACGTCTGGATCAGCTTGTCGCTTTCCTCGATCACCGTCTCGAGCGCCCGCTCGCGTGTTTGCGGGCTTGCGGTGTCGCGCAGCGCGCCTTCAGCCTGGTTGCGCAGCCGGGTCAGCGGCGTCTTGAGGTCATGCGCCACATTGTCGGTGACTTCCTTGAGCCCTTGCAGCAACTGCTCGATGCGGTCGAGCATGGCGTTGAGATTGCGCGCCAACCCGTCGAATTCGTCATTGCGCTTGGTGATCGGCACGCGCTCGGAAAGATTGCCCGACATGATTTTCGTCGAGGTATCGCGAATGGTGTCGATGCGCTTGAGCACCCGCCGCGCCGTCACCCCGCCGGCAACCACCGAGAAGAGAATGATGCCGACGACCCCAACGAGAAAACTCTGAAGGATAATCGCCGAATAACCGCGCCGCTCGACCACGTCGCGCCCCACCACCAGCCGCATGCCATTGGCAAGTTCCACCGAGCGCACCACGGCAACCCCGGACCGTTTCCGCCGGTCGGGCAGGTTGCCGACGTCTTCGCCCAGCGGGTCGGGCCGGTCATAGTCGAAGCTATAGACGCCCGGATCGATCAGCACATCGGGCGGCACGTCAGTCATGTTGCCGAGGAGGTATTGCCCCGAAGCATCGCCGAGAAAATAAACGCCAGGGCCGGGCTGGCCCGAAAGCCGGTTGAGCGCAAAGGCGAGGGCGCGAATGCCCTGCGTCGCTTCGATGCGCTGGAACAGGCGCACTTCGCTGTCGATATCGTCGGCCTGCTGGCGCTGAATCTGCACGCTCGACTGCCAGCCGATAAAGGCCATGAGCAGGATGGCGAAGACGACGAAGATGGCGATGAAGGTCGCGGTGAGGCGGACAGTGGATGTCCGCCAGACCTGGGCAAAACGGCTCACTTTATTCCCGGATCATGTAGCCCGCGCCGCGCACGGTATGGAGCAGGGGCGTATCGTGCCCCTTGTCGATCTTCGAGCGCAGCCGCGACATATGCACGTCGATGACATTGGTCTGGGGGTCGAAGTGATAGTCCCAAACATTTTCGAGGAGCATGGTGCGGGTCACGACCTTGCCCGCATGCTTCATCAGATATTCGAGCAGGCGGAATTCGCGCGGCTGCAGCAGTATGGCCTCGCCATCGCGCTCCACCTTGCGGCTTAGCCGATCGAGCGAGAGCCCGCCCACGCTATAATTGGTCGCCGCCTCTGCCGGGCTCGACCGGCGCGCCAGAACCTCGATGCGCGCCAGGAGTTCGGTGAAGGCATAGGGTTTGGTGAGATAATCGTCGCCGCCGGCCCGAAGGCCAGTTACGCGGTCATCGACTTCGCCAAGGGCGGAAAGAATGAGAACGGGCGTCTTGTCGCCCTCGGCCCTGAGGCTTTCGATGATGGAGAGGCCATCGCGGCGGGGGAGCATGCGATCAACGATCAGGACTTCATAGTCCATGCCGGAAGCCATCGCGTAGCCGGTTTCGCCATCGCTTGCATGGTGCGTGATGTGGCCGGCTTCATCCAGTGCCTGGATAAGATAGCTGGCAGCTTCCCGGTCATCTTCGATCAACAAAATCTTCACGCCGACGCTCCGCTCACTGGATTGGCTCCGGAGGAGGGAACCCCGGAGCCAGTCGCCGCGCCGCTCGGTCCTAAGGGGCCAGGCGGCGCGACCTTGGAAGGCCTTAGCCCTGTTCGTTGATGGGCAGGCCGATGAAGCGAGCATCCCCGTTCCGGGCCACCTTCACAAGGGCAGTGTCGAGACCCTTTGCATGGACGCCAGCAAGGGCATCGTCATAGTCGGCAACCGAGGTGAGGGCCTTGTTGTCGACTTCGAGCAATACATCGCCGACGGCAAGACCACGCTGGGCGGCAATGCTATCCGCTGCGACGTCCTGGATCAGCAGGCCGCCCGAGCCGTCACCATTGGGAACCAGGGTCATGCCCAGGCTCGTCGTGCTGTCCGGAACGGTAGCCGGCGGGGTCGGGGTGTCCTGGTTCTGCGCGACTTGTTCCTTGAGCTCGGTCAACTTCACGCTGAGCTTGGTTTCCGCGCCGTTGCGCCAGATGGTCAGTTCCACGGTCGAGCCGGGGGCCTTGTTGGCAATGGTGCGGCTGAGATCAAGCGCGTCAGAGACCTGGTGGTCATCGACCGCGGTGATGATGTCGCCCGACTTGATGCCGGCAGCCCCGGCAGGGCCATCGCCGGCTGGTTCACGAACGATGGCACCGCGAGCATTGGCAAGGCCAACGCTGCTGGCGATGTCCTTGGTCACGTCCTGGATGGAGACGCCGAGATAGCCACGGGTCACCGTACCGGTCTTGATCAGCTGGTCGGCGATCTGCTTGACCGTATGGGCGGGAATGGCAAAGGCGATGCCGACATTGCCGCCGTTGGGCGAGTAGATCGCGGTGTTG
>NZ_JAFKHD010000187.1 GCF_017307565.1 Devosia sp.
GCGGACGCCTTGCTTGAAAGCATGGCCGAGACGCAGGCCAACGCTATTGAGAACATTCTTGAAACCCACGGCGCGGCCGCAAGTGGGCTGGCCCGCACCTATACGAGCCTTGCCCAGGATGCCTGGGTCACGCCGGAAACCTACAAGACCCTCTTCCGCGAACAAATCGCGGGATTGCCCTACGCCCGCGGTGTCTGGACGCTCGTCAACCCGGGAACGGGACAGGCCGCGCGCTCCAATCTCATGGTTGAAGACCTTGCCCTGCCAGGCGGCTATTTCGGTCCTTCGCTCAAGCGCGATGTCACCACTGGCGAGCTGAGCTTTTCGAGCATGGACATCTCGATGGAGGCCGGACTCCAGGGCTGGTATCTCGACCCGCTCGCAGCGGACAAACCCGTGCTCAACGGCCCCTATCTCTACAAGGGCGAGATGTACACCTCGAGCACCGATATTATCCGCGACGCGAACGGCAAAGGCATCGGCTTGGCCGGCGTGGACTTTAACGGCGGTGTCTTTTCCGACCTGATCGGCAGCTTCTCGCCCATGGGCACCGGTTGGGTGCGCGTGGTCAACCACGAGGGCAACTGGGTCGTTCACCCAGACCCGGCGATGCTCGGGCTGAAGGCTGACGATCCGCTCATGCAGCGAGCCATCACCGACTCCGCCGCCGGACACATCAATGAAGTGGTCGAGCTCGATGGCGAGCCGTGGCACCTGACGGCCATCAAGACCGATATCGAACGCTTTGGTATCAGCTGGACCGTGCTTGTTGCAGTGCCCGAGGCGACACTGCTTGCCGACGCCAATGCCCAGCGCAACTCGCTGCTCCTCGGTGGCATGATCCTGCTGGGCCTCGGCCTTGCAGCCTTTGCCTGGCTCGGAACCTCGATTGCCAAACCCATCATCGGCCTGACCAACACGATGGACAAGCTCGCTTCCGGCAATCTCGACGTGGAAGTCGAGGGTGGAAACGCTAAGGATGAGATCGGCGCCATGGCGAGAGCAGTCGCCGTGTTCCGCGAAAACGCCATCCAGATCAGCCAGATGACTGAGGCAGAAGCAGCCCGCATCATCGCCGAAGAGCGTCAGCGTCGCGAAATGATGGAGCAGTTGCAGGTATCCTTCGGCGAAGTCGTCGATGCTGCGGTCGAAGGCGACTTCTCCAAGCGCGTACACGCCAACTTCACCGATCCCGAACTCAATGGTCTGGCCGGCAGCGTCAACAGCCTCGTCGAAACTGTCGACAACGGCATCGCCGAAACCGGTCGCGTTCTTGCGGCCCTCGCAAACACCGACCTAACCCAGCGGGTAGAAGGCAACTTCAAGGGCGCCTTCGCCCAGTTGCAGAGCGACACTAATGCGGTCAGCGGCAAGCTCACAGAAGTGGTGGGTGACGCCAAGGAAATCTCGCGCGTCCTGAGGACCGCCACCAGCGAAATCCTCGCCGGTGCCAACGACCTCAGCGACCGCACGACGCGCCAGGCAGCAACCATCGAAGAGACCTCGGCGGCGATGAGCCAACTGGCCGAAACCGTGCGCGAAAACGCCAAGATGGCGCAGTCGGCCAATGAAAACGCCCGTGGTGCCGTCCAGATGGCTGAGACCACCGGCGTTGCGATGAACCAGGCCAGCGATGCGATGGAACAGATCAATGCCTCTTCGGCAAAGATTTCCAATATCATCGGCATGATTGATGATATCGCCTTCCAGACCAACCTTCTGGCACTCAACGCCTCGGTTGAAGCGGCCCGCGCTGGCGAGGCCGGCAAGGGCTTTGCGGTCGTCGCCGTGGAAGTGCGGCGCCTTGCCCAGTCCTCGGCCGAGGCCTCGACTGAAATCAAGCAGCTGATCGAGCAGTCGGTCAATGAGGTGAAGGGCGGGACGCGCCTTGTCGCGGGAGCCGCCGAAAAGCTGGCAACGCTGCTGGCAGGCGCACGCGACAGCGAACGCCTGATGACGTCCATTGCCCAGGAGAGCTCTTCCCAGGCTTCCGCCATCGAGCAGGTTAACGTTGCCGTGCGGCAGATGGACGAAATGACCCAGCACAATGCCGCGCTTGTGGAACAGATGAACGCCTCGATCGAGCAGACTGAGTCCCAGGCTGCGCAGCTTGACCAGACGGTGGAAGTGTTCACGCTCGAAACCGGCCGCACCGGACGTGTGCAGGCTTCGCCGAAACGAGCCGAGACAGCGTCGCGGCCAGCACCGGGCAAGGCTCGCACGGCCGCGTCCTACCTATCGAGCGGCAATGCCGCCATCGATCAGGACTGGGCCGAGTTCTAGAAGATTGACCCATTTGGGTTGCCATTGGGGCCGGCGATGCATCTGCATCGCCGGCCCCTCCGTTTTAAAGCCCATGCAGCAGGACTTTGGAGCACTGTTTCGCCGACCGTCGCGAATGCAACGAAGCGCCTTAAGTCGATATTTAGCGACATCAAATAATGCTGATGACCTGGCCAGCATCCACTGCGTGGCGCGAGGGTCCGATGAGAATTAGCACGATTACCAACTGGGCCTACGCGATAACCGTGGGTCTGACGTTGCTGTCGGGTGCGGCATTCATATTTGCCACTCACTACGCAGATCGCGAGCGGGATGCGGTCGCGATCGCCTGGGACCTGGACGGACGGGTGGGAGGACTCGAGCGCGCGGCAGAACAGACAACCGAGGACGCCCGGCTCTACGTTCTCAAGGGCGAGGAACGTTATCTAACCGCGTTCCAATCCACCCTTACCGGCGAGCGCGAACTTGAAAGTCTATTGAAGACCCTCAAGGCCACTGATTTGTCGTCCGCGGAGCTGGCGGCGCTCAAGGCCATAGAAACAGATGCGGAAGTGCTCGACGCAATCGAGCAAAGAGCGGTGACCGACTACAGGCAGGGGGATCGAGACAAGGCGCAAGGCGCCCTGTTCTCTCCGGAGCACGAAGAGGCGCAAACCGGCCTGCTGACCAGCGTGGGCCATTTCATCGATCTCGTCGCCACCCGGGCGCAGGAGGATTTGGCACAGGCACGGGCGCAGGCCGACCTTTGGAGTGCAATAGCAAAATCCTTCCTGGGGCTCACGGCCCTCGTCTTTCTGAGCGTGCTCTATTTCGTTCTCGTACGTCGTGTGGCCCGGCCTCTACTCGAAATGAGCGGCATCGTCCGCCGATTGGCGCGGCAGGACTACGATGTCAAAATATCGAACACAGGTCGGCGCGACGAAATCGGCGACATGAGCGAGGCCATCCAGATATTCCGCGACAACGGCCTGGAACGGGAGCGGCTGGATGCCGAACGCCGCAAGGACCAGGAAACCAAGGACCGAATACTTCAACTCATGCATCGCCTGCAGGCGTGCCGCCAGGAGAGCGAACTCGCCCCGGTCGTCGCACTCTTTGCCGCACAGCTATTTCCGGAACTCTCCGGCCACCTCTTTGTCATGAACGACGGAAGAACAACCCTCGCAGCAAGCAGCACATGGGGTCAGCCCTCCATATCGCGCGTCGAATATCCCGCGCTGGAATGCTGGGGCATTCGGCGCGGCCGCGCCCATCTCAGCCACGAGCTTCGAGGCGACGTGCGATGTCTTCACCTTTCAGAGCATGCCCCGAGCGCCGCGCTTTGTGTGCCATTGGCCGCACGCGGTGACACGGTTGGCGCTCTCTATTTCGAAAGCCCCAGCGAAGCCGAGGCGCTCGAGGCAGCACGCGTCTATATTGAGCTGATCGCGGAAAACCTCGCTTTGGCGATCGCCAATCTGCAACTTCGGGATCGGCTGGCCAACCTGGCAATCAAGGATCCGCTGACGGGCCTGCTCAACCGGCGCTCACTCGACGAAAACCTGTCGCTTCTGCGGCGCGAGGCATCTGATCTGCCCGCAGCATTGCTCATGATCGACATAGACCATTTTAAGCGCTTCAATGACCAGTTCGGCCATGACGCCGGCGACTATGTGATGGGCCAGGTAGCCACCATCATGACCGCTATCGCCGCGAAGACGGCCATGGTCCACCGCTTCGGTGGCGAGGAATTTGCGGTCATCATGCGTGGCGCGGACAAGGTCGCGGCCATGGCGATGGCAGAGGCCACACGTCGGGCGATCGAAACTGCGCCCGTCACCTATCAAGGCAGACCGCTTGGCACCGTGACTGTTTCAATTGGTCTCGCCTCAACCGAAGATGGGCGACCAAGCGCGACGCTTATGCAGCGGGCAGATGCTGCGCTTTTGCGGGCCAAATCGGGCGGCAGAAACATCGCCGTAAGCGACTGGTCAGACGCAAACCTGCAGATGGCCTAAAGGTCATCTGCAGGTTTTGCAACTCTAGGCTGCCGGCGTCCAGGCTCGCTAAGCCTTCAGGTGTCGCTCGAAAAAGCTCGCGAGCTTGCCATAGGCAAAGCGGGTCAAGGTGCGATCCTGCTTCGCCCAGGCGTGCCCGGTTCCCGGCAGGGTGACGAGTTCAAAACTCTTGCCCTGACCGATGAGCTTTTCGACCAGCGCCATCGTGTCAGCATAGAGCACCACTTCATCTTTAGTACCGTGGAGAATGGTCAAAGCATCCTCAAGGCCCGCGCTATGGAACAGTGCCGACTGGGCGCGGTAGCGCTCGATATAGTCCTCGCCTTCGGTGAGGCCCATGATCCAGCCCTGCTCGGGATAGGCGTGCCACACATTGGTCGCCGGTGCGCCGGCGAAACCGGCAGCGTAGAAGCCGGGCTTCTTGAAGAGCGACATCAGCGTCATGAGGCCGCCATAGCTGGAGCCCCAGAGCCCCACGCGCTTCGGATCGGCATAGCCGAGGCCCGTCAGGGTCGTGACGCAATCGGCGATGTCTTCGATGTCCTGGGTGCCATAGCTGTTCAGCATAGGCCGGTTCCAATCGCGCCCACGGCCAAAGCTGCCGCGGATTTCCGGGCTAACGACGACGAAGCCGCGCGAGGCGAGATATTGGTCAATGCCCCAGCTCGGATGGGCGGCGCGCCCGCCCCACTGGTTGAGGAGACCGTCAGAATAGACCGAGCCGACCACCATTGGGTGCGTGCCATCGGGCTTGAAATTGCGAGGTAGCATAACGCGCGCCATGAGTTCGGCGCCATCGACATGGCTAATAACGGGGACGTAGCGCACGTCGGCCCAGCGCCTTTCGGCGAAAGCGGGCAATGGCGAGTGCGTCACCTGCGCTGATTCCACTGCGCCGCCCAAGGACTGCACGAAAAATTCGGGCGGGGTCATGTCGTCGCTGAAGAGATCGGCGAAGGCGCTGAAATCGGGGGCATAGGTGGGGACGTGGATGCCGGCAGGTCCGGTCAGGCGCGTCACGGCACCGCCAGTCAGAGCGACGGAATAGACGTGGCGCTCGGCCGGGTGCGCTTCGTTGGCGATGAAGTAGATCTTGCCGGCGGACGCATCGAGGGCGAATTCGGCGATTTCCCAGGCGCCCGACGTGATCGGTTCAAACGCGCCCCCCTGCCCCGGCAGACGATGGAGGTGATTATAGCCATCGCGATCGGTGAGGACGATCAGACCCTCGCCATCGGGTGCGAATGCCACCTGCCAATCGGGGCGAATCTTGACCGGATCGTGCGCCGCATAAAAGACACTGCGAGCGCCGCTACCCGTGTCGAACATGAAGATGGTGTGGTTCTTGATCGACAGATCGCTGCTGCTGATGAACAGCGACTTACCATTCGCGGAAAGGCCATAACCCCAGATGGCGTCCTCGGCGTCGGGCCGGTCGAACCAGGACACCGGGCCACCCTCGGGCCGGACGAGGCCGACGCGCCGGCGCGTGAGGAGATCGCCGGGGAAGGAACGCACGAAGCGGTCTTTGCGCGCCTCACCGTGGGAATCGTAAGGGATCTCGATCTTGCGGGTATTGGTGTCGTCGGCCTCGATGAAGACGAGGCTGCCATTGGCGGCCCACTGGAAAGACTCGACGCCAACGAATTTCGAGCCGACCACGAGGGGCTTGGGTTGCGCCGCGATGTCGGCGGCAACCGTTATGAGCGCATTGCCCGACAGGAAGGCCAGCTTTGTGCCATCGGAAGAGGAGGCAATGGCGCTGACGCCCTGCGTGCCGATGGCTAGTGGAGAGACGGCGCCGTCTGCGGCCGCGAGGTAGAGTTGCCCCTGCAGGACGAAGGCCAGCCGACCTCCGCTCAACCAAGCCAGTTCGGAAATCCCGGTGGGCTCACCGCTGGTACGGCCGGTGCCGAGATGGGTGAGGCGGCGCCGGGCCTTTGAGTGCTTTTCCCAGATCCAGATATCGCGAAATGTATGCCCCTCATCATTCCAGAGGAATGCGAGACTGCTGCCATCCGCCGACCAGCACGCGGCTACCGGCAATGTGCCGATGATGCTGGGTTCGCTGTAGAGCGTTTCGAAGGTCAGGGGGGCGGCAGACGGCTCGACGGACATGGACGTTTCTCGATGAGTGGACAGTGTGGAGAACTAGGCCGATTTGGGGCTGAGATCGGTCTTGTAGATTTCGCCGTCCTTCATGATCAGGCGCAGGTTCTTTTCGGGCTCGGTGAGCACGGAAATGTCCTTGAGCGGATTGCCATCGACAACGAGGATGTCGGCAATGGCGCCCGGCGCGATGACGCCGAGGTCGCCGGAGCGCTGCACGATTTCGGCATTGACCGAGGTTGCCGATTTGAGCACATCCACCGGGCGCTGCACGCGGGCGCGGATGGTCAGCTCCTGCAACTGGGCGAATTCCATATCGCCCATGAGATCGGTGCCGAAGCCGAGTTTTACGCCGGCATCCTCGCAAAGACCCAGCATGACAATGCCGGCATCGTTGACCATGTTGAGCTTCTGCATGACATAGGGCGACAGGCCCAGGCGCTCGCCGTGCTGGGCGGTGACTTCGTAGGCAACGAGGGTCGGCACGACGAAGGCATCGGCAGCGGCGACCATGGCGGCGGTCTCGGCATTGATCAGATTGCCGTGCTCGATGGTGCGCACGCCGGCCCGGATCGAGTGGGCGATGGCGGCGCTTTCATAGGCGTGGGCGCAGACATATTTGCCGCGCACGGCGGCTTCCCGCACGACGGTACGGAGTTCCTCCTCGCTATATTGCGGGATTTCGATGGCGTCATTGGGTGAGCCGACGCCGCCCGAGGCGAGCACCTTGATATGGTCGGCGCCCTTGCGCAGTTCGTTGCGCACGACGCTGCGAAGATTGTCGGTGCCTTCGACGATGCGGCAGGTGAAATAGAAGGCGCTCGAATTGAGGTCGATATCGAGGCTTTCATCGGTGGTGCTGCGGTGGTCGCCATGTCCCCCGATCTGGCTTAGCGCGGGGCCGCCGACGAACAGCCGTGGACCGGGGATATAGCCCTGGGCAATCGCATTGCGAATGCCGACATCGCCGCCGGCCACGTCGCGAACGCTGGTGAAACCGCGGTCGAGCATTTTACGGATACGCGGCACGGCGCGGGCCGTCATTTCGGTCAGCGGAATATTGCGGTCGTGCTCGGCGACGAGGTTGATGGCGAACACATGGGCGTGGGCGTCGATGAGGCCAGGCATCAGCGTGCGACCGCCAACGTCATATTCGATGACGCCCTTGCCCGAAATCGACTGGTCGGTGACGGCCTCGATGCGGCCATCCACGACGAGAACGTTCATGCCCGGAATGGCCTCGTCGCTGCGCCCGTCAAAGAGCGCGGCATTGGTGAAAGCGATGGCTGCCATGGTATTTTCCTCCGGCCGAACACGTGCCTACCGGCTGCGACCAGCCAGTTTTCGGCGCTAATGTGTCGGCATCATCCGCAGCTGTAAAGTCGTTTGATCAAAAAATCACAAACTTGCCTTTTTGAGCTTTTCGGGCGGCGCCGTCTGCGTTTTGCACAGCCGGTGTCGTTGACAACGCTGCAAAGCGCCTTCTAGTATTCTAGCGTTTGATCAAATGCTCAGACACCGATTTTCGGGCTTTAGGGGAAGCATTGCCGGGGAATCGTCGAGGTTGAAGGGAACTGCCGGATTGGCAGAAAGGGAAAAAATGACACATCGGACATCTGCCAAGATGGCCCTGGCCGGGCTGACGCTCGCCCTGATGAGTTCCGCAGGCGCTTTGGCGCAGGAAGCCCAGACCGGCGGCACGCTGCGCGTTCTGGGTACGGCCGAAGTCGACCGGTTCGACACGGTGCCGCCAGCAACTGCCGATACCGGGAGCTTCTTCCGCGCGACGACGCGGCAGCTCATCAATTTCGCAGCGTCTACGGATGCCGATGAGCAGATCGCGCCGCAGGCCGACCTTGCCGACAGCGTGCCCGTGCCGACCGACGAGGGCCTGACCTATACATTCAAGCTGCGTCAGGGCGCCAATTGGGATGCGCCGGATGGCCCCCGCCAGATCGTTGCGGACGATGTGGAGCGCGGCTTCATGCGCCTCTGCAATCCCTTCATTCCGGCACCGGCGGTTTCCTATTTCGAAGACCTGATCGTCGGCTTCGCCGATTTCTGCGCCGGTTTTGCCGGTGTGGAGCCGACCGCGGAAGCCATGAAGGCCTATATCGAGGCGGGCGACGTTGCCGGCATCGAGACACCCTCGGACGACACCGTCGTCTTCCGGCTGAAATATGCGGCCAATGACTTCATCTATCTGCTGACCCTGCCGGTCACCACGCCTGCGCCGGTGGAAGTGCTCGACTACCTGCCGGATAGCCCGGAATATCGCGAGAACTATATTTCGAACGGCCCCTACACGATCGAAACCTATGTGCCGGACACGCAGGTCACGCTGATCCGCAATCCTGCATGGCAGGCAGAGAGCGATCCGCTGCGCAAGGCCTATGTCGACAGGATCGAGGTGATTGCCGGCGTTCAGCCGGATGCGGCGATGCAGCAATTGCAGTCCGGCGACGGCGACATGCTCTATGACATCAACGTTCCGCCGGTCACGGTGCAGATGCTGAGCATGCAGGGCGACGACAAGATCTCGACCCTGGCCGAGGGGTCCTCGCGCATGATCTGGATCAACACCGTTTCAGAGAACAATGATCGCGCCCTGCGCAATCCGCTGGTGCGCCAGGCGCTGAACTATGCCGTTAACAAGGCCGCCATCGTGCAGCAGCTCGGCGGGCCGGAATTCGCGACCCCGCTCAATGGCATCTTCCCGCTCGGCATTCTGGGTCACCACGACTTCGCACCCTATCCCACGCCCGATAGCCAGGGTGATGTGGCAAAGGCCCGCGAACTGCTGGCAGAAGCCGGATACCCGGATGGGCTATCGCTGAAGATGCCGTTCCGCAACGCAGGCAATGGCGCGGCAGAAGCGCAGGTACTGCAGGCCAGCCTTGAGGCCGCAGGCTTCAAGATCGAGCTCGTGCCGACCCCGCCGTCCGACTTCTATCCGCGCCTGATCACCAACTTCGACAATGCGCTCAATGGCGTGTGGGACCTCGTGCCCTCGGGCTGGTCGCCGGATTGGCCGGGTGGGGCTGCACGTTCCATCTTCCAGCCGCAATATACCTATGACGGCACCCACGGGACGTTCAACTTCTCGGACTACAACAACGAAGCGGCCAATGAAGTGGCGGCCAAGGCCCTGGCAACATCGGACCTCGCAGAAGCGGCAAAGCTCTGGAATGAAGTCGACGAGATCGTCATGGCCGATCCCCCGACCGTGCCGCTGATCTCGCAGACCACCGTTCTTTATCACGGTGCCGGCGTCCAGAACTTCCTGCCCTATGCGGCGGGCGGCAATGGCGATTGGACCAATGTCTGGCTGAAGCGCTAGTCCCCAACACTCCGACGGAGGCCGGCTCGTGCCAATCGGCCGGCCTCCCGACTTTGGCCCCCAGGCGATCCATCCCTTTATGACC
>NZ_JAFKHD010000188.1 GCF_017307565.1 Devosia sp.
GTTGCGCCGAGCGGGGTGCGCACGGCAGCCACGGTGTCCCAACCAAGTGCTTCGGTGGCGTTCTTGATCGACTCTTCCTGCGTCCAGCCCCAGGTGTAGTCGGCGGTCAGGTGATAGGCGCGGCGGTCCTTGCCATAGGATTCGCCCAGAACCGGTGCGAGGCCGATGCCCGACTGGTAGGCGTTGAAGAAGTGGCGGAAGCCATAGCGGCGCTTGTCCTTGCCGGTGGTGTCGTTGGAATGGGTCAGGCCCGCCATGAAGATGACGCCCATTTCCTGGCAAAGACCCTGCACGGCAATGGCTTCGCCCGACGACGAACCGCCGGTGATCATGATGGCGCCATCGCGCTCGATCATGCGGGTGGCGCCGGCGCGGGCCACGTCCGACTTGGTCTGGCTGTCGGAGGACACATAGGTGACCTTCTTGCCCAGGATGCCATTGCCCTTGAGGGCAGACGGCTGCATCACGTTGAGGAGGCCGCCGTCGCCTTCGCCGTTGAGGTGGGCGATGGCCAGTTCATAGGCCTTCTGTTCGTCGGCGCCTTCTTCGGCATAGGTGCCGGTCAGCGGCAGATTGAGGCCGAAGACGACGGTGTCGCCGGTGGGATTGTTGCAGAATTCCTGGGCCCAGGCGCCCTTGGTGAAAACGAGAGGGGCAACGCCGGTGCCGATGATGCCGGCCATGCCGGTCTGCAGGACACGACGTCGCGAGAAGCCACGCTTCAAAATAGTCATTGATCTCCTCCTGATGCGAGGGCAGCCGGTACATTGCCGGAGCCTCAACGCTGGCGAGATATTTGCTGGATTTGAAAATGACGGCAATATCCCATTGTAATTCAACAATAATTCTGTAAATTGTTGTTCTGGATCGAACGCGATCTAGTAAATTCGTTTGCAAGTGCAGTTTCGGGGAGGGAACGGCAATGCGGGCGCCCATCGGGTTTCGCATCTCCAACCGCAGGAAATCGCTGAGGATTTCCCAGGCGGCGCTGGCGCGCATGGTCGGCATCTCGCCGAGCTACCTCAACCTCATCGAGAACAACAAACGCGACATTGGCGGCGCACTTTTGCAGCGCGTGGCCCTTCATCTGCAGATCGAGACGGCGGACCTGACCGGCGACGACGAGCAGAAGCTGCTGCAGGATCTCGAAGAGGCCTATGCCGATCCCGTGCTCGAGTCGCTCGACTTTCAGCCCGACGAACGACGCCAGCTGGTCGCGCAATATCCGGGCAGCGCCGGCGCCATCGCGCGCCTGCACCGCGCCTATACCAATGCCGTCGCCAGCGCCGACAGCTACGCCGACCGGCTGCGGTCCGATCCGCTGCTGAGCCAGTTGCTCCACCAGATTTTGTCCGGGATCACCGCCGTTCGCTCGAGCGCCGAAATTCTCGAAGACGTGCCGGACCTCGACGAGGCCGAGCGCCAGCGCTTTCTCGGCGCCATCGGTCGAGAAGCACGCGCATTGAGCGATGTGGCGCGCAGCCTCATCGGCCAATTCGATAGCAGCAGTCGCGTCCCCGGCAGCGTCTCCGCCCTGCGCGAGATCGACGACCTGATCATCGAGCAGCAGAATTATTTCCCGCACCTCGAGCGGGTCGCCGAAGACCTAAGGCTCGAACTGGACGGGCAGGGCGCCTTTGGCCCCGCCTTGCTCACCGAGGCGTTGGAACGCCGCTTTGGCGTCACCACCCGCGTTGGCGGCTCGCCGGGCATCGAGAATTTCCCAGGCCAATATCGCTTCGTCGCCGACGAACGGGTCATGTGGTTTCAGGGCTCGACAACGCTGGCGACCCGGCAATTCCAGCTCGCGCGCCTCCTCGGCGAATTGACTGCCGGCGAAGTGCTGCGCGAAACGCTCGACGCCGCCACTCTCACCAGCCCCACGACGCGGCGGTTGGCGGCCCGAGCCATGGGCTCTTATCTGGCCGGCGCCATCATCTTCCCCTATTCGCGCTTTCTCGCCGAGGCCGAGGCGCTGTCCTATGACGTTGACCAGCTTCGGCAGATATTCAACGGCAGCTTCGAGCAGGTAGCCCACCGCCTGGTGTCGATGCGCCGGCCGGGCGAGGAGGGTATTCCTTTCGGCTTCCTCCGTTCCGACCCCGCCGGGCGGCTGACCAAGCATTTTCCCTTGCCCGGCCTGTTGCTGCCGAATTCGGGCCATGCCTGCCCGCTCTGGTCGATCTACGGCGCCTTTCGCCAACCCGACACCCTGCTGCGACAGGTGGTGCGCTTCTCCGATGGCTCGCGCTATCTGTTCCTAGCGCGTGCCCTCCAAAGGCGGCCCGGCTCCTATCGCGAGCCCCCAACGCATATCTCGATCATGCTCGCATGCGACGTCCTCCATGCCGATCGCACGGTCTATGCATCGGGGCTCGATCTCGACGATCACGAAGCCGACGTACCGGTCGGACCGACCTGCCGGCTCTGCACCAGACGCGATTGTCCGGCACGGCAGGAGAAGATGATCACGCCCGACGGACCGCGCTCCGTCACCCGCCTGCCACTGGTGCCGCAAGAATTCGGCCTTGGCGATTCCGCCTGATTGGGTTTTAGTGTGCGCGTTCGCGGAGGGGAGACCGGGAACACCTGGGGGGAGATTTGGCCATTGATATCCTGATTGCCGAGGACGAGCCGTCTATTCTGGAATCGCTGGATTTCATCCTGCGCCGCGCCGGCTGGAGCATCAGCTCCGTAACAGATGGCGACGCAGTGCTTGAGGGCGTGCGCCGGTTGAAGCCGCGCATGCTGGTGCTCGATGTCATGCTGCCCAAGCGCAGCGGCTTCGACATCCTGAAGCACCTGCGAGCCGATGCCGACACGGAAAACCTGCCGGTATTGATCCTCACGGCCAAGGGTCAGCAACAGGATCGGCGCATCGCTGAAGAGCTGGGCGCCAATGGCTTCGTGACCAAGCCCTATTCCAACGCCGAAGTGGTGGGAGCCGTGCGGAGCCTTTTGGGCGAAGATGGCGGACAGGCGTAAGATCGTCGGCCGCATGTTCGTGTTGACCGCGGGCGGCCTGCTGCTGCTGGTGCCGCCGCTGGTGCATGTCTTCAACCACGACTTCACCGTCTTCGGCGTCCCGCAGATCGTCTTTTACCTGTTCGGGGTCTGGCTGGCGCTGATCGTCGGCACCGCCGTGCTGACCAGCCGATTGCCACCGGAGCGGCCGGCAAATGGCGCGGAGGGCGAGGGCTAGATGCTGTCGGCCGACTTCGTCATCGCGACAGCGGTCGCCTATGTCGGCCTCCTCTTTGTTCTCGCCTATCTTGGCGATCGGCGGGCCCGGGCCAAGCCGCGCTCCTGGCTCAACTCACCGGCGGTCTACACGCTCTCCATCTCGGTCTATTGCACCAGCTGGACCTTTTACGGTGCCGTGGGAAATGCTGCCCGTAGTGGATTGGAATTCCTCACGATTTATCTCGGCCCGACCATCGTGTTCGTCGGCTGGTACTTCCTCCTCAGGCGCCTCGTTCGCATCAGCCACATCTATCGCATCACCTCGGTCGCCGACCTTCTGTCGTCGCGCTTCGGCAAGTCGAGCCGGCTCGGCGTGTTGGTCACCTGCATCGCCGTCATCGGCATCGCGCCCTATATCGCGCTGCAGCTCAAGGCGGTCACCTCGTCCATCCAGGCCGTCGCCGGCTCCTCCGAATTCGGTCAGGGCAGTCTCAAGGGGATCGACGATGTCGGCCTTGCCCTCGGCGTAGCGGCCGGCATGGCGCTCTTCACCATTCTCTTCGGCACGCGCCACGTCGATGCCAAGGAGCAGCACCACGGCGTCGTCGCGGCCATCGCCTTTGAGGCGGTCGTAAAGCTCACCGCCTTGGTCGCCGTCGGCGTCTTCGTCCTCTTTATCGGCGGCGGCTTCGAGGGCATTTTCAGCCAGGCAGCCGCCAAGGGCGTGGTGGTCGATACCTCCAGCAGTTTCGATAGCCGCTGGCTTACCACGCTGACGCTGTCCATCGCTGCGATCGTCTGCTTGCCGCGCCAGTTCCAGGTGACGGTCGTCGAGAACTCAGACGAAAACCACCTGCGCGTCGCCGGCTGGGCCTTCCCGGCCTACATGCTGCTGATGAGCGTCTTCATCCTGCCCATTGCCATCTATGGGCTTGCGGTGATGCCCGAGGGCTCAAATCCCGACATGTTCGCGCTGACCCTGCCGCTGGCTGCCGGGCAGAACGGCCTCGCGCTCTTCGCCTTCATCGGCGGTTTTTCATCGGCCACCTCGATGATCATCCTCGAATCCATCGCGCTCTCGATCATGGTTTCAAACCACATCATCATGCCGCTGGTGCTGCGCTTCAGCCCGCCCGAATATGGCGACGGGCAGGGGGTAAGCCGCGTGCTTCTGGTCGCGCGACGCTTCTCGATCATGCTCATCCTGTCGCTGGGCTTTTTCTACTTCTTCTTCACCCGCGATTCCGACGCGCTGGCGCCGATTGGTCTCATTTCCTTCACCGCCATCGCCCAGTTCTTCCCCGCGCCCCTGGCCGCGATTTTCTGGAAAGAAGCATCGCTCAAGGCCGTGTCATCCGCCATTTTGCTTGGCTTCGTCACCTGGGCATGGTGCTGCTTCCTGCCCTCGTTCGATTCCGTCTCGCCCGCCGTCTCGCAGCTCCTGCAGGATGGCCCCTGGGGCATTTCCTGGCTGCGCCCCGAGGCGATGTTCGGGCTCGAAGGCTGGGACCCGCTGGCCCACGCCGCCTTCTGGAGCCTCTCGGTGAACATTCTCACCCTCACCATCGGCTCCCTGCTGACGACGCCCTCGGCGCTGGAGCGCATCCAGGCCACGGCCTTTGTCGACGTGTTCCGCCGGCCCAACCTGCCGCAACGCGCCTTCGCACCGGGCTCCGCCACCGCCAACGACCTCTATTTCGTCGCCGAGCGCGTTCTGGGCGAACAGCGGGCAGCGGCACTCTTCGATTCCGCTGCGCGCGATAGCGGTGTCGACCCCATCGGCTTCGAACCGACGCCCGAATTCGTCGGCCGCCTGGAGCGTGAACTCTCCGGCTCCATCGGCGCGGCCTCGGCGCACGTCATGCTCTCAAAGGTGGTGGCGGGCAGCGACGTCTCGCTCGAAGAAATGATGCAGATGGCCGACGAGGCCCAGCAGGTCATCGAATATTCGCAACAGCTGGAAAAGACCTCGGCCGAACTGCGCCTGACCGCCCAGAAACTAGAAGATGCCAACGCCCAGTTGCGTCAGCTCGACAGCCAGAAAGACGAATTCCTGAGCCAGGTGAGCCACGAAGTGCGCACGCCGATGACCTCGATCCGCTCCTTCTCCGAAATCCTGCTCGATACAGACGCCCTCGACGCCACCCAGCGTCAGCGTTTCGTCGCGACCATCCATCAGGAAAGTCTGCGGCTGACCAAGCTCCTCGATGAAATCCTGGACCTTTCGGCCCTCGAACGCGGCGAGCGCAACTGGCAAAGCCAGCCGGTAGATGCAGACGCGGTTCTCGACCGCGCCCTCTCGGTCTGCGACGCGCTGCTGCGCGAAAAGGGCATGCGGGTGGATCACGGCCAGCGGGCCGGTCGCACCATGGTGGCGGGCGACCCCGACCGGCTCTGTCAGGTGTTCATCAACATCATTTCCAACGCCGTACGCTATAACGACGCGACCGATCCCATGGTGCGGATCACCTCGGCGGTCCGATCAGGCAATTTCGTCGTCGAGGTGGCCGATAACGGCCCGGGCATCGGCAAGTCCGAGCGCAAGCTGATCTTCGAGAAATTCTCCCGCGGCCAGCGCGGCGCCATCGATCAGACGGGGGCAGGACTGGGGCTGGCGATCAGTCGCCAGATCGTCAAGCGCATGAACGGTACCCTCGACCTGGCGCCCAGCCCGCTCCCGGGCGCCTGCTTCCGCCTGCGTTTGCCAATCATCCGCCGATAGAGGTCACGTACCCTCGTCGGGTATTTTCAGAATATGCCCGCAGGCCTTGCAGTGGACGGCGTCGGGCTCATGCTTGGAAAGCCCGCATTGCGGGCAGGGAAAATTCACCTTGGCCGGGCGGAAGATCAGCTGCGCCAGGCGCACGAACAGCGAAATGCCCATCAGCATCACTGCGATCGACACCAGCTTGCCAAAGGTGCCGGGCAGGGTGATATCGCCGAACCCGGTCGTGGTCATCGTCGTCACTGTGAAATAGAGCGCATCGACATACCCCGCGATACCGCTCTGCTCGTTGACGAAGGCGGTATAGACAAAGCCCGTCACCACGAAGATGAAGACCAGGAGGTTGATGACCGCCTGAATGGTCTCCTGATAGGCCCCGAGCCGCCGCTTGATCAGCGGGCGCCAGACCACAGTCGATTTGCTCAGCGTCCAGAGCCGCAAGATGCGCAGGAAGCCGAGGTTGAAGAGCCAGGTAGGCGCCAGCAGCGTCACCAGAATAAAAATGTCGATGATGACAGGCGGCTGCCGCAACCAACGCAGGAAATCGGTGCTGGCCAGCGCCCGTGCCGTCAGCTCGATGGCGAGCAGCGCGGCGATCGAATAGTCAATCCATAGGAAGTAGGCCCGGTCCCGCAACAGCGGGCTCGCAATGAAAAAGGCAATGATCGCAAGGTCTACGATCATCACCGTTATCTGGAAGCGCCGCGCGCCCGGGGTCTGGGAGTGATAAAGAATGCGCAGCTTTTTTCGCAGCCGGGCGAGCCAGTCCCGCTCGGCATGTGGATCGGTCGTCTCCGGCTCGCTCGTCGTCAGGGCCTTGTTCCTCGCCGTATATCAGTCGAGCCAGCTAATTCCCGAAGGTTGAAAACCGCGTTACCGGCGTCGTGGTCCCATTGCCGGTCGGTTGGCCGCTCGATGCGCCGCCCGAACTCGGGGCCAGCGTGGCAGGAACGTCTTGCCGCTCAGGAGGTTGCGCGCATTGCCCCGCACCGCTGACCCTGAATTGGCTGAGGAGCGGGGTCTGGAATCGCGCATAGCG
Organism: Devosia sp.; assembly: GCF_017307565.1. Taxonomy (GTDB): domain Bacteria; phylum Pseudomonadota; class Alphaproteobacteria; order Rhizobiales; family Devosiaceae; genus Devosia. The sequence goes on from NZ_JAFKHD010000188.1 coordinate 6,948, forward strand.
GAATTCCTGGCTCAGCGGCCCGTGGCTGGGATTGGTGTGGTCGATCAACTGCGCCAGCGAGGCATTGACACTGCCAAGCGCACAGCGCGCCATCAGTTCCTGGCACTGGCCCGAAGTGGCGCAGAGCCGCACCGCCCCCTCATAGAGCATGAGATCGGTCTGGCGCGGCCCGACGTTGAAGTCGAACTTGGTGCCACGCACGGCGATCGAGGCGGTCGGCGTCTTGATCGAATAGGCCGGTTTGGGGCTCTGTCCGGAGATGAAGCGGAAGCTGCCCGCCAGCGCATTGATGGCGAACTTGTCGGCCGTGCTGCCATTGAAGAGATAGGATTCGATCACCAGGGCGCTGCCCGGCCCAACCACTAGTCGCGTTTTGTCTGAAAAGATGATCTGCACTTGTCCCGAAGGCCCGGTAACCACCTGTTCGCCCAGCGAAATATCGGCGCCAACGGTAAGGATGCGATCCTTGCCCGAGAGTCGCACCGAAGCGTCCGGATTGACCCCCACAGCCTGCCCATCGGCCGCAAAACCGGGCGCTGCAAGCAAAAGCCCGACGAACAGAGGCAATACGGTATTCAAGGCAAGTCGAAGCATGACAGACTCCACGCTGGAACAATCTTCGATTAGGCCGGGACTTCCCGTTATTGCCGAGCATACCAAACGGCGAACCTGTTGGAAACTTGACCACTTCGCCTGAACGGGGCCTGAAGGTTGCTCCTTGCGGCATGTCGCGCTATGAGCAGCGCCACCCTAGCGTCCGGCCGTCCGGCAGAAGGAAACCTATGAAGCTGGCATTCGTCATCCCCGCCTACAACGAAGAGGCGCTGATCGGTAAGTGCCTGGAGTCGGTGGCAGCGGAGATCAAGCGCTCCGGCGTGCCGGCCGATGTGATCGTGGTCAACAACGCTTCGACCGATCGCACGGGCGAGATCGCCCGCAGCTTCGCCGGTGTCCGCGTCGTGGATGAGCCCAAGAAGGGCCTGGTCAATGCCCGCGATGCCGGCTTTGCCGCCAGCGAAGGCTATGACCTGATTGCCAATATCGACAGCGACACCCTCGTGCCGGAAGGCTGGCTGACAACGGTGATGAAGGAGTTCAACAAGGACTCCAAGCTCGTCTGCCTCAGCGGCCCCTATATCTATTACGATATGGCCCCGCATAACCGCGCGCTGATCTCGGCCTTTTACGGCCTGACCTACCTCATTTACCTCCTCAACCGCTTCGTGCTGCGCGTCGGCTCGGTGGTGCAGGGCGGCAATTTCGTCTTCAAGCGCGATGCCTGGGTCAAGGTCGGCGGCTATGACCGCTCCATCGAGTTCTTCGGCGAAGACACCGACGTGGCGGTCCGCCTCTCGCGCGTTGGCGGGGTCAAGTGGACCTATGCGCTCAAGATGAAGACCTCCGGCCGCCGCCTCGAAAAGGAAGGCGTATTCCAGACCGCAGCGACCTACACGCTGAACTTCTTCTGGGTCACCTTCCGCGGCAAGCCCGCGACCATGGACTACAAGGACGTGCGCAAGGATTGATCGCCCGGCTTTACGGGGGGTATCTACATTTTTAGGAATCATCCTTAGGATCGATCCCAGGCCGCATCTCGCGGCCGGGATGCGCCGCGGATGACGATTGCCTCGCATTTTCCCGTTGTATCGCAGGCTCAGGCTGGTTCGATGCTGCGGGCGCTTGCATTGGCGCCGGGCCAGACCGTCGAGGGACGGGTGCTGGGCCCGGGTCCAGACGGCGCCACCATGGTCCAGGTTGGTCGGCAGGCCATGACGCTCTCTCTGCCCGGCGGCGCGCCGGTCGGCACCATGCTGACCCTTGGCGTGCAACAGGCCGACGGCCATTTGCGCCTGGCACTCGTAACCAGCCGCCCGCCGCCGATCATCCCCCAGAATACGCCGGCCACCAGCGTCGAAATTTCCCAGCAACCCGCCGTGTCGCAGGGCCCCTTGACCTATGGCCCACCCGCCGGCCTCGCCGCTGCACCGGCAGCCGCCGCCGGCATTGCAACGGCTCCGGGCCTCGCTGGGGGCGTCGCCGCACCTGCCGCCGCCGCGCCCGCGTCTCCGGTTCAATCCGGCCCGCCGGGAGCCCCGGTCATTGCGCCTCCGGGACCAGCCGCGCCCACGTCCGGCCCAGTGCTGCAAAGGCCCGGCTCGACACCCTATGGCATGGCCGGCCTTGGCTCGGCACCATCCGGGTCCCCCCAGCTTTCCACGCCGACGCCGGGCGCTCCAGCCACACCGCAAACCGCCGCGCTCGCTCAAATGGTGCAGCAGGCCCTGCCGTCCCAGGGTAGTATCGGCGCCGTCACCGGCATGCTGGCTGCGACCGTCGGCAAGCTCGGCCTGCCCGAACCGGTCCTGAAGGCTGCCCGGCAAATATTGGGCAATCAACTGGTCTCCGAAAACGGCAAGGTGGATGCCGGCGCCTTGAAGACGGCCCTGCGCAATTCCGGCGTTTTCCAGGAGTCAGCGCTGTCAGAGGGCAATGCGGCTCGTGCCGGGGCTGATACCAAATCGGGCCTTCTCGCCATGCGCCAGGGCCTCGCCCAATGGCTCGGCAACGCGCCGCAAGTCGCGCAGGTGGCTCAGATACCGCCGCCGCTCCGCCACGTCCTGCCGCGTGCCCGCCTGCCTGACATGCCGCAAACCGATCTGCCAACCGACCCCGAAGAGCTCGGAAAACTTCTCCTGGAGCGTACGGAAGGCGCCTTGTCGCGCATGCGCCTCCACCAGCATGCCTCGCTCCCCGATGCCCAACGGGGCGGCGACAGTCAGTGGAGCATGGATCTGCCGGTGCTCGTCGGCCAGCATCAGGCCATCCTGCAACTGCAGATCCACCACGATGGCGGCGGCG
>NZ_JAFKHD010000385.1 GCF_017307565.1 Devosia sp.
GCACGCGGCCGCTGCCCGTGAGATCGCGCGCCTTTTCCTTCTTCGCCGGACGCTGCTCGGCAGCTTTGTCCGCCGCCGTCTGCACGTAGCGCGGCAGGTAAATGCGGAAGGTCGTGCCCTGCCCCGGCGCGCTCTCCGGGAAGATGAACCCGCCCGTCTGCTTGACGATGCCGTAAACCGTCGAAAGCCCGAGCCCCGTGCCCTTGCCCACTTCCTTGGTCGAGAAGAAGGGCTCGAAGATCTTGGCCATGATCTCCGGCGTCATGCCATGGCCGGTGTCCGTCACCGCCAGCTCGACGTACTCGCCCGGCACCATGCCCTGCTGGCGCATATTCCGCGCCTCGCCTTCGGTGACATTGCGCGTCGAGATGATGAGCTGCCCGCCGTTCGGCATGGCATCCTTGGCATTCACCGCGAGATTGAGCAGCACCTGATCGAGCTGCGTGCGATCGGCCTTGATGAGCCAGAGATCGCGCCCGTGGCGCGTTTCGAGCTGCACCGTCTCGCCGATGAGCTTGCGCAGCAGCGCCGTGCTCGTATCGCTGATGACGTCGCCGAGCTCCAGCACTTCGGGCATCAGCGTCTGGCGGCGCGAGAAGGCAAGCAACTGCCGCACCATGCCCGCGGCACGGTTGGCATTCTGCTTGATATTCATGATGTCTTTGTAGGCGGCGTCCGTCGGCCGGTGCGTCTGCAGCAGCAGGTCCGAGAAGCCGATGATCGCCGTCAGCACGTTGTTGAAGTCGTGCGCGATGCCGCCCGCGAGCTTGCCGACCGCCTCCATCTTCGTGCTCTGGGCGTACTTGATCTCGAGCGCCTTCTGCTCGGTCGCGTCGATGACGTAGATGACCGCCGCCGCCTCGCCGTCGCCGGAGGGAACCGGGCTGAAGAACAGGCGCCGCGTGAACTCGCCCTCGGCCCCGAGCGTCACCTCGACCGGCTCGCCGGCCGCCCGCCCCTTGAGCACATTCTCGGCGGCACGGAAGAGATAGGAGACCGGATCGGCGACCGGTCGCGCCTCGACCCCGGAGATCTTGTGCCACAGGTCCTGCAGCACGTCCTCCGCATCGTCGCCCGCGCCGCGAGCCGCAA
>NZ_JAFKHD010000189.1 GCF_017307565.1 Devosia sp.
CCCGCGCCGCTCGACCTGTATGGCAGCGTCGATCTGCACGTTGCCGATCGGGAAGCCGCCCGTGCCGGCGTTTGCCGTTGGCCAACCCGTGCCGGCCATAGTGTCGCTGTTGAGACCAAGCTTGACCGATCCGAAGACCACCGAACCAGAGAGATTGATGCCAAGCTGCCGAGCCACGTCGCGCCGAATTTCCGAGACGGTAACCTGCAACATGACTTGCTGGGCACCGGAGATCGTGAGAATGCTGGCGACGTTTTTCGGATCGCCCGCGAACTGAATAGCGACTTGCTCGGCGCGCGACTTGTCGTCTGCGGACGCAACCGTCCCGGTCAGTACGACACGATTGGTTTCATCCTTGAGCGTCACCGATTCAACCGAGATCTTCGAGCCCGGGATCACGCGAGCAAGGGCTTCTTCGAGCGCATTGCCAACCTGGGAAGGCTCCTTGATGACCCGCAAATCCAGGACTTGGATGGTTCTTCCGGCGTCATCGAGGAAGAAGATATTGGTGTCGCCACCGCCAATGCCTTGAACGATGGCACGGGTGCGTGTGCGCATGATTGCGGCCGCCACGTTGGGCTGCGACACGATCACTTCGGCGACGCCCGCCGGCAGGTCGACAATCATCGACTTGTTCAGTTCAAGGTTGAGATTGCGCTGGGCACCATAGCTCGATGCGGCCACGGTAATCTGGGCCTGCGCGAGCGCGGGAACGCTGACAGCTAGCGCGGTGATCGACAGGCAGCCGGCGAGGGCCAACACGCGGAAGGGGCGAAACATGGTCTCAAATCTTCTCGTCATCTGGCTCTCCCGCCTATTGCGGCATCAGCTGTGGTTGGACCGCTTCGACCTGGATATCGGCAGCACCAGAGCCGCTGCCGGACTGAGCGATACCAGGCTGACTTGGTTCCGGGCCGGTATCGACGACAGAGCCGGTCATCACGCTCTGTGCCTTGCCAAAGCGGATAACGCGAACGGCCTGGCTCGTGCTGGGACGCTTGGCATCTGCGCTCTTGCCAAAATCAGCGACCGAGCGCAGCGCAAGGCTTAGCTGCCCACGCATGGATGCGTTGATCAGCGTTTCTGCCTGACCCGGGCTCAATTCGAGTGTCGCGATTGTGTCGTTGTCGAAAGTCACTGGGGTGGGGCTTGCATTTGTGCCGGTTTCATCGCCCCCGCTGGCGCCCAGCTCACCAAGACGTTTGCCGATGGCAAGCACGCGAACGTTAGACAAGACCACCTCGGAGTGTTGTCCCGACGAGGTTGATGTCGTCAGCAGCACGTCGACATGATCGTTCGGAACGACGAAGCCGCCAGCGCTCGATGTGGGCGTCACCCCGACCGACACGCCACGCATACCTGAGGCAAGAACGGCCGAGAGATAGCCTTGATCCGCACGAACGAGCTTTTGTTCGCGGATCGGTTCCCCAGGAAAGAATTCGAAACGCGCGACAGCACCCGTCAGCTTGGCCGGGGCATCGGGCATAGCGGAGATCGTTACATATTCGGAGCGAACGGCGCCTTCTGGCCAATCCTGCCACTGTACCGTGCTGGCACTGAGCCGCTCGCCGACACCAATTGGCGCACTCGCCACGAGGACCTGTGTCTTGGCTTCCTGGACAACCTGCGTGACAACTTCGGTTTCCGGGGCCGGCGCGCTCCCCATGCGCATAACCAGCAACGCTGCAAGGCCGCCTGCAACAAGCGCTACCACTACCAGGATAATGCGTGCTGGTCTCATGACCTACTCCGGTTACGCCGGGCGCTGGCGCCCAATTCCACCGGTGAACTATGGAAGCAAAGGGTCAAGGTTTGGTTAATTGGGCCTTACAGCTTGCAGTTAACAGATTATGAATACTTGCGAATTGCGAACAGACCGCAGAAATGAAAAAGCCCCGGCAACCAAAGCCAGGGCCAAGACGCTCAAAATAGGGCAGGACAATCAGGCGGAGAGGCGCTCGAAAATTGCGGAGTTCGAATAGACGAACATGCCGGCAGCGGCCATGGCGATGCCGTACGGCACGCCTGACTGGCGATTATGCAGGCGTTCGAGCCAGACAAAGCGCGTGACGACCGGATTAATCGGGATGCGGCGCAGGCTGAGAATGATCAACGTGAGCACGCCACCGAAGATGGCAGTGTAGAGCAGATAGGGCACCGTGGTTCCGAAGCCCAGCCACAGCGTGGTCGCGGCAGCCAGCTTGGCATCGCCACCACCGATCCAGTTCATGGCAAACAGGAAGAAGGCGACCGCAAGCACGACCAAGGCGCAGAAAACGTGCATCGCCAACTGTTCAAGTGGCATGCCGATCGCGATGGCAACGACGAAGAATGATGCCGCCATGACGAGAACAAGGCGATTGGAAATGCGCATAGTCAGCAAGTCCGACGACGCCGCGAAAGCCAAAAGCGCAGGAAACAGGAAAACAACAGCGCCAGACATAGAAATATTCACCTCCCACCAGTAAGAGCAGGATTAAGGGCATCACTGATCATATCGTACATTGCCGTTACATTGTCGTTTACTGAGAACAACGAAGCGATGATCGCTACTGCGATAAGTCCGGCGATCAGCCCGTATTCGATTGCGGTAGCGCCGCTTTCGTCGGCCTTCAGCCTGCGTAACACCCGCGTCACCTGAGCCCCCACTACAGTTCCGACGCTAATCGATAGCGCGAATACATTAACAAAAAGGGAGGGCAAAGCCCTCCCTTTCCTTCGGCATTTCTTCGACTTTAGCCGCCGTTGCCGATTGTCGCCTTCGGCTTCAGGGCGTTGTCGTCTTCGGCTTCAGGGCTCCGCCGATATTGTCAAAGACAGAGGTCAGGTTGGTCCCAACGGTCGTGACAACACCGATGATGACGACAGAGATAAGAGCGGCGATAAGGCCGTATTCGATTGCAGTGGCGCCGGATTCGTCCTGCGCGAAACGTGCGAAAATGTTCATGTCCCAGGCTCCTTGTTAACACGTCCTCGAGTGACGCCTCACGGCCGGTCACACAGCGAAGATGGGCTCAGCCTAGCCAGCACAGATTGCGAATGAGTTAATCGAAGTATTTCCTGGCCCGGGATTTTTGGCAAAAAAATCTATGCTTTTCAATAGATTAACGAGATAATTTGCATTTTATCGAGCCACAATGCTTGAGCCTTAACACTCGCTACTTCAAGTTAATCAAAAGGCTCTTCTTTGCATATTTCAATACTAGGAAACGATACAACACGAAGTCGTTTGCCAAGTGTTTACCATTCCGCGCGATGTTTGGGGCGTTTCCCGCATTGGGTGAGTGTCATGTTCCGTCTTTCCTTCCTCGCAGGCCTCGGCTTTGCCCTTGTCGGCTCCACCCTTGCCGTCGCACAGGACAACGCGCCAATCGATGTCAAGATCAACATGGCCCGAGTGCTTCGGATCAGTGCTCCCGCTGCTACTGTGATAGTCGGCAATCCGGGCATCGCCGATGTGACCATTCAGGATCCGCAAACCCTGGTCTTGACCGGCAAGAGCTATGGACAGACCAATCTCATCGTTCTCGATGCTTATGGTGAGCCAATCGCCGACACGCTGATCGAGGTGATGCAGATGCAGGCCGGGCTAATGACCGTCTATCAAGGTCAACTGCGCACCAGCCTTGCCTGTGCCCCAACGTGTCAGCCAACAGTGATGCTCGGAGACGACAACGAGTTTACCGGCCAGGTCGTCACGTCCGCACAACTGATCCAGTCCACCGTCAACTAGGCAGGACTTTCTTAACCAGTTCTGGCGTTGCCCAGCGTCCCAGTGCCAGAAGCTAACGAAACCTTAGCATTGCCACTCCACCCTGCCCGCCTATGAGGAAAAATACCGAGTTTCCTGGGGCGGATTGAGGCATGGCAAGCTTGCGGCGAAAGTCCCTGAGACGCGACACGCGCGGGGCAACGATGATCGAGTTCGCCATCTTGGCACCGATTTTCTTCGCCATTCTCGCAGCTATCCTTGAAACATCGATACAATATTTTGCCGCCCAGGTTTTCGAGAGCGGCGTTTATGATGCAAGCCGCAACATCCGCGTGGGAATGGCCCAACGTGAAGGTTGGTCTGCCGCCCAATACAAAAAAGATGTCTGCGACAGACTTTATGGCCTGTTCGGCGATTGCTCTGACATGCTCGTCAGCGTGAAGCAGATCAACGACTTCAAATCCGTCAGCTACTCGGTGCCAGTAGACCCCGCTTGCAAGCAGAATTGCAAATGGACGCAAGCCGACAACTGGACGCCAGGCGGTTCATCGAGTGTGGTTCTCGTGCAGGCCTATTACCGCTATCCCTCAATCCTGCGCCTGCCCTTTGCTGCAAATGTTTTGGCGGATGGGCGCACCCTCATCAGCGCCGCAACGGTCTTCAGAAACGAACCATTCTGATGAAGAAGTTTGCCAACGGTCTCGTTGATCTCCTTCGAAAATTCGTCCGTCGCGAAACCGGCGTGGCAGCCGTCGAGTTTGCCCTCATCGTGCCGGTCATGCTCTCTGTCTATCTGGGTTGCTCGGAGGCCGCTGCGCTCCTTACGGCCGACCGCAAGGTGCAATCGGTAGCAGGCGCCGTCGGCGATCTTGTCGCGCGCTCGAACAAGATGATCACCGAAGCGCAGATCAAGGACTATTTCGAGGCCGCCAAGAGCATCATGGTGCCCTACGACGTTTCGCCCCTTGTCCAGACGGTAACCGCGGTATCGGTGTCAAACGATCGCAAAGCCACAGTGATCTGGTCCGTGCGGTACACAGGCGGCACACTTTTGAAAACCGTGCCGGAGCACACGGTTGGGTCAGCCTACAAGCTGCCTGCTGAAATGATCGACATTGCCAGCGGGCAGACGGTAATCGCGGCAGAAACATCCTATGGCTACACCCCGCTCCTCGGCATGGTTTTCAAGAACGAGATGGACCTCCGCCGCTCGGCCCTGTTCATGCCGCGCTTTGGCGGCACGATCACGTTCAACTGACCCCGCTGCGCTACCCCACGGTCGCCGAAGCTTGCTGCTGGAGCGGGGTCATGCCACAAGCGAAATTCCTTCCCCCCAACCGATCAAGAGCATGAACGACACCATTATCCCCGTCTTTGACCTGGGCGGCGTTTTCGTCGACTGGAACCCGATGTATCTGTTCCGCAAGCTCTTCGAGAGCGAGGAAGATGCGCTGTGGTTCCACCAGAACATCTGCACCAGCGACTGGAATCTCGAATTCGACGCCGGCGAAATCTATTCCGAGGGCGTCGCCAAGCTCATCACGCGCTTCCCCAAATACTGGCGTGAAATTCAGGCCTTTGACCTGCGCTGGAAGGAAACGCTGGGCGACTTCATCCACGGCACGATCGACATCCATAACGAACTGATCGAGCAGGACATTCCGACCTTCGCGATCACCAACTTCTCCTGGGAGAAGTGGGTGAGCTGCCTGCCGGAATGGCCGTTCCTCGAAAAGTTCGACGGCGTCATCGTTTCCGGCCTAGAGGGCCTCGTGAAGCCTGATCCGCGCATCTATCGCGTTTTCTGCGAGCGTTATGGCCTGGCTCCCGATAGCTGCGTCTTCATCGATGACAGCGAGCCCAACATTGTTGCCGTGCGCAAGTTCGGCATGCATGGCATTCACTTCAAGGAGCCTGCACAGCTTCGAGCCGAACTGATCGCCCTCGGCCTGCCACTCAAGGCGAAGTAAAACAAAACCCCGGAGCGATCCGGGGTTTTTCATTTTCGGCTTATTGGAAGCGGCCGCCCTTTTGGATGACTTCGATCTTGTAGCCATCGGGATCGGTGGCGAAGAAGAAGCGCGCCACCGGCATATTGCCATTCTTGAAATCGACCAGCTTGCCGACCGTAAAACCCTCAGCGGTGAAACGGTCGTATTCGGCTTGAAGATTGTCGACGACCACGGCGAGATGACCATAGCCATCGCCGAGATTGTAGGGCTCGGTGCGGCCCTTATTGATGGTCAGTTCGAGTTCGAAGCCATCGAGTTCCTGAGCGAGGTAGACCAGCGTAAAGTCGGCAAACTCGATGCGATTGACGATCTCGAGCCCAAAGGCGCGACGGTAGAAATCAACTGAACGGTCTTCGTCGATGACGCGGATCATCGAATGGGCAAGCTTGGCCATTTTTGTAACTCTCCGTTCCAATTGGACGAGCGAAGCGAGGACCCCGCGCGTGGCGCGCCCCGACTGGAGCGCGACGAGCGCGTGAAGTCCTATTTGGTCCCGTACATGCGGTCGCCGGCATCGCCGAGGCCGGGGATGATGTAGCCCTTGTCATTGAGGTGGCTGTCGATCGAGGCGGTGAAGACCGGCACGTCGGGATGGGCCTTGGCAAAATTCTCGATGCCTTCGGGCGCAGCGAGAAGGCACAGGAAGCGGATATTGTTGGCGCCGCGTTCCTTGAGCTTCTCGATGGCCGCGGTTGCCGAATTGCCGGTCGCCAGCATCGGGTCAACGACGATGATCAGGCGATCCTCGAGATTGGACGGAGCCTTGAAATAGTATTCGATCGGCTCGAGCGTCTCGTGGTCGCGATAGATGCCGATATGGGCAACACGCGCGGCGGGGACCAGGTCGAGCATGCCGTCAAGCAGGCCATTGCCGGCGCGCAGGATGGAGGCAAAGACCAGCTTCTTGCCCTTGATCGCGGGCGAGTCCATCGCGGTCATCGGCGTCTCGATCGGGATCATTTCGAGTTCCAGATCGCGCGTGACTTCGTAGCACATCAGGTGCGCGATTTCGCGCAGGAGGCGCCGAAAACCGGCGATGGACGTCTCCTTGTTGCGCATGATCGTCAGCTTGTGCTGGATCAGCGGGTGATCGATGACTGTCACATTGCCCACGACGTTGCTCATATCGACCACCTTCATTTATGCCGCGTTTCCGAACCGCAAAACCGGTCTGCCACTTTTGCTGGAAACGCTCGTCTTGGTTACAGAAAGGATTTGCCGTGCCGGCCGGGCGCGAGGCCGAGCCACGCGGCTATGCTTTCGCCAATATCTGCGAAGGTGGGGCGAATGCCAATCTCTCCCTTGGGCAGGGCTGGGGAAAAGACCAGGATCGGCACCTGTTCGCGCGTGTGATCGGTGCCCGGCCAGGTCGGATCGTTGCCGTGATCGGCCGTAAGAACCAGCAGATCGTCGTGGCGCATTTTTGAGATCAACTCGGGCAGACGGGAATCGAAGAGTTCGAGTGCGGCGGCGTAGCCGGGCACGTCGCGGCGATGGCCATATTCGGAGTCGAAATCGACGAAATTGGTCATGATGAAAGCGCGGTCGGCAGCCATTTCCATGGCTTCAAGCGTCTTGTCGAAGAGCTGCGGGATGCCGGTGCCCTTGAGCTTATGGGTCACACCGGATCCGGCATAGATGTCCGAAATCTTGCCGATTGCGTAGACCTGATTACCGGCCGCTTCATTGCGATCGAGGAGGGTCGGCTCAGGCGGCGAAATCGCAAAATCGCGACGATTGCCGGTGCGCTTGAAGGTCTCTGCAGTTTCGCCGACGAAGGGCCGGGCGATGACGCGGCCGATATTAAGGGGCGCAGTCAGTTCGAAGGAGATCTTACAGATTTCATAAAGGCGCTCGAGCCCGAAATAGCTTTCGTGGGCAGCGATCTGAAAGACGCTATCAATGGACGTGTAGCAGATCGGCTTGCCGGTGCGGATGTGCTCCTCGCCCAGTTCAGCGATGATGGTGGTGCCTGAGGCGTGCTTGTCGCCCAAAATGCCGGGCAAATTGGCTCGGCGGATGAATTCTTCGATCAGGTCGGGCGGAAAAGTCGGTTCGGTTTGCGGGAAATAGCCCCAGTCGAAGGGTACAGGCACGCCGGCAATTTCCCAATGGCCCGAGGGCGTGTCCTTGCCCTTGGACACTTCGCGGCCGACGCCGAAACGACCGCCCTTGGGCGTGTCGGAGAGACCGGGTGGCAGGGCGCCGGTTGAGAGTTTGATGGCGGCACCGAGGCCCATAGCGTCCATGTTGGGAACATGGAGCGGGCCGGAACGGAGACCCGCTCGGTCGGCCTTCCCGGCTGCGGCCCATTCGGCGATATGGCCGGCCGTGTTGGAGCCGACATCGCCATAGGCGGCAGCATCGGGCGCACCGCCGATACCGACGCTGTCGAGAAGGCAGACAATGGCGCGTGGCATGGTGTTACTCCGTGGGGGCGATGCGGTCGGCAATGAGCGGGAATTTCGGCGCCGTCGCGCCGAGGCGATAGGCGGCGCGCAGGCGGCTTTCCGCATCGATTGCCGAAGCCTCGTCGCGGGCGTGGATACGGGCGATAGGTGTCTTCGGGTCGACGGCAGCGCCAAGGCCGAGGAGGCGATCGAAACCAACACGGTGATCAATCTTGTCGGTCGGCGTGGTGCGGCCGCCTCCTAGGGCGACGACGGCCATGCCGACGCCACGCGTGTCGATCTCGGCGACCGTCCCCTGCCCTTCGGCAAAGACATCGCGGATGATCGGCGCGGGAAGAAGATAACCGTCCATGCGCTCGGCGAAATCGAACGGGCCGCCGAGAACGGTCACCATCTTGGAAAACTGCTCAAGCGCCTGGCCGCCATCGAGGGCCTGCTCGACCTTGGACCGCGCCGTCTCGATGTCTGCAGCCATCCCCGTCATCAGGACAATTTCGGCGCAGAGGGCGAGCGTGACTTCCTTGAGGCGAGGATCCTGGTGCGCGCCCGTGAGAAAGTCGACGGCGTTGCGGATTTCAAGGCCATTACCGGCGGCGCTGGCGAGCGGCTCGTTCATGTCCGTGATCAAGGCGCCAGTTTTCAGACCGGCACCATTGGCGACCTCGACGAGGCTTTTGGCAAGGTCGCGCGAGGCTTCAAGAGTGGGCATGAAGGCGCCGGAGCCGGTCTTAACGTCGAGGATCAGCGCGCCGAGGCCGGCTGCCAGTTTCTTCGACAGGATGGATGCGGTGATCAGCGAGATGGATTCGACCGTACCGGTAACGTCGCGGATGGCGTAAAGCGTCTTGTCGGCGGGGGCGAGGTCGGCAGTCTGGCCGATAATGGCGCAACCAGCCTGCTTCACCGCAGTGCGGAACAGCGCGTTGTCCGGCTGGGTTTGGTAGCCGGGGATGGAATCGAACTTGTCGAGCGTGCCACCCGTATGACCGAGGCCACGGCCCGAAATCATCGGGACGTAGATGCCGAGGGCGGCCAAGATCGGCGCGAGCATCAGCGATACATTGTCGCCGACGCCGCCGGTCGAATGCTTATCGGCCACCGGACCATCGAGATCGGACCAATCGAGCACGGTGCCGCTATCGCGCATGGCGAGGGTGAGCGCCACGCGCTCATCCATGCTCATGTCCTGGAAATAGACCGCCATGGCGAAGGCCGCGGCCTGTGCGTGGGACACGGTACCTTCGGCGAAGCCGGCGATGAAGCGGGCAATATCTTCCTTGGGAAGCTTCTCGCCATTGCGCTTCCTGAGGATCACTTCTTGGGGGAGGAAGACCATTCTTGAGCTCTTCTGCGCTTAGCGCTTGTTGCTCCACCCCCTCCTAGCCTCCCCCACCAAGGGGGAGGTATCTCTCCGTGCGTGTCGCGCGATCGGGTCAAGACCACCGGACTGCACCTCCCCCTTGATGGGGGAGGTTGGGAGGGGGTGAATGGGCTTACGCCCCGTAGGGAATCCAGACGTTCTTCACCTGCGTTGCCTTGCCGAGGAAATAGTCCCCTGCGAAGCGTGGATCGGCGAGGTCATAG
>NZ_JAFKHD010000190.1 GCF_017307565.1 Devosia sp.
AGCCCGAGCTGCTGCTGCAGATCGAGCAGCAGGTTGACCACCTGCGCCTTGATCGAGACGTCGAGACCCGAGACGGACTCATCCGCAACGATGACAGTCGGTTCGAGGGCGAGCGCGCGGGCGATGCAGATACGCTGCCGCTGCCCCCCGGAGAACTGCTGCGGATAGCGCGTCGCCACTGCCGGATCGAGACCGACACGGGCCAGGAGATCGGCAACCTTGGCGCGGGCCTGTTCCTTCGTGCCCAGATTATGCGTCAGGTATGGCTCGGCGATAGCCTCACCGATCCGGATGCGCGGGTTGAGGCTCGCAAACGGATCCTGGAAGATCATCTGGATGTTACGCCGCATGTCGCGCATGCGGCGCTTGTCGAGCCCGACGATATCCGTGCCATTGAGCACCACGCTACCCGACTGCGGCTCGACAAGCCGCATGATGGCCCGACCGGTGGTCGACTTGCCACAACCGCTTTCGCCCACAAGCGAGAGGGTTTCGCCGGCATGAAGATCGAAGGTGACGTTTTCTACGGCATGGACGCGACCATGCACGCCCCCGAACAAGCCGCTTGAGAGGTCGAAGCGCTTGACGAGGTTCTTGACCGAGAGAACTGGCCCTGCGGCGTGGTTGACCGTGTCCGGACGATCCTCGGGCTCCCGCATCTGCCCGGTCTTCTTGTCGATGACTGGAAAGTGTTGCGGTTGGCCAATACCTTCCATCGAGCCAAGCTTGGGCACTGCGGCGATAAGGGTCTTGGTATAGGTGTGCTTTGCACCAACGAAGATGTCTTCTGTTGGCGCCTGCTCAAGCACCTCGCCGCCAAACATGACGACGGTACGGTCCGCGATCTCCGCCACGACGCCCATGTCGTGGGTGATGAAAAGCACGCCCATGCCCTCTTCGCGCTGCAGTTCCTTGATGAGCTGCAAGATCTGGGCCTGGATGGTCACGTCGAGTGCAGTGGTCGGCTCGTCGGCAATCAGCAACTGAGGTTTGCAGGCGAGCGCCATGGCGATCATGACGCGCTGACGCATGCCGCCCGAGAGATTGTGCGGCAGTTCCCTGGCCCGATTGCGCGCGGCCGGAATGCGGACGCGTTCAAGGAGCCGGACCGCCTCCGCCTCGGCAGCTGCGCCGCTGGCAAGACCGTGGATTTTGAGTGTCTCGGCGATCTGGTCACCCACGGTCGCGAGCGGGTTGAGACTGGTGAGTGCTTCCTGGAAGATCATACCCATTTGCCGTCCGCGCACGGTGCGCATTTCGGCTTCTGGAAGTGTGACGAGTTCACGTCCGCCGAGCTTGACCGAGCCTTCGATCCGGCTGAACTCGGGCGAAAGAAGGCGCATGATGGAGAGTGCGGTGACGCTCTTTCCGGAGCCGGACTCCCCAACGACGCACAGAGTTTCCTCTGCGCCGATGTCAAAGGAAATGCCCTTGACGATCTGCGTCCACCCCTGCCCCGCACGGAACGCGGTCTTGAGGTTTTTGACGCTGAGCACCGGCGCCCTGGACTGGGCCGAAGCGGCGGGACTGGTCATGTCTTGATCCATTGTCGGCTCCCTATTCCGAAGTCGAGGGATCGAGCGCATCGCGCACTGCGTCACCCACGAGGTTGAACGAGAGGACGACGAGCGTGATGGCAGCTCCGGCGCCAATGATGGGCCAGGGCGAGCCGAAGATGTTGTTGAGGCCGTCGCGGATAATATTGCCCCAGCTCGGATTGGGCGGCTGGGTGCCGATGGCGAGAAAGCTCAGCGACGCTTCAAGACGGATGGCGGAAGCCACCCAGAGCATCATCAGAACCACGATCGGCGCCATGATGTTCGGCAGGACGTGACGGAATATGATGCTGTGGGTGCGAACGCCCAGCGAGATGGCAGCTTCTACATAGGGCTCCTGCTTGACGGCGAGCGTCTGAGCGCGGGCCACACGGGCAAAGCCGGGCACGAAAGCGATGGTTATGACGACGATGACGTTCCAGAAGCCACCGCCGAGAACAGCCGCAATCATGATGGCGAGCAGCAGTTCCGGGAATGCCAGGAGCAGGTCGACGACGCGGGAAATGATCCGGTCCACGACGCCACCAAAATAGCCAGCGATGACGCCAAGCGTGGTGCCGATGATGGCCGCACAGAAAGGCGAGGTGAGGCCGAAGATCAGCGAGTTGCGGGAGCCGTAGATCATGCGCGAAAGCACGTCGCGACCGAACTGGTCAGTGCCGAGCCAGTTTTCCCAAGTAGGACCGCGATTGATCTTGAGCATGGACTGGGTCAGCGGGTCATAGGGCGCGATGATGGGCGCGAAGAGTGCCAGGAGGCACAGAAGCCCGATGATGACGACCGCGACGATGGTGCCGGGCCGACCCAGGATGATGCCCCGCAGAACCTGAAGGCGGCTCTGCTCCGGCGCGAGAGTTTCGACTGGAGTTTCGGTGATTGTGGTCATCACTGCATCCGGATTCGAGGATCGACGACGATGTAAAGAAGGTCCATCAAAAGGTTGATGATGACCACGAACATGGCGAACACAACGACGCCGCCCTGGATGACCGCATAGTCACGTTCGGCGATGGCGTTGATCAGCAGCTTGCCAATGCCCGGACGGTTGAAGACCATCTCGATGGCGACTGAGCCCGAGAGGGTGGCGAGCGTGCTCAGGCCGAGGCCGGTCGTCAGCGGCAGGAGCGCATTGCGCAGGCCATGGCGATAGATGACGCGGCTTTCCTTGGCGCCCTTGGCGCGGGCGGTGCGGACATAGTCCTTGCTCAGAACTTCGAGCAACGAGGTTCGCGTGAGCCGGCCGATAAAGGCGGCCTTGACGAAAGCGAGGGTCAACGCGGGCAGGAACACATGGTACATGCGTCCCGCAAAGCCCTCCCCGCCCCCGTTGATCGGGAACCAGCCAAGGTTCAGCGAGAAGGTGATCAGCAGGAGCGCGCCCAGATAAAAATCCGGGATCGCATAGCCGATCAGAGAGAAGCCGCGCACGGCACTGTCCGGCGCCTTGTTGCGATTGGTGGCGGCGAGCACCCCGAGCGGCACACCCATGATGAGGCCGAGAAGCATCGCCACGACGGTCAGCTCGATGGTGTAGGGCAGATTGTAGAGAATGAGACCAACCACATTCTGGTTGCTCATCATCGAATTGCCGAGATCGAGCGTCAGCACACCCTTCACGAAATTGAAGAATTGCATCCAGAGCGGATCATTGAGCCCCATGCGCTCGCGGAACAGAGCCAGCTGTTCCGGCGTGGCCATGTCCCCAAGGGCAGCCACCGCCGGATCACCGGGCAGAATACGCATAGCGATGAACACCAGAACCAACACAAGGAATACTGTTGGTATGGCGTCTGCTAGCCGCAATAAGAGATATTTCGCCATGTATCCTCCCAGGCCGTTTACGGCTCCGTTTTAGTTCTGCAGAGCCGTGAAATAGGGCTCGTTGGCCAGGTCTTCCTCAAGACCAGGCGTGATGATTGCCTCGCCCTTGCACGTGAGGCTCACGAAGAACTGCAAGTGGTAATCCGACTGCGTGTAGTCAGCGGGAATTTCGGCCGCATAGCCGTGGGCCGCCTTCGTCATCTCCATGGATTTCCACCGCTCAGCCTGGTTGACATGACGGTAGTGGAGCACCGGAGCCGCGTCCGTCTCGCCGGTAAAGGAAACCCGGAAGGGCTGACCGCCGACAAAGCTCGTGGGAGCCGTGACGCCCGAGCCATCGGCGCGTGTCGGCCGACGGCATTTGAGCAGCTCGATCGCAGTCCTCGTCCTGTCGTCTGTCGGCACGGATTCCGTACCACCAATATTGCGCAGTGCCTCAAGATCGAGCAGCTCGGCCTCGATTTCGGGAAGGCGCGTGTGCCACGAGCCGCGAAGCCAAGGCTGCGGCCCATAGGTCATGTCATCGGGATAGAGATCGCGTGAAACAGCGGCGATACGGCGCCAAGCATCGACCGAGCGACGAGCATGGTCGAGCATGGGCTCGATGAGCTCTGACGCCCTGCTGGCGATAAGAAGTTCAGCCCAGCAGGCTGCCCTGAATTTTTCGGCAAAGTGGCGAGCGAGCCCGGCGAGTATTTCGACGTCGACGAGGATACGCTGTACCTCCATACGCCCATAGTCTCGGCCGTTGCGAGCTGTGACGAGCGCCTCCTCGCAGCCCTGAGCCATCTCATCGAGCCAATCTGCAACATCGAGCGGCGTGTAGCGATGGGAATGCTTCCCTTCGAGCAGCAGCTCGGCATATTCGCGGGCCGTGGCGAAGAGTTCGGAATCAAAGGTCGGGGCATTGCCGAAGCGGATGGGCCCTTCCATATCGAAGCCATAGGCTCGCTTTCCCGACCCTTCGATAAGACCGAGATTGGTATAGATCTCAGGCCAGTAGTGGTTGTTCGAAACCGACGGACCGTGAACCAGCGTGACGAGCGGCAGGACGCGACTGCCGAGCGACAGGCCGATCTCGCAGGCTTCTGCGACGTCACCACACTCCTTTTCGAGCCAGCGCATCCAGCTCTGGCGCGGGGCTTCAGGGTTGTAGATCAGCCGGCCCCAGACGCGGTACAGGTAGTCATATTTGCGCCAATCCTGCTTGGTCGCCCAACCCTGCTTCTGGTAGCTGAAACGCTGGCCGGGGACGCCCGTACCCATACGTCCCTTAAAGCTCTGCGGTTCGCACCACTCGACCCCATCGGAACCTGCATACATGGCGCTGCGGCCATAGCCCGCAGCAAATACTGGGTCGCCCCAGAGCAGCACACGCTGCGTGCCCGGCCAGATGCGGTAGATGACCTTGAAATCCTTGTCTTTCTTGAGCAGGTCGCCATAGGAGTAGCGCAAGAATTTTCGCGAGCCCTCGCTCAACTGCTCGCGCTCGCTCTTGGCGATCTCAGGCGGGTATTCCTTGTTGCGGATCGCCGACTGGTGGTAGGGCAGCCCCATATGCTCGGCGATATATTTGGGTGAAGCGGCGACCGGCATGCCGCTCTTTCGAGCGATGTCGATCATCGTAAAATCGAGGCCCTTGCCGTGCATGTCGATTTCGATAGGCCGGCCGGCTGAAGCCACGCCGGAGAAAACCTCTTCCCAGAAACCATATTCCCCCTCAGCCACGCCACCTTCGACGTGAACGCGGAAGGTCAGGCCGGTGATTTCCGGCACTTCGTTGAGAAGGCGCGCAACGGCGTCTCGGCAATAGGGCGCGAAATTATCTTCGGTGACGCCGCGAACAGTGTAGTTCGCACGCGGCACGTCATCGAAATCATAGCGCTGGGTCCAAAGCGCCAGCTGGAACTCAAGCCCGCGGCGAGCAGCTTCCCGCCCAATGAAGCGGAGCATTTCGAGATTGTGATCGCGCTCTTCCGCGCTCAGTTCCTTGACGTCAACCTTATAGCCAGCGACATCCATCAGATACGGATAGGGGAAGTAGAAGTAGACGTCGGTGATCCAAGGGTTGTGATAGGGGTAGTTGTAGCCAAAGCCCAGGGCCAGCGAAAAGCGATTGAAGCGGTTGGACGCCAGCATCGAGAGGTACTCGCGCCACTGCTGCTTGTCATAGAACCAAACCTTGTCTTCCTCTTCCGAGCAGAAGAGGCGCGACATCGAACGGATACGCGAGGACGGCTTTTCGACCAGCGGGAACGTGCCAATGAATGGGTCGGCATCAGTCGTTGTGCGGGCGCGATCGGCAAGCTCTGTGATGGCATAGACGAGGCCGCGGCTGTCGCTGCCCCAGGCAGTGATGCGGTCACCATGGCGCACGAGAGCCATGGCCTCCGCATCACTGGGCAGATCAACGCCGAGGGGTGCACTCGGCGCGGATGCTGGAGAAGAAAGCTCGACAGCGAGGCCTGAGCAGGGTGCTTCCGACACAACGGCCGCGATATCTCGCTGTTCAAGGGCGCGAACAAGATCATCGACCGCCCACTCGATTGCGCCCGCTGAATCCTTGAGAGCACTAGAAAAAACGATAGTGATGTGCGGCGCCGACGACATGAATACGAACCCCAACCTGAAAAAGTAAAAAAGGACCCAGGGGCACGTCCCGGGTCCTTCAGAACGTGACTAGCTGATAGTCGCCTGCGAGAGGTGCCAGTTGACGTAGCCAGACTCGACCTCAAACCCGAGATCGACCTTTGGCGAACGCACCATCATGAAGCCGTTGTTGGAGACTGGCAGGATGACGGCATCCTTGAGCGCCTGGACCTCGATCTGCTGAACGATGGCGATGCGCTTATCGAGATCGGGTTCGGCCAGAGCCTGATTGAGTAGATCGTCGATGCCCGGAATCGTCACGCCATAGTGGCTCATGTTCGAGCCGCCGCTGCCGTCCGCCTTCACTTCACCCGCGGCGGTCAGGTAGGTCAGTATGACTTGGGTCGGAACCGGCGGCATTGCCGAGGACTGCTGGCTCAGCGCGTTGGTTCCGATGTTTTGGTCGGCGTGGAATGCGGTATGATCCTTGATGTTGAGCTGCATGTCGACATTGATGCGGCGCAGCTGATCCTGGATCATCAGCATGATGGCCGAGAAGTCTTCGCGCTGCGAGGTATCGTTAGGGAAGCTCAGGCCATTAGGATAGCCGGCCTCGGCGAGCAGTGCCTTGGCCTTTTCAGGATCGTACTTGTAAGCCACCTCTTCCGGAATCGTGTCGACATTGAAGCCGCCGGGGAAGCTCGGCGGATTGAGGCCATAGGTACGCTGGCTGATCGGGGCGATGGCCGTGGTGATCTCGTCGCGGTCGATGCCGTAGAACAGGGCCTGGCGGACACGGATGTCGTCGAACGGCGCCTTGGTCAGGTTGAACTGGATGGTGAAGAAGCTGCCTGGGCTGACAACGTCAAAGATCAGGTTCGGGTCGCGCTGGCGCATCGAGTCCGCCCAGCCCGGCGAGCGCACGCCTTCGATGATGTGAACATCGCCGGAAAGAAGGGCGAGCGTGCGGGCCGTAGTATCGGCGATATAGCGGAAGTGGATCTTCGGCGTGGCGGCCTTGGTATCCCAGTAGTCCGGGTTGGCAACGACCGTGACACCCTGGGACGGGTCTTCGTGGACCGTCTCGAGCATATAGACGCCGGTACCGACAGCGTCGCGGCCGAGGGACTCGTCACCGAGCTCTTCCACGGCCTTGGCCGAGAGGATACCGGCATCATAGTCGCTGAGCACGCCGAGCAGGAACAGCGGATCAGGTCGCTTGAGATTAAAGATGACGCGGTAATCGCCATCGGTCTCGGTACTGTCGATGTTGACGAATTTGGCGCGAACACCGCCAACACGCTGACCATCGGTGGCGCGGTCGAAGGTGTATTTGACGTCAGCGGAGGTCAGCTCGCCATAACCGCGGTGGAACTGCACACCTTGACGCAATTCGAGCGTCCAGGTCTTGGCATCGGGCGAGCTCGACCAGCTGGTGGCAAGGCGCGGCACCAGCTCGTCCTGGGTATCCGGGAAGCGCCAACGCGGCAGATCGACCAGCTTGTCGTAGATGGCGATGATCGCCCAGTTGTCGACGCCCTGAATGGACTGAAACGGATCCATGGTCCGCAGACCACGCGCCGCGAAGGCAACCTTGAGTGCATCTTCGCCCTGGGCAAAGGCGCGACCACTGGTGACGGCATACATGGCCATGCCGGCGGCTGCCGCGCCGGTAGCAGCCAGGAAACCGCGTCTTGAAATGCTCATCTCATCCTCCCGAATAGATGTCTGATCTGCCAATTTTTCTGTCTGGCATGGGTCACACACACAGCCCCACGGTAGCGCTACCTAGGCTCGGCTCAATCCCTGCGCTCCTTGTTTTCCGCATCGTGGAAGAGCCCGGAAATCCTTGGGTTTTTGCTTCCACATCGCGGAAAGAACGGCGCTTGGGTCTACCGCCAGCCCGGCGATGCGCTAGCTCTGGACGACGAACGTCAAAAGCCTGAGGAGGACGAGAATGAGCGCGCAACCGTGGTACAAGACTGCATTGCGTTGGGGGCAGACAAACCTGGTCGAATGCGATCCGGAGCGTTACGACGCCGACTTCTGGCGCGAGCATTGGCGCAAGACCAAGGTTCAGGGCGTTATCGTCAATGCCGGCGGCATTGTTGCTTACTACCCATCCAAGTTCGAACTGCATCACCGCGCCGAAAAGCTCGGCGACCGCGACCTCTACGGAGAAGTGGTGAAGGCTGCCCGCGAAGAAGGCCTCGCCGTCATCGCGCGTATGGACTCCAACCGCGTCGCCCAGGATTTCTATGAGGCTCATCCGGACTGGATCTGCCTTGACCGCAATGGCGAGCCCTATCGCCTCGCCGACAAGTACGTCACCTGCATTGGCTCGCCCTATTATACGGACTACCTGCCGCGCGTAATGGAGGAGATCATCGAGCGCAGCCAGCCCGATGGCTTTGCCGACAACAGCTGGGCTGGCCTGCCCCGCAACAAGATCTGCTATTGCGACCACTGCAAGGAACAGTTCCAGGCCCGTGCCGGGATGGATTTGCCGCAGGACCACGACTGGTCCGACGAAAGCTATCGCGCCTGGATCCGCTGGAACTTTGAACGCCGCACCGAAATCTGGGCGCTGAACAACCGCGTCACCCGCGCGGCCGGGGGCGAACACTGCTCCTGGATGGGCATGATCAGCGGCGAAGTTCTCTACAATTCGCAGCGCTTCATCGACCTGCAGGGCATTCTCACCCAGACACCGATTGTCATGCTCGACCATCAGCGTCGCAGCGCCATCGAAGGCTTCGAACAGAACACCGAGGCCGGAAAGCGTCTTCACGAGATCGCAGGCTGGGACAAGTTGATCCCAGAATCCATGCCCCAATATCAATTGGGCGCACCGTCTTTCCGCCTCTCGTCCATGCCCAGACCTGAAGCGCGGCTGTGGGCAACGGCCGGTTTTGCCGGCGGCATCCAGCCATGGTGGCATCACATCGGTTCGTCCCACGAAGACCGCCGCCAGTATAAGAGCGCCGAGCCAGTCTTCCGCTGGCACGCTGACAATCAGGACATTCTGATTAACCGCGAAATCCGCCCCGATGTCGGCGTCGTCTGGACCCAGCAGAACCACGACTTCTTCGGCCGCGACACCGCAGCGGAAAAGACCATGGCGCCCTATCGCGGGGCCGTCAAAGCGCTCGACCGCCACGCCATTCCGTACGTGCCACTGCATGCCGATGACATTGCAAGCGCTCATGAGCGCCTCAAGGTCATCATCCTCCCCAATATCGGCGCGCTCAGCGACGAGCAACTTGCCCATGTCCGCAGTTTTGCCAGCAAGGGCGGCTCCATCATCGCCACCGGTGAGACGGGCATCGCCGACCACAATGGCGAAACGCGAGCCGACTTTGGTCTTGCAGATCTCTTCGGCGTACATCGCGGCCAGGGGCATCTGGGCGGCACCGGGCCGATCAATCCCGATCTCGAGACCTGGACACGTCACACCTACCTGCGGTGCTCGCCGGAAAATCGTGCTGGCGTTTATGGCCCCAAGGACACCACGGCTCCCGCCACGCCTGCGGCCCGCCACCCCATCCTTGCTGGCCTTGAAGAAGCGGACACCATTCCCTTCGGCGGTTTTCTGCCAGTTGTGACGTTGTCGGACGACGTTGAAGTTTTGGCGACCTTCATTCCAGACTTCCCGATCTTCCCGCCTGAAACCTCGTGGATGCGTCAGCCCAAGACCGACATTCCGGCGATCACGGTGCGCAAGGACCCGGCCG
>NZ_JAFKHD010000105.1 GCF_017307565.1 Devosia sp.
CCCGCCGCAATCGCTCGGGCTCAATACGATACATTGCGTTCGCCGATGACCCGCGGTGTTATCGAATGCGAATAAGGGACTTGGGAGGGTGCTATGGGCCTTTGTGCAAAACTCACCACGGCGGCGCTGGCACTGATGATCGCCACGCCCGCGCTGGCGCAGCCATTGAGCCTGGGCGTGCAGGAATCGGGCACCGTTCAGTGGGAAATCGAGACCATCAAGGCGCTGGGCCTCGACAAGAAGCACAGCGTCGAACTCGACATTCGGCCGTTGGCCGACAGCCGCGCCGGGCAGATTGCACTTCAGGCCGGTGAGGTCGACGTCATCCTTTCCGACTTCGTCTGGGTGACGATCCAGCGCCACCAGGGCGGCTCGGTCACCATGGTTCCCCATTCCCTCGCCGTCGGCGGGCTGATGGTCGGACCGGACAGTACCATCACCAAGGTTGAGGACCTCAAGGGTAAGACCGTTGCCGTCGCCGGCGGGCCGGTCGACAAGAGCTGGGTGACCTTGCAGGCCTATTACAACAGCGTCACCGGCGCGCGGCTTGTGGATGACGTGAAGGCCAATTATGGCGCCCCACCGCTCGTCAATGAACTGCTCGGCAATGGCGGCGCCGATGCCGCGCTCAATTTCTGGCAGTGGAACGCGCGCTCAAAGGTCGCCGGCGCCACCGAACTGCTTTCGGTCGCCGACATGCTGCGGGATCTCGGTGTTTCCGAACAACCCCCGCTTCTGGGTTGGACCTTTACCGATGAAACCGCGACAGCCAAGCATGACGCGCTGGTCGCTTTCCTCGAGGCTTCGTTTGAGGCCAAGGATGTCCTCTTGCATGACGATGCGGTCTGGGAGGGTCTCAAGAGCATAATGGGCGCGGCCGACGACGAGGCTCTCTTCAAGCAATTGCGTGACGACTATCGCGCCGGCATCGTCAGCACCTATGATCCCGCCCATACCGAACCGGCCCAGCAGGCCTTTGCCCTGATGGCAAAATTCGGCGGTTCGGACCTGGTGGGCGACGCGCAGACGCTCGATCCCGGCACGTTCTGGCAGGGTTTTAGCAAATAGGTATTCCCGCCCAAGCA
>NZ_JAFKHD010000191.1 GCF_017307565.1 Devosia sp.
AAAAGCCACGGCGCAGCGGGCCAATTTCATCGTACCAGGGCACTAAAAGACATTCGCCCCGCCGGATACCGGCGGGGCGAAGGATCGAGGCTTACTCTGCGGGCGCCGGCGCCACGTGCTCGTGGTCATCGGGCGACTTGGGCAGGAAGCGCCGGGTGAAGCGGCTGAAGCTGTCGATATAGGTCAGCAGCACCGGCACCACGAGCAGCGTCAGCGCCGTGGAGCTGATGAGCCCACCGATGACGGCGTGGGCCATCGGCGCATTCTGCCCGCTGCCTTCATGCAGGCTCAGCGCGAGCGGCAGCATACCAAAGATCATGGCGAGCGTCGTCATGATGATCGGGCGGAAGCGCGTGACACCAGCTTCGACCAGCGCCTCATAGAGGTTCCAGCCCTCTTTCACGTGCTGGTTGGCATTGTCGACGAGTAGAATGGCGTTCTTCACCACAAGGCCCATCAACATGATGAAACCGATGGCCGAGAACATGTTCAGCGTCGAACCGCCCACGAGCAGACCCACCATCACCCCGATCAGCGCCAGGGGCAGCGAGCCCATGATGGCGATCGGCTGCAGGAAGCTGCCGAACTGGCTGGCGAGAACCAGGTAGATGAAGATCACCGCGAGCAGGAGCGCCGAACCGACAGAACCCATAGTGTCGGCAATCTGCTCGACTTCGCCGCCGAACGAGCTGCGATAGCCGGTCGGGAAGGACAGCTTGCTGATAGCTTCCTGCAGCTTGGGCGTAACCGTGCCCAACTCGACGCCTTCGAGATTGGCCTCGACGGTGACGCCGCGCTGCAGGTCCTTCCGGTTGATCGTCGCCGGCCCGGTGCTTTCGACCACATCGGCCACCTGCGACAGCGTGATCATGCCGTTCGAACCGGCCGCGATCGGCAGATTGCCAATGGCGTCGATGTCGTTGCGCAAATAATCGGGCAGCCGGACGACCACCGAATAGACCTGGCCATTGGGCGAGGTCCAGTCGGACACGTCGTCACCGCTGATCAGCGGCGCCATGGTCGACGCGATCTGGGCGATCGACACGCCGAGGCTGTCGGCGAGGTCGCGATTGATGGTGATGCCGACCACCGGCTGGGCATCATCAAGACTCGACTTGATGTCGATCAGCCCGTCGATCTTGCGCAGTTCCGCCATCAGGTCGTCGGCCAGCCGCTCGAGAACGTTGAAACTGTCGCCATAGAGCGTCACCGAAACCGGGGCGGAGGATGAGCCGAGACCCGAAGCTGCCGAGACCTGGAAGGTCGCGCCCGGCACGGCATCGAGCGCCTGACGCACCTGCGGCATGAACGCGATCGGGGTGATGTCGCGATCCGCCTTGTCGACGAGCGTGACAGTCATGGTGCCGGAATTCGCGCCGGCCGATTGCAGGCCACCCGCGACGGTCGAATAGGTCGTCTTGACCACCGGGAAGGAGCGGACGACCTTTTCGGCCTGCCGCATCTTGGCCGCGGTATATTCCTTGCTCGACCCGGCCGGCGTCTCGACGGTGATCGAGAAGTTGCCGTTGTCGGTCGCGGGAATGAATTCCACGCCGACGAGAGGGAAGAGGAAGAAGGTGCCGACGAAGGAGAGCACAGCGATGCCCAGCACCGTCTTGCGGAACTTCAGGCCCCAGCGGATGAGGTGGCGATAGCCGCCGGTGATCCACTCGAACAGCCGGTCGAACTGCTGCACGGCCTTGCCGATGGGACCACGCTTGGCGTTCGGATTGGCCGCCGGGTCATACCAGACACTCGACATCATCGGGTCGAGCGTAAAGGCGATGAACAGCGAGATCAGCACCGCGACCGACACGGTGACGCCGAACTGCAGGAAGAACCGGCCCATGATCCCGTCCATGAACGCGACGGGAAGGAACACCGCGACGATGGACAGGGTCGTCGCCATCACCGCAAGACCGATTTCATTGGTGCCGTCAAAAGCAGCCTGCCGGTGACTCTTGCCCATATGCAGGTGTCGCGTGATGTTTTCACGCACCACGATGGCGTCGTCGATCAGAATACCGACGGCCAGAGACAGGGCCAGCAGCGTCATCATGTTGAGCGTGAAGCCCAGGAAATTGAGCGCCACCATGGTGCCGATGATCGAGATCGGCAGGGTGAGGCCCGTGATGACGGTCGAGCGCCACGAGTTGAGGAAGATGAAGACGATGACGACGGCGAGAATGGCGCCTTCGACGAGCATGTTCTGCACGGCGTGGAAGGAGTCTTCCACGGGCTTGGCATTATCGACCACGACCTCGATGTTGACAGCCCCTTCGGGCAGCTCGCTACGCTGAAGCTGGGCAATGGTCTTGCGGATATCGGCGGCGACCCCGACGGTATTGGCGCCCTGGGTCTTCAGAATATCGACGGCAAGCGCCCGCTCGCCATTGAGAATGGCAAGGCTCGAGGCTTCGCCCGTCCCGTCTTCGATCGTCGCGACGTCACGCAGCGTGACCGGCTGGCCACCCTGATTGCCCACGACGATGTCGTAAAAGTCCTGTTGGTCTTCGAGACGCCCGAGAACCTGGATCGACTGCACGATCGTGCCTTGGGTGATCGAGCCGGCGGCCAGATCCTTGTTGGCCGCCTGCAGGGCCTGGGTCACCGCGCTCGGGGTGATATTGAAGGCCGTCAGTCGGTCCGGATCGATATTGATGTTGAGCTGGCGCGGCACACCACCCACGACGCTGGCACTGCCGACGCCGTTGATATTGGAGATGCGCTTGACGATGATATCTTCGGTCAGCGCTGTCAGGTCGCGATCGGAGAGGGTATTCGAGCTGACTGCCAGCGACAGGATCGGCATGGCCGAAGGGTCAAAGCGCAGCACGCGCGGCTCGCCGGCCCCGCTGGGCAAGCGTGCCTTGACCGGGTCGATCTTGTCGCGAACGTCCTGCGCCTTCTGCTGGGAATTGGCTTCGAGGTCGAAGATCATCAGCACCATGGCCTGCCCAGATTGGGCAGTGGACTGGATCGTATCGAGGCCGGCGATGGTGTTGACCGCCTCCTCGATGGGCTCGACGATGTCGGCCTCGACCGCTTCGGGCGAAGCGCCGGGATAGCTGACGACCACGGCGACGACGGGGAAGTCGACATCGGGCATCTGCTCGATCGGCAGGCGCTGGTAGGAATAAAAGCCAAAGACCGTGATCGCCACCATGATCATGGTGGCAAATACCGGGTGATTGACGCTGATACGGGTCAGGAACATCGATTAGTCCTCGACGATCTCGTAGGCCTCGCCCGCCGACAACTCGGTCAGCAGCGAAGCGATCACGACATCGCCCTTGGTGAGGCCGGAAACCTCGAGCGTTGCGCCGCGGTCCCAGGCAGTGCCGGGTTCGACGGCCTGGCGGGCGAGCGTGCCGTTGTCGAGCTTGAGCACATAGCTGCCCTCGGCGTCTTCGCGCACGGCAGTCGCGGGCACGGCAATGGCGTCGGGCTTTTCGACCACGGTGATCAGGCCGGTGGCAAACATGCCGCCGCGCAGGCGACCGGAATCGTTGTTGAGCGAGACATAGATGGGAACGGTGCGAGTACCGGTGGCCGCCACCGGGTTTACGCGGGTCACACGCCCCTCAAAGGTCTGGTTGTCGAGACCCGTGGCAGTGACTTCGACCGGCTGGCCGGGCGAAACGAGCGCGCTCGAATTGATCGAGGCCGAAGCCTGGAAGTCCATCTCCTGGAGATTAACCAGGGTAAAGAGCGCCGTGCCGGTGCCGATGGTCTGGCCCGGTTCGACGGAGCGTTCCGAAACGATGCCATCGATAGGCGCACGCACGGTCGCGTTGCTCAGGGCCAGCTCAGCCGACGAGACAGCGCTTTCGAGTGCGGTGAGATTTGCCTGCATGGCCGCATTGGCCGAGCGGGCCTGTTCCAGCGCCGAGGGGCTGGTCAGACCCTGGCGGGCCAGTTCTTCGGTGCGCTCGAGCTGCTGCTGGGACGAAACGAGCTGGGCGCGCGTGGCGTCGGCCGTGGCGCGCTGCTGCGCCAGTTGCAGCGCCAGATTGGCCTGATCGATCTCGACCAGAACCTGACCTTCCTTGACGCTGTCACCGGGGCGAACGGCAACGCTCAGCACCCTGCCCGCAGCCTGCGAGGCAACAACCGCCTGTTTGGCCGGCACGAGCGTGCCCGTCACCTTGACCCGCTGGCGCAGCGTCGCCGGGGCGATTTCGGTAATTTCAGAGGACAGCAGCTGCCGCACGACCGGAGCGGCCTCGGCTGCTTCCGTCGGTTCGACCGGCGCGGGCGAGCGCGTTGCAAAGAAGACGACGCCACCAATGACGACCAGACCGAGCACGACCCATGGCCCAATGCGACGCTTGGGTTTCAGGCCCTCGGCGACCCGGCGGGCATTTTCTTTTTCCCGCTTGCTTTGTGCCCATTCGGGCTTTTCGTGGGCTGTGGTCATGGGAGTGTCCTGATGAAAGGGGGTCGATTGATCGTCTATCGGCCTGTGGGCACTGGCCTATCTGGAGATTGGAGCGTTCGGTGGCGGCATGGGCTGCATCGTAATGCACTCGCGGGGCAAACTGTCGGCCAAGGCTGTGTCCATTCAAGGCTTGGCGCAAAGTCCGGTGCACCCGGCCGCCGCGTGAGTCAAACTGCTCGTATCGCGCTTCTTTAGCGTTGCTCATATTGCCGCAACATTGCGAAACTGCAAAGCCCACGCAATGCAATGGCAATCATTGTCCGCCATAAGTGCGAACGTAATGAGGTAACCATGCGTATTCTTCTGGTGGAGGATGAGCTTGATCTGGCCAAGGCGCTGATCAGTGCTCTCGAGCGCCACGACATTCTGGTGGACCACGTTTCGACCCTGGAAATGGCGCTCGAAGCGGTCGAAAATGCTGTTCACTCCATCGCCGTGCTTGATCGCAAACTTCCGGACGGCGACAGCCTCACTATCATTCCCGCGCTGCGCAAGGCACAGGCCGGCCTGCCGATCATCGTGCTCTCCGCCCTCGGCTCCCCCGAGCACCGCATCGAAGGCCTTGAAACCGGGGCCGACGATTATCTCGCAAAGCCCTTCGTCGTCGACGAACTGGTCGCCCGCATTCGCGCCCTGATGCGCCGCCCGGCCATGATCGCCGACATGGGCATCAGCGTCGGCAAGCTCACCTTCAACCTCGGCGATGGCACGGCCACGGCAAATGGCGAGCCGCTGACGCTCACCCGTCGCGAAGTGCTGGCGCTGGAAGTCCTTGTGCGTCGCGCTGGCCGGACCGTTGCGCGCTCCGCCCTCGAAGAGGCCGTCTACGGCTTTGACGACGAGATCGCCTCCAACACACTCGACGCCCACATATCCCGCCTTAGGCGCAAGCTCGCTCCGGCGGGCGTCGAAATTCACAGCATCCGCGGCATCGGTTACCTGCTCAGGGCCACCTCGTGAAACGCACCTTGTCCTTGCGCCGCGTGCTCTCACGCGGCCTGATCGCCATCCAGATCGTGGTGATCATCAGTTACACTCTGCTCGCGGCCGTTCCGTTTCTCCTGGCCGTTGCCTCCCAGCAGGGCCTTGATGATGGCGTAGTAGACGACATCGTGCGCTCCGTGCAGCGCATCGAAGATCGCAGCTTCTACATGAGCCCCACTCCGGCGCTCGCCCATGTGGTCGAAACCTATCCGAACTTCTGGTTCATTCTCATCGACGCCGATGGCAACGTCATCAAGCAGGGTAATGTGCCGACTCCGATCAGCCTGTTCCCACAGAACCTGACCCACGTGTCCTCGGCCAATTTCAGCGACTTCGGCGACCCCCGCTCACCCTTTGCCGTCGTCCGCACGCGCAATTCCAGCTACGGCCGGCTCTGGGTCATGACCGGCGGCGGTCCGTCCCTCGGCTTCAATGTCATCACCAAGGCATTCGGCAATCCGATGTTCATCGGGTTGATGGTGCTGCTCTCGGGCGCCACCATGCTGACCATTCCACCATTGATCCGTCGTTCGCTCGCCGGCGTCGAGCAGGTCGCGCGCGAGGCGGCTCTTGTCGATATCGGCCAGAGCGATGTCCGCCTGCCCTATGACCGCGTCCCCACAGAATTGATACCGCTGGTACGCGCCTTCAACGAGGCGCTAGACCGTCTCGACAGCGGCATCGTGCGCCAGCGCCGCTTCCTCGCCGACGCCGCCCATGAGCTTCGCACGCCCATCGCCATTCTGCAGACGCGCCTCGAATCCCTGCCTGACGGGCCGGAAAAGCGGCAGCTCCAGCGTGACTCCGCGCGCCTCGGCGGCATGGCCAACGAATTGCTCGACCTGCATCGCATGGCGCTGTCCCCGGACGCGTTCGAAACGGTCGATCTTGTCGACCTCGCAGCCCAGGTCACCGCCGACCTCGCGCCCCTTGCCATCGATGCGGGCAATGACATCGAGTTCGTGGCCCCCGAAAAGCCGGTCGAGGTAAAGGGTGATGCGTCCGCGCTGTCTCGGGCCGTCGCCAATCTCATCCACAATGCCATGGCCCATGGCGGCCCCGAGGTCGACATTCGTGTGACGGTGGAAGAGGACGGCCGGATCGGGGTGTCAGACAATGGTCCCGGCGTCGACCTTGAGCATCGTGAAGAGATCTTCTGGCCGTTCCACCGACTATCCCAGTCCCCGCATGGTGCAGGGCTTGGTCTGAGCCTTGTGCGCGACATCATCAAACGCCATGGCGGCAAGATCACTGTGACGACGGCGCCGCAAGGCGGTGCGCTGTTCGAGATCAGCCTGCCCGTCATCAAGGCCTAGCGCCGCCAGCGATCCCGCAGCAGCCAGAATAGCGCAAAGACCGAGAGCAAGGTCAGCCCGAACCAGGTCAGCGCGTAGACCAGGTGATTGTTGGAAAAGCTCAAGACGGTCAGCCCGCCCACCGGGTAGGCAGCGCCATCGGCGTCGGCATCGACAAAGAACTGTGCAACGGAGGCAATCCCGAGCGCCTGACCGATCTCGGCGACATCGCGCGAATACCAGCGCCCACCCGCCGGGTCATTGGCCCGCAGGAAGCCGCCATCGGGCTCGCTGACACGCCAGAGCCCCGTCACCAGAACCTCGCCCTCGGGACGCGGCACACCCGCTGCGCGCTGTTCGGACGTCACAAAGCCCCGATTGATCAGCACCGACCGGCCATCGGCCAGTTGCAGCGGCGTCATCACCCAGAACCCGCCGCCGTAGACGGTCACGGCCTGGGTAAAAGTATCCGCGCCCTCATATCGCCCGCTGAGCGAAACGCGCTGATACTCGTTCTTTTCCGGATCGAACTGCGCCCAGTTCGTCGTCGCGATATCGAGCGGCGCGGCGGTGCTGCGCGTTTCGACCGCCTCGACAAGGGCGTTCTTCCAGGCAAGCCGCTCCACCTGCCAGATGCCGAGCGAGGCAAAGCCAACGGTGCAGATTACGGCAAAGACAATAAAGGCAGAGAGCCCGAAGGAAAGTCCTCGAGCCCCCTGCCCTTTACGCTCACTCATGGCGTCAGATCAGGTCCGCCGGGTTCATCACATGGCCCGGCATCATGTTGGTGTTGAGGTGGAACATCACCCACAGCGAACCGGCCAGGGCAATGACGATGATGATGATCGTGAAGATCGCCGCCATCATCGTCCAGCCGCCCTCGGACTTGGTGTTCATGTGCAGGAAATAGACCATGTGCACGAAGATCTGCACCACGCCAAAGGCCATGATCAGGAGGGTCGTCACCGTGCGATCGGCAATCACGTCGCCCATCACCAGCCAGAACGGAATGGCGGTGAGAATGACGGACAGCGCAAAGCCGATCAGGTAGCTGCGGCGGGTGCCATGGTCGTGCCCTGCCCCATGCGAATGAGGGTTCGGGTGGGCATGGGAGTGACCCAGCGTGTCGGTGGAGGTCGAAGCGCTCATCGCAGCATCCCCATCAGATAGACCACAGTAAAGACGCCAATCCAGATGACGTCGAGGAAGTGCCAGAACATCGACAGGCACTGCACGCGGATCTTGTTGGCCGGGATCAGACCCTTCATGCCGATCTGCGCCAGCAGCGTGATGAGCCAGAGAATGCCGAAGGTCACGTGCAGGGCGTGCGTGCCAACCAGCACATAGAAGGCCGAGAGGAAGGCCGAACGCTGCGGCACCGCCCCTTCGAGGATCATGTGGTAGAATTCATAGAGCGTCAGCCCCAGGAACACTGCACCCAGAAGGCCGGTGATCGAGAGCCAGACGACGGTCCCGGTCTTCTTGCCCTCTTCCATGTCCAGCATGGCAAAGCCATAGGTGATGGAGCTGAGCAGCAGCGCCGTGGTGCTGACCGCCACCAGTTGCAGGTTGAACAGGTGCGCCGGCGACGGGCCGGCAGCAAAATTGCCGCCGAGCACGCCGTAGATCGCAAACAGCGAAGCGAAGATGAGACAGTCGCTCATCAGGTAGATCCAGAACCCGATGGGCGTCGAGGCATGCGCAGCGTGGTGGTGCGGCACGAGCTCGTAGAACTGCGGGGCTTCGCCCTCTGCGGTCGTTGCGTTTGAACTCATCTTAACGGGCTCCGCTCAAGAGGCGCGTGCGTTCGTTCTCGACGTCGGCGACGGCCTCGACCGGGATGTAGTAGTCGCGGTCGTAGTTGAAGGTGTGGATGATGGCAGCACCAATCAGAGCCACAAAGCTCAGGATGGCCAGCCACCACATGTACCAGATCAGGGCAAAGCCGAGCACGACGCTGAGGCCGGCAAGGATAACGCCCGTGCCGGTATTGCGCGGCATATGGATATCCATGAACCCGTTGATCGGACGCTGCGCCTGCCGCTTCTTCATGTCAGCCCAGGCATCATTGTCGTGGATGATGGGCGTGAAGGCGAAGTTGTATTGCGGCGGGGGCGAAGACGTCGCCCATTCGAGCGTGCGCGCATCCCACGGATCGCCCGTGGTGTCCCATTCCTTGTTCTTGCCAAGGATCGACACGGCGAACTGGATCAGCATGGCGCCGATGCCACCGGCGATCACCAGGGCGCCGATGCCGGCGATGATGAACCAGATCTGCAGCGACGGATCGTCAAACGTGCGCAGGCGCCGGGTAACACCCATCAGGCCAAGCACATAGAGCGGACCGAAGGCCAGCCAGAAGCCGACATTCCAGAGCCAGAACGAGACCTTGCCCCAATAGGTGTTGAGCTTGTAGCCGAACGCCTTGGGCCACCAGTAGTTGATGCCGGCAAAGATACCGAACAGCACGCCGCCGATGATCACGTTGTGGAAGTGCGCCACGAGGAACAGCGAGTTGTGCAGCACGAAGTCGGCGGGCGGCACGGCAAGCAGCACCCCGGTCATGCCACCGATGGTGAAGGTGAGCATGAAGGCGATGAGCCACATCATCGGCAGTTCGAAGCGTATCCGGCCCTTATACATCGTAAAGAGCCAGTTGAAGATCTTCGCCCCCGTGGGGATCGAGATGATCATCGTCGTGATGCCGAAGAACGAGTTGACGCTCGCGCCCGAACCCATGGTGAAGAAGTGGTGCAGCCAGACGAGATAGGACAGCACCGTGATCACCACAGTCGCATAGACCATGGAGGTGTAGCCAAAGAGGCGCTTGCTCGAGAAGGTCGAGGCGACTTCCGAGAAGATGCCGAAGCACGGCAGGATGAGGATGTAGACCTCCGGGTGGCCCCAGATCCAGATGATGTTGATGTACATCATCGGGCTGCCGCCGAAATCGGAGGTGAAGAAG
>NZ_JAFKHD010000192.1 GCF_017307565.1 Devosia sp.
CCTGCCATGATCGACATGACAGTCGTAGAACTCTCGCGATGGCAATTTGCCGCAACCGCGATGTACCATTTTATCTTTGTCCCCCTGACGCTCGGGCTGTCATTCCTGATGGCCATCATGGAGAGCGTCTACGTGATGACCGGCCGCGAAATCTGGCGCAAGGCCACGATTTTCTGGGGCACGCTTTTCGGCGTCAACTTCGCCATGGGCGTCGCCACCGGCATCGTCATGGAATTTCAGTTCGGTATGAACTGGAGTTACTACAGCCACTATGTCGGTGACGTCTTCGGCGCCCCGCTCGCCATTGAAGGGCTGATGGCGTTCTTCCTCGAAGCGACGTTTGTCGGTCTCTTCTTCTTCGGCTGGGATCGCCTGAGCAAGGTCGGACACCTTGTCGTCACCTGGCTCGTGGCGCTCGGCACCAACCTTTCGGCGCTGTGGATCCTCATCGCCAATGGCTGGATGCAGAACCCGGTGGGCTCGAAGTTCAACCCGGACACCATGCGCATGGAAGTCACCGACTTCATGGCCGTGCTGTTCAACTCGGTCGCGCAGGCCAAGTTCGTGCACACGGTCAGCGCCGGCTATGTCTGCGGTGCTGTCTTCATCTTTGCCATTTCGGCCTTTTATCTGGCGCGCGGCAAGCATGTGGAGATCGCCAAGCGCTCGATGGTCGTCGCGGCCAGCTTTGGTCTTGCCGGTGCGCTGTCGGTTGTCGTCCTGGGTGACGAAAGCGGCTATGTCGCAACCGAACACCAGAAGATGAAGATCGCTGCGCTTGAAGCCAGCTATCACACCGAAGAAGCGCCGGCCCCCTGGACGCTCTTTGCGCTACCCGGTCCCGATGGTGGGGCGCCGCAGTTCCAGATCCAAATCCCGTGGGTGGGTGGCCTGATCACCACGCGCTCGCTCGACGAGGAACTGCTGGGCATCGACGAACTGGTTCAGCACGCCGAAGTGCGCATCCGCTCGGGCATCATCGCCTATGACGCGCTGCAGGCCATTCGGGCCGACGGCACCGACCAGGCAGCGCGCGCGACCTTTGACGAGCATTGGGCCGACCTTGGTTATGGCCTGCTGCTCAAGAAGTATCGCGAGGATGTGGGCAATGCCACGGACGCGGAAATCACCCTGGCGGCACAGGATACCGTGCCGGACGTGTGGCCGCTGTTCTGGACCTTCCGCATCATGATGGGGCTTGGCTTCTTCTTCATCGCCTTCTTTGCCTTCTGGTTCTGGAAGGCATCGGTGGGGAAGCTCGACAGCAACAAGAACCTGCTCTGGCTGAGCTTCTTCCTGCTGCCCACGCCCTGGATCGCCATCGAGGCGGGCTGGTTTATCGCCGAATTCGGGCGGCAGCCCTGGGTGGTGGAAGGCGTGCTTCCAACCTTCTATGCCGCCTCGGGCCTCAATTTCTGGGACCTGGTGATCTCGCTGACCTTCTTTACCCTGCTCTACACCGTGCTCTTCATCATCATGATCGTCCTGATGGTGCGGATCGTGAAGGCAGGGCCCAAGGATCACGCCTTTGCCGATAGTTCGGATGTCGACGACTTCGTGGTCGCCGCCCTTCCTGCCACCCACGCGACCAAGGAGCTCGGATCGTGAGCACCATTCCACTCGACTATGAAACCTTGCGGCTCATCTGGTGGCTGCTGCTCGGCGTACTGCTGATCGGCTTTGCCGTGATGGGCGGTCGTGACCTCGGGGTAGGGGCTCTCCTGCCTTTCGCGGCCCGCACCGACGACGGGCGGCGCGTGCTGCTCAACGTGGTCGGCCCGACCTGGGAAGGTAACCAGGTCTGGCTCGTGCTCGGTGGCGGCGCCATCTTTGCGGCCTTCCCCCCGCTCTATGCGGTCAGCTTTTCGGGCTTCTATCTCGCCATGATCGTGATCCTGCTGGCCCTGATCCTGCGGCCAGTCGGGTTCAAGTTCCGCGGCAAGATCGCCGACGCCCGCTGGCGGGCGGTATGGGATTGGGCGCTGTTTGTCGGTGGGGCCGTGCCCTCGCTGATCTTCGGCGTGGCGGTGGGCAATGTGCTGCTCGGCGCGCCCTTCCACTTCGATGACACCATGCGCATCTTCTACACCGGCAACTTCTTCCAGCTCCTGATGCCCTTTGCCCTGCTTTGCGGCCTTGTGAGCCTGTTGATGATTGCCACCCAGGGGGCGGCTGTGATCGTCGGGCGGACCGAGGGTGTGCTGGCCGAACGTGGTCGCACGCTTGGCATCTGGGCCGGGCTCGGCACCATCGTGCTCTTCGCGCTCGGTGGCGTGTGGCTCGCCTTTATGGATGGGCACACCATCACCAGCGTCGTCGACCCCAATGCGCCGATCAATCCGCTGGCCAAAACCGTCGAACTGGTTCGCGGCGGATGGCTGAGCAACTATGGCACCTATCCCTGGATGATCGCCGCCCCGGTGCTTGGCTTTGCCGGCATGGCGCTGGCGGTGCTGAGCCTGAACGCCCGCAAGGGTCTACCGGCACTGCTGGCGGCCAGCGTGGGCATCTTCGGCATCATTTCGACGGCCGGCCTCTCGCTCTTCCCGTTCCTGCTGCCGTCTTCGACGCTGCCGCAGGCCGGGCTGACCCTGTGGGATGCCTCCTCGAGCCACCTGACGCTCTTCGTCATGCTGCTCGTAACCGTGGTCTTCCTGCCGATCATCCTGCTCTATACCGCCTGGGTCTTCCGCGTCATGCGCGGCACAGTGACCACCACGACGCTCAACAAGAACCCCAACGCCTACTAGGAGACAGACGATGTGGTATTTTTCCTGGATCCTGGGTCTCGGACTTGCCTGCACTTTCGGCATCCTGAACGCCATGTGGTTCGAGATGCGGGAAGACCGGCGCATAGCGCGTGAGCAGGGGCGAGAACCGACCGCCCGCTAATGCATGGGTCTGACCATCTGGTCAAAAATTGAAATAACCGGGTCCTGCGAGAGTGGGGCCCGGTTTTTTGTTTCAAGATCAGTGAGTTGGGTGCCTTCAGTGGCCGATCGGGCGTTGCGCAGGGTTAAAACTACATAAACCGAATATGAACCATATGCCCGTTCCGTGTGCGCGCAGTGCATAACGGATGTGCAGACTGACCATCTACTAATCACGACCCCTCCGGTCTACATAGAGGTCATCAAACGAAGGGGAACCAAAATGAACATTGCAAAGAAAATCGCCGATTTCGCCCGTTACCAGCGCACCCTGCGCGAGCTCAACTCGCTCGACACGCGCCAGCTGAACGACCTGGGCATCACCCGCGGTGATATCAAGTCGATCGCTCGCGGCACCTACTCTGCCTAAGTTTTAGGCAAAATCGGTAGCTAAGATGAAGGCGTCCAATCGGGCGCCTTTTGTCTTTTCTGGAGGGTGGTTTTTAGGTGTTTGAGCGTGTGGCTCCACCTCCTCCTGGCCTTCCCATCCAGGGGGCACATCGAGTTTGGGTTAGGTCGCTCCCAGCCCCAGCGGGCTAGCGCGTCAAATCCGCGATCACGCAATCGAGCGCGGTCACCAGGTCGTCCGGCTTGATGCGGATTTGCAGGCCGCGCTGGCCGCCGTTGAGAAAGATCTCGTCGTAGAGCTGAGCCATTTCGTCAAGCGCCGTCGGCACGTGCTTGCGCTGGCCGAGGGGGCTGATGCCGCCGACCTTATAGCCCGTCAGACGTTCGGCGTCGGCGGGCTTCATCATGTGGGCGGACTTGCCGCCGAGCGCAGCGGCGAGCTTTTTCATGTTCACCTCCTCGTCGGAGGGCACGATGGCGCAAATGGGCTTGCCGTCGAGCTCGGCCATCAGCGTCTTGAACACTTCGCCCGGTGACACACCCATGGCTTCGGCCGCCTGCAACCCGACGCGCTCGGCATTGGGGTCATAGTCGTAATTGGCGAGGGTGAAGCTGATACCGGCCTTAATGAGGGCCTGCGTGGCGGGCGTGGTCTTGGACATGGCTCTGTTTTAGCCCGCCCACGGCAAAGCTCAAGCCTTAGCGCTCAAGATCGGGGCGCTGTACCCAGCGCGGGTCCGGCGCGAGCCCTTCGAATTCATCGAGGCCGACATCCTTCAGGATATAGGGCGAGAGGTGCAGGGCATGGATTGCCCGGCGGCGGCGCGGCGCGGTCCCGTCCTTGCTGAGCAGAGCAGGCAAGGGCATGAGAAAACCAAGAAAGCTCGGGATGCTGATCATTTCATACATTCGCTGACCTTATGGCCAGTGCTCTTGTCAGGTTGACGTTGATCGCAAAATGCGCCTCTTTGTGCGCAGTATCCAACTAAAGCTCGGCAAGTCTGCATAAGGAGGTTTTATCCATGTCATTGCCTCCGCTCAGTGCCGTTCGCGTCTTCGAGGCTGTCGCGCGGCACCTCAGTTTTACCCGGGCCGGAGAGGAACTGGGCATGACCCAGGCGGCCGTGAGCTATCAGATAAAGCTGCTCGAGGAGCGCGTTGGGGCGCCGCTGTTTCTGAGAAAGCCGCGGCAGATTGCGCTGAGCGAAGTGGGTGCGAGCCTCGCCCCGCAGGTGCGGCAGGCGTTTGAAATCATGCGCGAGGCTTTTGCCGATACGCGGGGCGAAGTGGATGGCCTGCTCTCGATCACCACGGTGCCGACCTTTGCGAGCCAATGGCTGGCGCAGAATCTGGGGCTGTTTCAGATGGATCACCCGGATATTGCGGTGCGGCTCGACAGCACCAGCAATATGGTCGACCTGCTTACGGATGAATTCGATATCGGCATCCGCACGCTGGCTGCGCCGCCCGAAAAGGGGCTGGTCTCGCATCTGCTGGTGAAGGCCGATTTTACGCCGCTTCTCAGTCCGGCATTGGCCGAGAGTATTGGCGGCGTGCGGGAACCGGCGGATCTGCTGAAGCTGCCGATGCTCGATCCGCAGGACGAGTGGTGGACCATGTGGTTTGCTGCCGCGGGCGTGCCGGGCTTTTCATCCGAAGGACGGCCGATGAGCTTGATGAACTGGCAAAGCCTGCTTGGCACGGCGGCAATGGCTGGGCGTGGCGTGACCATGCTGACGCCGGCCCTGTTTCGCGATGAGATCGCTTCAGGGCGGTTGCTCCAGCCCTTTTCGCTTCTGGCTCCGGCCGGGCGCGGGTACTACCTCGTCTACCCCGAAAGCCGACGCAATGCGCCCAAGATCAGGATGTTCCGCGACTGGATGCTGGAGGCGACGGCCTTCATGCGCGAACCGTCCTGACAAGTTCTGGCGCGTGGCGTGATTAGCTGCCCCTCAGTCTCACAGGGGATCGGCATGGATATCCACGAATTGACTGCCGCCGTCGTGCGGGCGAAGGCGGCAACCTATGTCGGGGGCGGCGAGAAGGTCGCGCCCTGCCGGCCGGGGGCGCATGACCTGAGCTGGGCCGATGGCGAATGGCGCTATCTCGATAGCTATTTCGGCGGCACCGATTTTCTGGGCCAGGAAGTACTCTGGCGTGGACTCGAGCCGGTCTGGGCCATGAGTTACTACGGCTATATCAAGCGTCCGGACCTGATCGACGGCACGCGGGCCGGGGAAACGATCAAGGCGGCGCTGACAGCCATGTATGGGGAGGGGCGGTTTCTCGGCGGCTTTGACTGGCAGGGGCCGCACGGGCGCTATGTCGACAGGAGCGAGGGCAATGCGGGCTGGTTCAAGGGGCGGGAGGTGATCCTCGTCGAAGGGATTGAGGCCTACGCGCTCGACTATTTTGGCGGGTTTGTAAAACCCTGAAAAGCAAAAGGCCCGGAACAGCGTTCCGGACCTTTGTTTCCCCAGAAGAGGCGTTTTGGGATCAGACGATGCCGCCCGAGCCGCCTTCGACGGCGGGACGGACTGCGGCGACCTTGGCGCGGTAGCCGGAGGCACGGTAGGCGCTGAGCGGGTCGATGGCGCCGCCGGCTTCGAGGCGGGCGAGAGCCAGGATCGGCTCGACATCGGTGCGGAAGGCGTGGCGCAGCTGCTGGGTGGCGGTCAGCGCATCATTGTCGTTCTGGGCTGCCTTGAGGGTCGCACGGTCGACGAGGAGCGCCTGGGCGTAGGAACGCTGCACGTCCGAAGCGGACAGCATCAGCGACTCGATCGGGTCGGTGACGTTGTGGCTCTGGTCGAGCATGTGGGCCGGGTGGAAGCTCGCGTCGCGGTTCTCGATGTCGACGAGTTCGTTGAAGACGAGGAACAGACGGTAGGGATCGACCGAGCCGGCGTCGAGATCGTCGTCGCCATACTTGGAATCGTTGAAGTGGAAGCCACCGAGCTTGCCGAACTGGGCAAGGCGGGAGACGATCATTTCAATGTTCACGTTCGGGGCGTGGTGGCCGAGATCGACGAGGCACAGGGCCTTGGGGCCGAGTTCCTTGGCGATGATGTAATTGGTGCCCCAATCCTGCACGACCGTCGAATAGAAGGCCGGCTCGTACATCTTGTGTTCGGTATAGACGTTCCAGTCGTCCGGCAGGGCGGCATAGATCGCCTTGGCGGATTCCAGGTAGTGCGCGAACTGATCGGCGAAATTGACCTGGCCGGGGAAGTTCGAACCGTCACCGATCCAGATGGTCAGGGCCTTCGAGCCGATGGTCTTGCCGATCTCGATGCATTCGAGATTGTGCTCGATCGCCTGGTTGCGGGTGCCCGCGTCATAGGACGAGAGCGAGCCGAACTTGTAGCTCTGCACCTGGCCCTTGGCGTCCGAGAACGTGTTCGAGTTCATGGCGTCGAAGCCGAGGTTGAAGCGGCTTGCGGCCTGCTTCAGACGGTTCGGATCGGCCTTGTCCCACGGAATGTGGAGCGAAATGGTCTTGGTCGCCTGGGTGAGCTGGGCGATCACGGCGCAATCTTCGATCTTGTCAAAGATGTCGCGCGGTTCGCCGGCGCCAGGGAATTTTGCAAAGCGGGTGCCGCCGGTGCCAACGCCCCAGGAGGGAACGGCCACGGAGAACTTTGCGACCTTTGCCTTGATGGCGTCGATGGAGACGCCGCGGCGGTCGAGGCGTTCGCCCAGGGTTTCATAGTCGCGACGAAGATCGGCTTCGCGCTTGGTGTTTTCGGCTTCGACGATGGATGCGTCGATGATGTGTTCGGTCATTTTTTTGCTCTCTCCCAGAGGAAGAATACCCCTCATCCGCCCTTCGGGCACCTTCTCCCGCAAGGGGAGAAGGGAAGGACCGAGTTCGCTGAGCCACCGGACCGCCCCTCTCCCCTTGCGGGAGAGGGTGGATCGCGCACAGCGCGAGACGGGTGAGGGGTATCTTCTTCCTATTGCTTAGCGCGGGAACGAC
Source organism: Devosia sp. (assembly GCF_017307565.1). Taxonomy (GTDB): domain Bacteria; phylum Pseudomonadota; class Alphaproteobacteria; order Rhizobiales; family Devosiaceae; genus Devosia. Next base: position 7,258 of record NZ_JAFKHD010000192.1, read on the forward strand.
TGGGCGTTGCCGGCGTCGACGTTGATGATGTTGCCGGTGGACTTGGCAGAGGCTTCCGAAGCGAAGAAGTAGATGGCTTCGGCGATGTCTTCCGGGAACACCGAGCGCTTCAGCATCGAGCGCTGGCGATACATCTCTTCAAGGCCGTCCTTGTCGGTCTTGTAGGTCGATGCGCGCTGCTCGAGCCATTCGCCAGCCCAGATCTTCGAACCACGCAGCACGGCGTCAGGGTTGACGACGTTGACGCGGATCTGTGCTTCCGCGCCTTCGAGGGCGAGGCAGCGAGCCAGGTGGATTTCGGCAGCCTTGGCGGTGCAGTAGGCCGACGCGTTCGGAGAAGCGGCGAGGCCGTTCTTGGACGCGACGAACACGACGTTGCCGCCGATCTTCTGCTGGCGGAACAGGCGGAAGGCTTCGCGCGAAACCAGGAAATAGCCCGTGGACAGGATGTCCATGTTCTTGTTCCAGAGTTCGAGCGTCGTGTCTTCGATCGGAGCCGAGGAAGCAAGGCCGGCATTCGACACAAGAATGTCGAGGCCACCGAATTCGACCACGGCGTGGGCGAAGCCGGCGAGGACCTGCTCTTCCTTGGTGACGTTGATGTTCACCGGACGGACGAAGTCAGCACCGAAAACGCCGGTCAGTTCGGCGGTAGCGTTGTCGAGAGCGGTCTGGTCGATGTCGGCGATGACGACGCATGCGCCTTCACGGAGGAGACGAGCAGCCGTGGCCTTGCCGATGCCGCCGGCGCCGCCGGTGACGAGGGCGATCTTGCCAGCCAGGGACTTTGGCTTGGGCATACGAGCCAGTTTGGCTTCTTCAAGCAGCCAGTATTCGATGTCGAAAGCTTCCTGCTCCGGCAGGCCCTGATATTCCGAAACGGTCGAGGCGCCGCGCATCACGTTGATGGCGTTGACATAGAACTCGCCGGAAATACGGGCGGTGGCCTTGTCCTTGGCGAAGGTCAGCATGCCGACGCCCGGGATCAGGTAAACGACGGCGTTCGGATCGCGAACAGCCGGCGAGTTGTCGTGCTTGCAGCGATCGTAATAGGCCTGGTAGTCGACGCGATAGGCGGCGATCTGGGCATCAAGGCCGGCGATCACGGCATCGACGTCCGGATTGGCCGGATCGAAGTCGATGACCAGCGGACGGATTTTCGTGCGCAGGAAGTGGTCGGGGCAGGAGGTGCCGAGAGCTGCGAGCGGGCGCAGGTTCTTGGAATTGACGAATTCGAGCACGGCAGCCGAGTCGTCGAAGTGGCCGAGCTTGTGGCTGTCTTCGGAGATGAAGCCGCGGATCTTCGGCATCAGCTTGGCAGCGACGGCGCGACGGGCGTCGGCATCGAGCGACTGGGTGGCGGCGCCACCAAAAATCACCTTGCCTTCGGTTTCCTTCTCAAACCATTCGATGGCCTGATTGATGATGCCGATGGTGGTTTCGTAGCATTCCTTGGGGGAGTCGCCCCAGGTGAAGAGGCCGTGGGACTCGAGGATCAGGCCCTTCGAGTTCGGGTTCTCTTCGCAATACTTGCCGAGCCACAGGCCCAGCTCGAAGCCCGGCTTCTTCCAGGGGAGCCAGCCGATGGTGTCGCCAAAGATCTGCTTGGTCAGTTCCTTGGAATTCTTCGAGGCCGCGATGGCGATGATCGCGTCCGGGTGCATGTGGTCCACGTAGGGGTGGTTCACATAGGCATGGAGCGGGGTGTCGATCGAAGCGGCGCGCGGGTTCAGGTTGAACGTCGCGTGGGGCAGGTAGCCCACCATTTCGTCTTCGTGCTCGAGGCCGCGATAGAGACCCTTGAGGGCGCGCAGCTTGTCCATATAGAGCGTCGAGAAGCCGTCGAGCTTGATCGAGGCGCTGTCGCCACCCGAACCCTTGACCCACAGGACTTCGACCATCTCGCCCGTAAGAGGGTCTTTCTGCATGATCTTGGAGGAGGTATTGCCGCCGCCATGGTTGGTGACGCGCTTGTCCGAACCGAGGATGTTCGAACGGTAGACCAGGCGCTCCGGCTCGGTCATGGACGCGGCCTTGGCGTCGTCCCACTTGTTTTCAAGGCGCTTGGGCGCGGTGGACATGGGTTTTTCCTCCCAGAGGTATATGCGCTTCAGCAGGTGCGTGAAGCGCCAGGTGGTCGAATTATGCCCCATTCACAAACCGTCCTCTCGGGGCGAGCCGGAGTGACGGTCATGTGAGTGGTTGCTTCCAGGGGCTGGAGGCAGGCAAAGGGGTATTTGGCCGGACATGGCCATAGAACGGTACACGCTGTCAATCGCAAACAGTCATGTTCGGTCATTCATGCGCGCAGATGATCGGAAATGGCAAGTTGATGATTGACTCTGCGTGGGATTGATGAAAGCACTGCACTCAGGGAGTATCAGCCTTGCACGAAACGGAACGCGATCAGCCATTCGATGCT
>NZ_JAFKHD010000193.1 GCF_017307565.1 Devosia sp.
GCCAGGGTCTTGCCGGCCGCGTGACGCACGAAGTGCGCACATCGGCCTTTTATGCGCGCTTTTTCACTGGGCGCGGCGCTGCCGTCATGTTTCTTCCCATCTGGCTTTCGGAAAAGGGCATTACGCCCGACCAGATCGGCATCATCAATGCCGCCCCGATCGTCGTTATCCTGCTGTTCAACCTTGTGATCGGCCGCGTTGCCGACCGCGCCAGGGATTGGCGGCAGGTGATCGTCATCGGCGCGCTGATCGGCGGCATCGTGCCGATCGGGCTGTTCTTCGTGAACGAGTTCTGGGGCATCCTGCTGTTCTGGACGCTGGTCTGTCTTCCGAGTGGCGCGGTCGGGCCGGTGCTCGATGCCGCCACCATGCGACTGGCGCGGCGAAACGGCACCGATTTCGGCGTCATGCGGGCGTGGGGCACGGTCGGCTATATGCTGTTCAATGGCCTGACCGGTTATCTCGTCGTGTGGTTTGGCGCCGGGGTCTTCGTGCCGCTCTTTGTGGGTCTCGCAATCCTGCGAGCGCTGGTGGCGCTGCAATTGCCGGCGTTCCGCGCGCCGGCAGAGCAGCCGACCATTGCCGCGGCCGCAACCAAGGCTGCGGGTAGTTTGCGCGATGTGGCAAAGCCGTGGTTCATTCTGCCGCTCTTTGGCTTCTGCATGGTCTATGCCACGCACCTTGTGCTGAACGCCTTCGGGTCGTTGCTGTGGAAACAGCAGGGCATTCCGGAGGACATCATTGGGCCGCTGATCGCTCTCGGCTCCGCCTCGGAAGCCACGATGATGTTTCTCTGGAAACGGTTTGGGGGCAAGATTTCCGCTCGCACGGTGATGATGATTGCCGCGGGTGCTTCCGTGCTGCGCTGGTCGATCATGGCATTCGAGCCCGGTGTGCCACTGCTCATCGCGCTGCAGATGACCCACGGCATTACCTTTGCCATCGGCTATCTCGGCTGTGTGCATTTCATTGCCAACTGGACCAGCGAGGATATCGCCGCGGAGACGCAGAGCCTCTTCGTCGTTGGCCAGCAATTGCTCGCCGTGGTGGCGGTTATCGGCTTTGGCTGGTTGGTGCAGGATCTTGGTCCGCAGGCCTATCTTGTCGCCGCAGGTATGGCCTTTGTCGGTGGGTTCTGTGTGTGGATATCGCTGAGGATGCGACCGGCGAAGGCGAGTTGAGAGGCCGACCAGGCGGTCGCCAGTCACTAGCCCATAAGGCGCGGCGTGTCTGATCAACGGTGAGGGCTAGCGCCAAAGCAGGCTTCTCAACGTTCTTCTACCCAAACAAAAAAGCCCCGGATCGCTCCGGGGCTTTTTGTTCTTGGGCCTTGGCTATCCGCTCAGGCGGCCGCTGGCGTGGGCGAGGGTCGTGTAGACCTTACCGCGGTCGGAGAGCAGGTATTCGCGGGTTTCGGCAGCGGGGCGCGGGCCGGCGGCGGCGCGCTTAAGCAGCTGCTCGAAATCGCTCATATAGGCCTGGGCGGTGCGGGCGAAATCCGGATCGCGCTGCAGGCGCTTGCGGACTTCGTCATAGGTGCCCTGGCCGGTCAGCGAATAGATGCGGCGCGAGAAGACGTTGGATTCGCCGGCCTGATAACGGGCCCAGGCATCTGCCAGGGCGTTGTCGTCGATAGCGTTGGCGATTTCCTCGGTCAGCGTCGAGAGGCCCTGGGTCGGCTGGCCGGCCTGGCTGGCCGAAGCGTTGCGCAGCACGTCGCGGAGCCAGCCACCACCTTCACCGGCCTCTGCTTCCTGGCGCTGCGGCTGGGGGGCGGCAGGGCGGGCAGCGGGGGCTGGCTGGGGCTGCTGAACAGGCGCAGGGGTCGGCTGGACCTGAGCGGCGGGACGGGCCGGAGCGCGGACCGGTTCAGCGGGACGCGGTGCGGTGCGGATCGGATCGACCAGGGTCTGCGCGGCAGGCTCGGGGCGATAGGCTTCCGGTTCCGGCTGGCGCGGCGGCTGATAGGGAGCCGGTTCGGGCTGACGCGGAGCAGCGGTAGCGCGCGGCTGGTTGCCACGGCGGTCGGTGAGGTCGTGGGTGGCCGGCTGGCCGCGCACGATGGCGTTGAGTTCGCTGAGCGCTTCGATCTGCTCGGCCACGACGCGGCGCATTGCTGCGGCGCTGGCGCGGGTTTCTTCGGGCAGTTCGCTGACGCCGCGGGCGAGTTCGGCGCGGGTGGCTTCAAGCTCGTGGCCGACTTCGCGGGCCGTTTCACGCATGGCGCGGGCCGTGTCGGAGAAGCGCTGGGTGGCTTCTTCGACGGCCTGCTGCATTTCGCTAACCAGGCGGCGCTGGGCTTCCTGGAGGGCGGCATTGGTGCGGCGGCTTTCGCCATCGGCGGCTTCGCGGAAATCGCCGAGACGGGTCGAGACTTCCTCGGTGGTCGTATCGAGCGACTGGCGGAAGGCGCTGGTCGACTGATCGATCGCCTGGCGAAGCTGGCCGGTGTTCGACGCGATGGTGTTGCGCACCGAGCTGGTCGAGTCCGAAATGGTGTCGGCCAGGGAGCTGGTGGTCGAGGTCAGGACATCGGTCACGCTGCCAGCGGTCGAGGCAAGCAGGTCGCTGACGCGGTTGGCATTGTCTTCGAGGTTGGCATTGACCTGCTCGGACTGCGCGGCGAGGGCGGCGCGGACCGAGGACGAGGTTTGGCTGAGGGCGGCTGCGGCAGCTTCGGCAGCGCGCTGTACGGCGTTGTCGACCTGTGCCGAGCGCTCGTTGAGGGTCGAGGTGAACCGCTCATTGGTAACGTAGAGGGCGTCGTTGACGCTGCTCGTAGCGTTGGTGAGGGCTTCGTTGACCGTGTTGCTGGTCGAGGCCAGCGCTTCGTCCATGGCGCGGCGAGCGGCAATCATGCGGCGTTCGGTGTCGTTGACCGTATCGGCAATCGACTGGGCGAACATGCGCATGCGGCCATCGATATCGTCGGCACGGGTCGCGAAGCTGGCGGCGAGAGAATCCATCGCACCACGGCGTTCTTCGAGCGATTCCAACGCGTTGGAGCTGGTTGCGTCAAGGGCGCGCGAGGCCTGGGACATGCTGACCACTTCGAGGTCGAGCTTGCCGAGGATACCGGCGAATTCGTCGACCATGGCACCGATCGTGTGCTGCAGGGCGCCGACATGGCGGCTGACCATCGCACCGGCTTCCTCGGTCTGGCCCATGGCGTCGCGCATGGTGCCGGCATAGCTCGCGGTCTGCTGGGCAATCGAGGTTTCGAGCGTCGCCAGGTTGGTCGTCGAGGCGTCGAGAACGCGCTGCAGCAGCAGGTTGGAGTCGTTGAGCTTGTTGAGGGCGGAGGTGACGTCGGTGAGGATCCGGCTCGAAGAGACGGACATGATTTCCTCGGCGTCGCGGGCATTGCCGGCAAGGGCTTCGCGCAGCAGGTTGCCGTGACCGCGGAGAGCCGACTGCAGTTCGCCCGACTTCTGATCGACCAGCGAAGCGAATTCGCTCGTGTGCGTTTCGACCGAGCGGTTGATCTCGCTGAGGCGGCTTTCGATGGAGTCGACGGTCTGGACCGCGCGGACCGAGACGATCTCGTCGATGGAACCGGCAGCGATGCGGATCTGGTCGAGGGCGGAGCGGACGGCCGAGTCCATGCGGTTGGCCGTGGCGGTGACATCGTCCGAGATCGCGTGGGTCGCGGCGGTGATACGGGTCGAGATGGTTTCCTCGATCCGGTCGGCGCCGGCTTCGAGATCGGCCATCGACTGGGTGATCGAGGTGTTGATCGAGGCGTTGAGGGCGGCGAGGCGCTCGGCAGTGATGTCGGCGCGGGCCGTGATGGCCTCGGGCAGGGTGCCGAGGCGCTTGTCGACCAGGTCGACCATCGACTGGCGGGCGGCATCGACGCCGGCTTCCACGATCTGGGTCGCCTTGCGCACGTTCTCGTCGAAGCTGGCGCTGGCCGCGTCGATACGGGCGGTGACGCCGGTCTGGGCTTCGTCGACGCGCGACAGAGCCGAGTTCAGGTTTTCGGTCATCGCCGTGCCGATTTCGGCAACCTTGCCAGCAACGGTCGAGGACATCTCGCCAAGGCGGCTCGACATGGTTTCGGTGACGTTGCGCAGCGAAGCGTCGACCGATTCACGCGCGGCGGCGCTGTGCTGGTCAAGCGTCTGGGCGAGTTCGGCAGTATGCAGGCCGATGGTTTCGCCCATCGAGGCGGTCTGGGTGGACAGGGTGTCCGCCAGGGCCTGGGTACGGGCGGCGAGGGCGCTCGAGAGCTGGCTGGTGCGGGTGCCGACGGTCGAGGCCAGTTCCTGCGTGCGGGCGTCGAGGGCCTCGGTGAGCTCGCCGGTGTGGCGCTCGAAGGAGGCGTTGAGCTCGCTGGTGCGGGTGTCGAGCGCGCCGGCCATGGCAGCCGTACGGGCTTCGAGGGCACCGGTCATTGCCGAAGTGCGTGCATCGAGATCGGACACGAAGCGGCCCGAACGTTCTTCGATCGCGGCGGCAAACTGGGTCTGCTTCTCGTCGAGCGTCGCGGCGAGCGTTTGGGTGCGCTCTTCGAGTTGACCCGAGAGGGCGCCGGTGCGGCTTTCGATTTCGAGCGACAGCGTATTGGTACGCTCGGACAGAGTATCGGCAAGGCGCTGGGTGCGGCCCGCAATGGCCTGGTCGAAGGCCTGGGTGCTGGTGGTGAGCGTCTGGCCCAGTTCCTCGGAGCGAACGCGGATGGCTTCGCTGATTTCGCTGCCGCGGCCGGCAAGCGTCTGTTCGATGGCTTCGGCACCGGAAGAGATGGCCTGGGCGATTTCGCCGACGCGACCTTCGAGGTTGAGGTCGATGGTCTGAGCGTAGGAGTCGAGACGGTTGGCCAACTCGTGCGAACGGTTGTCCAGAACGCCGTCGAGACGCGCCGTGCGGCTGTCGAGGTCGGCGTTGAGCGTCTCTGAGTGAATATCGAGGCGGCTCGAGAGCTGCGCGGAGCGGCTGGCCAGAACTTCGTCGATGCGGCCGGTGCGGCTATCGAGATCGACGTTTAGGGTCTCGGCATAGGCATCGAGACGGCTGGCGAGCTGTTCCGAACGGCCGGAGAGCACGCTGTCGATGCGGCCGGTCTGGCTGTCGAGCGATTCCGACAGGGTCTCGGCATAGGTGTCGAGGCGTTCGGAGATTTCGCGGGTGCGGTTGGTCAGGCTCTCGGTGATCGCCGCGGCCTTGGCGCCGATGACGTCGTTCATTTCGCGCGTGCGTTCACTGACGATGTCGTTGAAGCGGCCGGACTCTTCGTTGAGCGCCATTTCGAGGACATTGGCGCGGGTCGCAAAGCTGGAGCCGTGCTGGTCGAGACGGTTGATGAGCTGATCGCCCTTGTCGCCGATGACGCTGTCGAGGGCGGTCAGGCGCTGGTCGAGCATGCCGGTGATTTCGCCGAGGCGCGCGTCGAACTGACCGAGCGAATCCTGACCGGCGGTCGAAACGGTGATGCGGGCGCGTTCAGCAGTGTCGTCGAGTGCGCCATTGATTTCGATCAGGGCGGACTGAAGACGGCTTTCCAGCGAGTTGAGCTGGATAGAGACCGATTCATCGAGCTGGCGCGACAGGGCGCCAAGCATCGACTCGGCCTCGCGGGCACGACCGGAGACGTCGTCGCCGATGCGGGTGCCCAGATATTCGAGAGCCTTGGTGACAATGTCGCCGTGCTCGCCCAGCTGGTCGACCAGCTTGGTGCCGCTGATGGCGAGCAGGTTCGCCAGGGCGTCGGTCTTGTCCTCGATCGAGGTCGTGAGCATGACGGTCTGGCTATCGAGCGTATTGCCGATGCTGCCGGCGCGGCTGTCGAGGGCCTCGGTGAGGGTGTCGATGTGACGTTCGATGGCAGCAGTGAAAGCCGCGGTGCGGCTGTCGAAATTGCTGGTGACGCGATTGGTGCTGTCTTCCACGACCCCGGCGGTGCGGTCCGCTGTGCTTTCGAGAGCCGCGAGGAAGTCGGTGGTGCGGTTGTCCATCAGCTGGGCGAAATTCTCCGAGCGTTCGGAGAAGGCCGCGTTGAGAGCATCGCCGCCGCTTTCGAGGGCGCGCGAGAGATTGCCGCCGCTTTCGGTGATGGTGCCGGCAATGCGCTGGCTGATCATGTCGAGATCGAAGACGAGACCGGTATGGCTTTCAGTGATCGCTTCGCGCACGCGCTCGGTATTGGTCAGCACGCTTTCGCGCTGGCTGGCGAGTTCGGCAATGAGCGCGCGCATGCGCGATTCATTGTCGGAATAGGTGCGTTCGAGCGCGGTGACCTCGTTGTGGATCATCACTTCGAGCTCGCCGGCGCGCGACAGGGCGCGCTCAAGGCCATCGCCCAGGGCGTTGACTTCACGGCGCACGGCCTGGCCCACCGAGGCGACCTTGTCGGCAGCGGTCACTTCGGGTTCAGCCAGGCGAATGGCGGCCTGGGTGATCGAGGACGCAGCGTTGCGCAGGTCCTGCGCGCGACGGATCAGGGTGGCGACGGCAAAGAAGCCGAGGACGGGCAGGGCGATGATCGCGACAAGCGCGATGAACTCAATGGTGCCAGCGAACTGACCGATATTGGCCATTTCCGGGCCATAGCGCAGCACGGCAACCGTGCCGGCGACAGCAACCCAGAGAATGGAGAGAATGGTGGCCAGCCAGGTGGGGGTCGCGGACGAGTGGTTCTGCAGACCATGGAGAAGGCGCGCGGACGAGGCGCGATCATCATTGGCCACAGCACCGGCCTGCTGCGCGATCTTGTCGGCAGTGCGGAGACGTTCGGAGCGCGGCTGGGCCGGCTCAGGCTTCTTTTCGGCCTTTGGTCGGCTGGACGGGTCGAGGCTGAACACCGACTCTTTAAGCGCGTCTTCTACGGCCGAAAAGGCCAACGCTGCCGGATCGTTCTGGGTGTTCTGATTATTGGCCATACTCTCTACAACTCTCGCGTCCGCACTCTAGCGACAAAGCGGGCTTCTGGAAGAGACTAGCCCCGACCCGTTTAACGGGCCGTGGTCAAATCGGAACAATTCGATGCAAATGCACCGCCCGTTCCCGAACCTTCCGCCGCCGCACGCTGGCTCACTATTCACTATTACATTCAATTTGATGCAAACCGAACAATTTCCTACCGAAAGGTTAATTTGCCGTGGAAACCGGCGCTCATGAACAGCCAAACAAAGGCAAAGTTGCGGCTTAACAGCCTGTTCATGAGGTGCCTCTACGCTCAGGAGCGATAATATGCGTGGTCGCCTCCGGGCGGCCGGTAGTAGACGGAGCGTTAGATGGCCCCCGGCAGCCAGGCTGTAAAAGCGGAACTCGTATCGGACAACCGGACACGGACCATGCGGCCGGTCGATTTGGTACACTTGGCCAAGCAGTGCCTGGGCGATGAAGCGCTAGAACTCGAAGTGCTTCGCCTCTTCGATACGACGATCCGCGACTACTATGGCCGGCTGAAACTCGCCACGAACGCGGAAGACGTGGCGCTGCTGCTGCACTCGATCAAGGGCGCCTCGGGCGGTGTTGGTGCATGGGCGATTTCTGACCTTGCCAAGGCCATCGAGCAGGAGGTGCGCGATGGCTTGCCCCTGACCCAGGAGCGCATCGACGATCTCGGCCTTGTGGTCGGGGATGTTCGCGACTTTATCGGCCGCATGGTGGCCGACGAGGTGATCTGACCTCAAAGGGTCGGCCCGTTGATTTCATCGAGGCCCTGGGCTAGCGTTTCCGACATGGCCAAGTTTGTCGCAATGATGACCCGCATTTCCATGACCACCACCGACAAGGTGGGGGGCAGAGTGCGTACGGGCTGAATTTTCGACCATAGCCAGCACCCAACCCCGCCGGAAACGCGCGGGGTTTTTCATGCCCGCCGTGTCCGCCGCATAGACCGCAGCAAGGACCGCGCAATTGTCGCCTTACCAAGCCAACCTCCTCGCCAACCAGGCACTCGCCGTGGCGGCCGATCTTCTCCACGAGCGTTTCATCGGCGCCCGTTTTGCCCTGGTCGCAGGCTCGATCATGCGAGGCGAGGGCACGACGGGCTCTGACATCGATCTCATCGTGGTCTATCCGGCGCTGGAGCGGGCGCGGCGGGAGGCCTTTTGTGCCGGGGGCTTTCCAGTGGAGGCTTTTGTCTACGACGAGGAGAGCCTTGCGCCGTTTCTTACCAATGATGTCGAGCATGGCCGACCAGTGCTGTTGAGCATGATCGCGGAAGGTCGCCTCGTTGGCTCTGACATTGCCGGTGCGCGGGAATTGCGCGAACGGGCACAGGCGCTGTTGGCCAAAGGTCCGGCGCCGTTGGCGGGCGAGCGATTGCAGCTTCTCCGCTACCAGATCAGCGATCTGCTGGAAGACCTGCGCGGCGCGCGTCCCGCGGCCGAGCTTCGGGCGATTGCGCTGGCACTCTATCCCAAGCTTGCCGACCTCATGCTGCTCGGGCGCGGCGAATGGACTGGCGCAGGCAAGTGGCTGCCGCGACGGCTGGCCGCCGTTGCGCCGGAGCTCGGGCGGTCGTTCGAGGCTGCTTTCGATGCGGCGCTTGGTGGAGACACCGATCCGCTCGCCGCGTTAGGCCGTGCGGAACTTGATCTTCATGGCGGCCCGCTGTTCGATGGCTTCGTGCAATTGGGGCCGCTCAAGACCAGCCATGCATAGCGCGCGTTTGACCGCGCGGTTGTCAGATTCTATAGAGCGCCCATATGAAGTCGATGATCGCGGTGCCAATGCGCCGGCGACACAGCACCAGCAGATTCCATGTCCCTGTCCACTGCCGCCGAGGCTAGCCCCCGGTCACATATCGAACCGTTCCGCACCCGCCGTACGTTTGCGATCATTTCGCACCCTGACGCCGGCAAGACCACGCTGACCGAACGGCTGCTGTCGGCCGCGGGCGCCATCCAGCAGGCCGGCGCCGTGCGCGGCAAGTCGGGGCAGCGGTCGACGCGCTCGGACTGGATGGAAATGGAGCAGCAACGCGGCATTTCCATTTCGTCCTCGGTGATGACCTTCGAGTTCGACGGGCTCACCATGAACCTGCTCGATACCCCGGGCCACTCGGACTTTTCCGAAGATACCTATCGCACGCTGACGGCAGTCGACGCCGCCATCATGGTGATCGACTCTGCCAAGGGCATCGAAGCGCAGACGCTGAAACTGTTCGAAGTCTGCCGCCTGCGCGACATTCCGATCATCACCTTTATCAACAAGGTTGACCGCGAGGGTCTGGCGCCGCTGGACCTGATCGACGAAATCCAGGGCAAACTGGCTCTCGATCTGACCCCGGTGCTTTGGCCGATCGGGCAGGGTGTCGATTTCAAGGGCTATATCGACCTGCTCGAAAAGCGCGTCGTTACCCCGCAGGGCAAGACGCTGGCCGAATTCGACAAGATCGACGACCTGCTCGAAGTCGAGAGCCTGGTGGATGATCCGGTCTTCATGACCGCGCTCGAAACCCTGGAACTGGCGCGCGCTATGCTGCCCGAGTTCGACCTGAAAGTTTTCCACGAAGGACATATGAGCCCGGTGCTATTCGGCTCGGCGCTGAAGGGGATCAGCGTGGCGGAACTGCTGCGCACGCTCGGCGATTGGGGCCCGGAACCGCGGCCGCAACCGGCTCTGCCGGCGCCGATTTCGCCCGATGACAAGAAGGTGTCGGGTTATGTGTTCAAGGTGCAGGCGAACATGGA
>NZ_JAFKHD010000194.1 GCF_017307565.1 Devosia sp.
CATGCGCCGGAACAGCTCCGCCGAGGTGTCGAAGATGGACGGGCAAGGGAGCGAAAAGTCGATGATGTCGGCAGCTACCGGCCAAGCCTGCTTGATACCCGCGGCGACTTCTGCCGACTTCGGATCTGCATGCGTCTCTTCGGGCCAGAAGATCTGCTCACCGTCACAGCGCATCATGATGTAGAGGCGCTTGCGGATGGTCGGAGCACCGAAGAAATTAGCGCGCAGCACCCGCCACTCGACGCGATAGCCCATGCGGCGGAAGCGAGCGACCCAGCGCTTGAATTCCTTGCCCTTGAGGTTCTTGTCCGGACGGCTGGTCGGGTCGAGGTCGCACCAATCTTGGAACTCCTCGACGTTCTCCATGTAGATTTCGCGCGGACGAACTTGCTCGGCCCAGTGCGCCACGACCCAAGCGAGCGAACGCACCGACTTGCTGACAGGCGCACCGCCCTTGGCCTTGGAGAAACCGCGGCAATCCGGCGAGGCCCAGAGAGCTCCTACCGCGATGCCGCCCGTGACGGTCAGAGGGTCGGCTGTCCAGATATCGGCCGTGAGGTGCATCGTCCGCGGATGATTGGCGGCGTGCATCGCAATGGCCTTCGGATCATGGTTGATCGCGATGTCCACCGCGCAACGGTGATCGTCGGCAAGGAGGCCAGCCAGGCGCATGTCGCGCATAGCCATTTCCATGCCTTCACTCGCACCACCGCCACCAGCGAAGCAGTCAATAACCAGCTCCTGGTTGACGTCGAAGTTGTGCGCCGCGGCGAACGACAGGAAGGAGTTGTGAAGGATCGCGTTCACTGAGCACCATCCTGCAACCGATTGGCGAAACGAGACGGCACATAGAGGCCTGCTGCGGTCATGTCCTTGATCAGCCGATCCGTCGCATCAGGCTTTTCCTCGTGGGACGAGCAGAACCGGCCGCAAGTGCAACGAGGCTGGGTCTTTATCGTGGGCTTGCTGCCGATGAGCCGATCAAGCCATTCCTTCGGATGACGAAACTGCAACATGTTCAGTCCTCGATGCGTGGGGTTGATTTTTCGTCAGGCTCAGTCGGCAGATGCTCGTGTTTTCGAGCCCACCGGCGCTCCCAGAAGAGCCTCAGCCTCATGAACAAGAGCGAGGCGAGACGGCGTAGGAGCGAGGGCCTTGGTGATTTCGAGTTCATGGGCAAGGCGGGCCTCCTGGCTCTGGATTTCGGCCGCAACAGCCAGTTCGAGACGCTTGTAAAGATCAGCCCAGATGCGCTTGGGCTTGCGGTAGCGAAGAGTCCAAAGCAGTTGCTCGGGCAGCTTGTGCTTGCGGGCCACGCGAGACCTTGCGGCCTCCAGCGTGTCACCGGGACCGCGATGTTCGCGGCGCTCCAGCATCCCGGCCCACTGCTGGGCTTCATCGACAACAGACAAATCAGTCATGGGCTGTTGATCCGGCGTCAAAGACGATTTTCGCATGCGTCAATCCGTTCTCGTTAGGGTCAATTCCAGCGAGAACGTGAGACGACGAAAGGCGATTGAGATGGACTACCCGCCGACGACACCGGAACTGAGAGAGAACGTTCGTCGGGCGGCATTGCGCGAGGCCAAGCGTCAACTTGGTCGCGTGAATAGGTTGGCCGGTGCGGAGGGACACCACACCGGCCGGGCGCTGAGTGAGGGAGGAGGCACCCGCGCCGAACTGGAAATGCTGAAAACCAAAGGCGCCGTGCAGGTCACCGCTGCGCCCTTGCTTTTCATCATTGATGGTGGCCGGAAGTGACGACGATCGAGCAGAAAATGCCCTGGTCGCGTCTGCCGGTACGAGTGGATTGGTGGCGACAGGTGAGAATTCCATCACGCCGCCTCGCTCGTGGTGAGGCGGTAGCCGACGCCGCGAACGTTCTCGATGCCGAAGCCGAAGGGCCGAAGCTTGTTGCGGCTGACGCAGACATGCCGGCGAATGATGTTGTCGGCACAGTCAGGCCCACCGTTGGGATCAAGACCCCAGATCACGGTCCAGATAGCCTGAATGGTGACGGCTCTGCCTTTGCCCTTGGCAATGGCCAGGAATAGCTGGCGCTCACTCGGGCTGAGCTTTGCGCGATAAGCCGCGTTCTCGATGCCGTCGATGATCGGCTGGCCGCAGCAATCGCAGACCTTCTGGGCGCTCATGGTGCCGCCCCAATCAGGAACAGTACGTGCGCAGCGACAGCCAAGAGGATGAGCCCATAAATCGTGGGCCAGATCACCTTTGACGGTTCAAGGCGAGGGCCGGAGTTGCGTGCCCTGCTCATGCCGACACCAGGCCATCGCCGGCCATTTTCAGGCAGGAATTGCAGTGAGCCTTCCCACCAGACGAACGGCAGGCTTCAGGGCTCTGGCACAACGGCCGGAGCTTCTTGATCTTGTCTGCGAAGGAGACCGGCGCGGCAAAGCCCGAAGGCTCCACCGACTTACCCGTTTCTGCTTTGGTGGCGAGGCCATAACAATTGCCGGCCGTATTGGTTGCGGCACTCTCTCCGCCCGTCACGGCTGCTTTTTCTTCACGGGCCGTCCCGCTATCGGAGTTACAAAGCCCCTCCGCGGGCTGCCCGTCGCTGGACATTTCCAGAGCGTCTTGGACGGAGCCGAGGTCATCCACTCCTCTCGTTGCCGTTTCCGGCTGAATTAGTGCGACCTGACCTTGAGGGCTTGGGGGAACGGTCAGGTCGCGCGCAGGCTGAGGGGCAACCTGCGTTTGGGTGATGGGGGTGGAGATTTCGGCGGCCTCGTTCTCCACGGACGAGGTAGCTCGCACGGGATCAAGGCCCGGCTCCGCCTGCCCTGCCGCTTTGGTCGGCTGGGGTTCGGAAATGGATTCGATGCGACCAGCAAAGAGCGGCGCGGAATGTCCGGCGGTACCACGACGCAAGGCGCGATCCATCGCAACCTCGTGCGAGGTCTGCATATTGAGTGCAGTCATATAGAGCTCGAGCAGCGCTTCCTGCTCCATGCGCTCGTTGGCGTCCTGCTTGCGGATTGTCACGATCTTGCGCAGGATTTTCGTGTCGAAGCCGTTGCCCTTGGCTTCGGCGTAGATTTCCTTGATGTCAGCCGCGATGGCGGCCTTCTCTTCCTCCATCCGCTCGATCCGGGAAATGAAGGCCTTGAGCTGATCCTGTGCGACGGAATCTTCGACTGCCATTTAAGCCACCTTTGCCTGTTCCTGGGTGCGAGCGATTGGCCAGGCAGCGCCGCCGGCCTGCTTCCAAATTCGTCCGCGCTTGATGAGAGAAATCGTGGAGACGGAAACCCCGAAGGCTTCCGCGATAGCTGGGTATCGATCGCCCCGAGCAATTCGGGCGCGGATCACTGGAATGTCGCATTCGTCCAGCTTCGCGCCGAACACGCGACTACCGTGGACTCGGGTAAAGTGGCGCGATCTGTCAGCCTGATTTTCGACAGAACTGGCCCAGCGAAGATTGATCAGGCGGCAATTGTCTTTGTCGCCGTCATTGTGGGCCACGAGCGCGCCATCGAAAGGCGCGGGGCCAAGAAACGTCTCTGCGACAAGGATATGTACTCGGCGCGTCTTTGTGACCGATCCGACGCACAGCGTGACGTGCTGATAGCCATGGGTATGGGCGGGCACGAGCACAGCGCGCGGACCGCGCACCCTGCCCCACGAACTCACCTGATATTTCGGGAAGCCCCCAATAACGCGCCAATGCTCGACGCGGTCCATCTCGGCCAAAAGAGATGCCACGGTGTCGCTCATGCGGCACCTGCCGTCTCTTTGGAGGGGGAGCTGGGGATATCGCGAGGTCGCACAACACCCTTCGGCCAAGGCTCCCCTTTCGGCCAATGGCGAGAAAACCAGAGCATTGCCCGCTCAAAGGTTTTGACGGTGGGACTGAGCGATCCGTTGGCAAAGTCATCCAGCCGGTTGCCCTGCCCGAGCGCCAGGGTTGAGACACGCTTTCGGCCCCGTTCGGTGAGGACGGCGTACTGGTCAGCGACGGTGATGAGTTGAGTGCGGAGGTCCATGCGCAAAGTATATGCGGCAGTTGTGCCGCATGGTCAAGCACAATTTGCGGCACTCTTGCCGCTGGCGCACTTTTATCCATCCGGCAAGAATGCCGCGCATGAAATCCGCCTATGAACGCATCCGCGCCCGCATCGATGAACTGCATCCAGGCACAAGTGACCGCGCCGCATCGCTGGCCGCGTCGGGCGGGCGGAATGCCGATCTACTGCGAACCATCAAGCAGGGCCGGTCTGCATTCCCGCGCGGCGACAATTTACAGGGGCTGGCCGCATATTTGCGTTGGCCGGTTGATGCGCTGACTGGAGAGCCAGCCGACGGTGAGCCCTACGAACTTGAGCGCGTTCCCTTGGATGAGAACCACGTCCCCACATCGGACACGGATGGTGAGGGATACGGCCGCGATCACTACAGCCCGAACATACCCGGCGCGATTCCAGAGTTGGACGCCAGAGCTGGCGGAGGCGAAGGCGCCGTGGGCGAGGTCATGGTACTGCCAATCGGCAATGGCACTATCTCAGCGCATAAGATCGTTGATGAGTGGCGCATTCCACCAGCGTACCTACGCGAGGCAGTGTCTAGCCCCGACCGCGCGATCGTGCTGCCCATCCAGGGCGACAGCATGCTTCCGAACTATGCGCCAGGCGATCGTGTCATTATCGACTTGGCGGAGCACGAGCTGCGCGCCGATGGCGTCTACCTGATCAGCGACGGCTTTTCAGAGCCGCAGATCAAGCGCCTGCAGCGGATCATGTTCACCACTCCGCCGCGCTGCAAAATCATCAGCGATAATCCGAGCTATGAGGCTCAGGAAGTCGACGTTGATGGGGTTAGGATTCTAGGCAAGGTCGCGGCGTACGTGGGGAGGCGATGATAGCCTTGCATGTCTCCCTTGCGAAAAACTTACCAATCCTTAACTTCCCTCTGGGAGTTTGTTGACTTATATGGCAACAATCTCGGTGCTGGCAGACAATGGGGACTTGAACCGTGTCGAAATCGAGCTCGACAGCGGTCGGCAGCCTTGGAGGTGCCTGTACGCCACCCCGGAATTCTCGGAGTGGGCAGGGTCGGCGCTTCCTAGGCTTGAAACTGGAGTTATGCAGGCAGAGATCACGCCAAACGAACAGGTTTATGCGCTATTCGCGGACTTCATCGAGGGCAAACACTTCGAAGAGAACAAGCGCTTTAGATCATTGGTGTACCACCCGGTTGAGCACGTCTGGGAACTGAAGACGGTCGACGTTCGTATCTTCGGGTGGTTCGCACAAATGGACCAGTTTGTCTGTTGTTTCGGGGAGCACAAGGACGTGCTTATGGACCCAACAGAAGTCACAAGAACGTATGGGCGCTACATCCTCAGAACGAATTTTGAGCGCGAGCGCCTTAACCTGGACCCACCCAAGTCCGTAGAATACAAGGATTACGCTAATGTCCTTTCGGATGCAGATTGACCCTCGATCGCGAAAAGCTGCTCGCTTCATCACGGGCGTCCACAAGCAACTGCAGCAGGCGTACATCCGCGCTTCTGCGCGCGGTGTTACCCAGCAAGATATTGCAGAAGATCTTGGAGTAGACCGCTCCACGATCAACCGAAGGCTTCTTGGCGGCGGAAATCTCACACTTCGAAGCTTGTCTGACTTTGCCTATGCCATGGACGAGGACGTCGAAGTCGTGTTCAGGCCCTCGCACCATCGAACAGTAGGCGCGAATTTTCGCATTGGCGATCCGGTCGTCGTAACTCTACCAACTCCGACAGCCGGCAGCACCGTCGTGACTGGCCCCGTGGCAGGTGCGAGCAAAAAGTCGGATTTGGTTGGCGAATATGTCTGAACCGTACGGCTATACGATATTCTGCGATGACATTCGGCAGGAAGTTGGGGGCAAGCTCAGCTTCATGGGCGCTTACAACGGCGACCTTCATATTCTCACCGGCGAACCCTTCACCCTACCCAAGCTAGCCGCGGGAATGACCGTCGTCGTCCCCGAAGGGATCCAGATCACTGAGCCTATTGCGTTTGCCTTGCTCCACGAAGTGGACGGCGAGACAAACGAGCTGGTTCGGGCAGTTGCAGAAGGATACGAACTTCCAACATCGGCCCCTGCAGGACGGATCATTCGCGTCAGTCTCAACTTTCAGCTCAGCCCATTCTTGGTTGACCGCGAGGCGATCCTCAGGGCCCGAGCGTATGTGAACGGCCAAGAGGTGAAGATTGGCGCTCTCGCTCTCCACCTTGGCCCCCCCGCCGGTTTCGACACCGACAACCCCGCAGCGGAAACCGCTGGATAATGTCAGTTCACCCCGGCGCCGACAGTCTCATAGAGCAGTAGCGTCTTCACCAGGTCCGGAATGACGGTCGGATCGAGAGGCCTGCAGAGATAGACCCGGTCGGGATCGTCATCGATCCCGCCTCCTACCCTCCCGACGATCGGGATCACCTTAAAATCCTCATCGAGATTATGCCCCATGCCGGCTTCGAAGCTGTAGTGGGGATACTCGGCATGCATCGCGCGTAGCAGCAGCTTTGCCTCATCCCTACCCGTTCCGTTGAACCGGCCGGGGAAGATCACCACGAACTGCGTTACCTCGCGCATCACTTTGTTCTCCATTTGTTCTCGAGAAGTCACTATCGACTCATCTCCGTCACGGAGTCGAGTCGGTAATTCGTCTTCTCGCTCTGCGGCACAATATTTACGGCATTAGTGCCGCACTTTATGCTTGACGCGGCATTAGTGCCGCATTAGGTTCACTTCATCAAAGACGCACCGCGTCACCGATGGAGAGACAGATGTCCACCAACCAGATTATCCCGATCAGCGGCCACAAGCTCTCCATGGTGCAGGGCGTCTATGTGATCGCTCAGAATGGCAAGACTGCCGCCGTCTGCACTTCGTTGAAGCTGGTCCACGAATGGCTGGATGGCGCCGAATACGACGAAGCCAACAAGATCAGCATCGCCCTCTCCAGCCTCGACGGCATGGAAGCCGACGACATTACCCACGTCATCGCTGATGACCTGATGGGCGATTACCGGACCTATTCAGACTTCTCGGAAGATCAGGGGTACGTGCTTCCGTGGCTTGAGTTCTGGTTTGATGAAATCAAGGCTGGGGTATTCGTTCGCGATCTCAAGAGCCGCCGGGATCGTCACCGCGCCATCCATGCTCCGATTGCTCGGGCCGAAAGCCCCGAAGCCTTTGCCGTGGCTGCGGAGTAAGGGCGATGAACCAATCAACTCCTTCCCTCGGAACACTGACGGACCGCATTCAAGTCAAGCTTAGGCTAGGCGATGGCTACGAGAACCCTCAGGCGATGTGGGCCCGCGTAAGGGCACTGAGCGGTACTGATCTCACCCATAGCGTCGTAATCCGCTTTCGCTCCGATGTGCAGGCTGGAGATCTCGTCATCTATCGTGGCCGGAAGCTTGAGGTAATCGAGGCCAAAGACCTCAACGGCCGCCGCGCCTATCTGCAAATTGCAGCGAGGGAAGCAGAATGACCCTCCCTCCCTTCTCCACCCACCCTTCCCTCTATCTCTGGTCCTTATCCCTTTTCATTGGCTGGGCGCTGGTTGTGCTCTTGCCGGAAGCTGGAGGCGCATTCTGATGGCGACCGTCAAAGAGAACCTGATCGCCGCAAAGGCACTGATCGATACGCCGGGGAAGTGGGAAGCAATGGGCAGGTCAGCCCTGGACGCTCTTAGCGCTGTGGCTCGATTGGGAACGCCCGACAATCAATCCTGCATCAAGGCGCTGCAAAAGGCGCAAGGAAAGATGGGCACCGACTGGTCAAATCACCGCGAGGTCATGGAGCGCTTCGACCGCGCCATTGCTGAGCAGGACGGTGCGGCATGACCGTCACCAACCAAGACATCTACCTCCTCGCAGAGCTTCGCCGGAAAGACCCAGCCGAAGCCCTTCGCATAGCCACCCTTTCCGGCACTCAGAACAAGGAACAGACCAATGCAGGCCGTTGAGAAGATCCAGCCGGTTGAGACATTGCCAGTGGCGCCAGCAGCTTCGGAAAGCGCGGCAATCCTTTCCGTGATCGAGCGCATGGCGACCAACCCCGATATCGATCCCGACCGCATCGAACGTTTCATCGCCCTCAAGGAGCGTATGGACAAGGAAGCGGCCCGCAAAGCCTTTGCTGGCGCCCTTGCTGAATGCCAGTCGGAAATCCCGGCGATTGAAGAACGCGGTCAGATCAAATACGGCAAGAAGAACGCCGATGGCGAGGACACTGGCCCGACCTATGCCCTCTGGGAAGATATCAACGAAACCATCCGCCCAATCCTGAAACGGCACGGCTTTGCTCTGTCCTTCCGAACGGGCCAGACGCCAGAAGGCAAGATCACTGTCACCGGCATTCTCAGCCATCGCGACGGGCATTTCGAGGAGACCACTATGGCCCTCATGCACGACAGCAGCGGCGCAAAGAACTCCGTTCAGGCGATGGGATCAAGCATCAGCTACGGCAAGCGCTACACCGCCGCCGCCCTGCTCAACATCACTAGTCGCGGCGAGGACGATGATGGCGAAACCGGCGGACGCCTTCTGGCCAAAGCCGAGGCTCGCGAGCCCTACAAAGAAATGCAGGAGGAATTGGACTCCTGCAGCAGCCTTGAACAACTCCAGGGGCTTTGGTCTTCGCCGCAGTTCCGCGCCGCATATGAGCAGCTTCCCAATGACTGGAAGAGGTTCATCACCGAGCGCAAGGACGCACTGAAGGCCGACCTGTCCAAGCCAGACCCAAATTATGTGGCGCCCAATTTCGACGGCGACCGACCCTAATTCCCACCAACCCAGGGACAGGGTGAAGCCGAAAGGTTGAGCAGCATCATAAGCGGCCCTGGTAGTTCAATGACCACCATCGAAATGGACAAAGACCTCGCCACCTACACCGACATGGAAAGCCTTTCGGCCCGAGTTGGGTACTGGAACAAGCGCTTTGCTTTGACCGCTCACGACGATGAAGACGTTCAACGCTTCAATGAGATCGTTGCGAAACATTCCCGGCGAGTGTTTGCCGTCCTGAGGGCCGGCTGATGAGCCGCGCAACCGTCATCCTCAATGGGATTGCCGATCGTCGGAAGGCTTGCCGCTGGGCAATGGGCGTTCCTCTTGGCACTCGCATCGAGTTCAAAGAGGTCAAGCGCTCGCTTCCTCAGAATGACCGCATGTGGGCAATGCTCACGGACATTTCCCAGCAGGCCGCGCTCGGCGGGAAGAAGTTCACCCCAGACCAGTGGAAGGTGATCTTCCTTCACGCACTCGGTCAGGAAATCCAGTTGCTCCCCAGCCTCGACGGCCACGGCTTTGTGCCTTGGGGCCAGTCATCTTCGGACCTGTCGAAGGACGAAATGACGGGGCTGATCGAACTCATCTTCAAGTTCGGCGCTGAGCACGGCGTCGAGTTCCACGACGACAAACCCACTTCCTCGCCTTCTGCTGGGGCGGCAGAAACGTGGAGAGCTGCGTGATGTCGTTAGCTCTCCGGCAACAGAACCATTCCCTTGGCGAGCGATACCTTGTTGAGATCGACCTTGGCTGTCTTCAGCGTAGTCACCTCGCCAGGATCCAAATGCCGAACAGCGTGGCGATAGCGGCCGCTTACAAAAAGCCGGTCG
>NZ_JAFKHD010000195.1 GCF_017307565.1 Devosia sp.
GCCGCCGTGGCGCGCCAGACGCGCCGCATCCTGGCCCAGCACGCCCATGCCCATGATCCCCACCGTGGTTTCGCTCGCAGCGGGCGGATAATACTGGCTCCAGCGTCGTGCCTTCTGGTCGGCATGAAAGCGCGTGTACTGGCGGTGATGCATCGTCACATGGGCGACCACATAGTCGCTCATGCGCTGGCTGAGATCCTCGTCGACAAAGCGCACGATCGGTACGTCGGGCAGTCGCGGGTGCTGCATCAGTGCATCGACGCCCGCGCCGCGCGACAGGATGACCTCGAGATTGGTCAGGCCGTCAAAGGCGTCGGGCTGCGGTTTCCAGACAAAGATATAGCGCACATCCGCCGGGTCGAAGTCGTCGCCGCGCCGCACCACCGGATAGGGGGCGAGCGTCTTGCGGAAGGATTCAGCCCAGCTGGCCTCATCGACGTCGGTCACATGCAACAGCATCATGGCGGCGGACTCTCTCAAGAAAAAAGCCGCGCTCGTGGCGCGGCTTGTGCATTTACGTGCTGACCCGGTCGGGCCTCAGTGCGAGGTGGTCGCAGGTGCTGCGGCAGGAGCCTGGGTCGCTGCACCGCCAGCAGCCGGAGTACCTTCGACGGGCGTTTCCGTCGAAGTGGTGCTCGGCGTTTCGGTTGCAGCAGCGGGCGCAGCCGGTTCGGCAGTGCCAGCGGCTGGTGCGGGTTCTGCGGCAGGGGCTGATTCGGCCGGAGCTGCTTCAGCGGCCGGGAACGGCACGGGGTCGGACGACAGGGTCTGGAGATAGGCCAGGATGTCGGCACGTTCTTCGGGAGAACGGACGCCGGCGAAGTTCATCTTGGTGCCCGGGGCATAGGCCTTGGGATTCGTCAGGAAGGTGTTGAGGTTCTCATACGACCAGACCTGACCTTCGGCCTTCTGCTGCTGCAGAACGTCGGAATAGTTGAAGCCCGCCGCATGGGCCTTGCTGGCGCCCACGATGTGATAGAGGTTCGGGCCGGTCTTGGCGGCTTCGCCTTCGCCAAAGCTGTGGCAGGACTGGCACTTGCGGGCGGCAGCCGCACCGCGCTCGGCGCTGGCGCTGGCAAGGAGCACCCCGAGCGGCACTTCCGGAGCAGCGTCCGGAGCAGCACCGGCCTCGGCCACTGCCGGCTCAGGCAGGGCATAGCCCGGACCGCGATCCTCGATAGGATGGTAGATGGCCTCAGCCAGGAAGCCCACGCCCATGACAAACATAAGTGTGCCAAGGACGGCGCCCATGATCTTGTTTAGCTCGAACGAATCCATTTGGTCTCTCTGCCGGTCCATCCCCGGTGGACATTGAACGAACCGAGCCCAACTTTGGGCTTAAAGGGAAAGCCCGCCTCAACCGGCCCGGTCCGACGCGCGCGGAAGATAGTATTACGCCTCGCAAGGCGCAACAGGGCAATCCCCCCATGCGACAATTCCCCCAATGTCATGCCAATTTAGCCTTGGCAACCTTTCATTGACACCCCCCGATGCCGGGACTAAAGCCCGCACACCCAGAAAAACGGACATCCCATGAGCAAGAAAATAGCCTTTCAAGGTGAACCCGGCGCCTTCAGCCACGCTGCGGCGGCCAATGTTTTTCCTGGCGAAGAGTTCATGGGCTGCGTGACCTTTGAGGAAACGCTCAATGCCGTTCAGACCGGCAAGGCCGATTTTGCCGTCGTCCCGGTCGAAAACTCGCTCTATGGGCGCATCACCGATATTCACCACCTGCTGCCCGAAAGCGGCCTCTATATCATCGGCGAGACCTATCTGCGCGTCGAGATGAACCTGCTCGGCGTGCCCGGCGCGACGCTTGAAGACGTCAAGGCCGTGCAGTCTCTCTCCGTGGCTCTCGGCCAGTGCCGCCGCTTCATTTCCGAACACGGTCTGCGTACCATCAATGCCGTCGATACCGCCGGTTCCGCCCGCGAAGTTGCGCAGAAGGCGGACAAATCGGTTGCCGCCATCGCCTCTCGCTTTGCCGGCGAAATCTATGGCCTCAATGTCCTGGCCGGCAATATCGAAGACGCCGACCACAACACCACACGCTTCCTCGTGCTCTCGCCCAAGGAAAAGCTGGCTCCGCAGCAGGGCAAGGTGAAGACCACCTTCATCTTCCGCGTGCGCAACGTGCCGGCCGCGCTCTACAAGGCTATGGGCGGTTTTGCGACCAACGGTGTCAACATGACCAAGCTCGAAAGCTACATGGTCGGCGGCGCCTTCACGGCAACCCAGTTCTATGCCGATATCGAAGGGCACCCTGATGACGTGGGCGTGCAGCACGCTTTCGATGAGCTGAAGTTCTTCACCGACCAGTTCTCGATCCTTGGCGTCTACCCGGCCTCCAACCCTTCCTGATCGGACAGCCGGCCCCTCGGCACCCGAAACGATTGGTAATACATCTGGGCTAATGTGCCCTGCGCATATCAGCCAGCCCGCGCCTGGGCTGGCTCGATCCGCTGCAATTGTGTTGTCATCACTGCGGCTTAGTCTGCACCCGTCGGATCCAGGGGCCTTCCGTTGGAACATTTTGATCTTATCGTCATTGGTTCGGGGCCGGCGGGCCGTCGGGCTGCCATTCAGGCCGCCAAGCTTGGCAAGTCTGTGCTCGTCGTCGAGCGGCGCACCCGCCTCGGCGGCGTTTCGGTGCACACCGGCACCATCCCCTCAAAAACCCTGCGCGAGACGGTGCTGAACCTCTCCGGCTGGCGTGAACGCGGCTTTTATGGCCTTTCCTATCGCGTGAAAAAGGAGATCGAGGGCAAGGATCTTGGCGCGCGCCTCCAGAAGACGCTCGACTATGAAATCGAGGTCCTCGAGCACCAGTTCGCCCGCAACGGCGTCCGCACCTTCGCCGGCGAAGCGCGTTTCAAGGATGACCACCATCTCGTCGTCGCTGATCAGAATGGTGACGAGCACCTTTTTGGTTTCGATTTTGCGGTTATCGCGGTCGGCACCTCGCCCTTCCGCCCCTCCAATATTCCGTTCGACGATCACACCATTCTCGACAGCGACAGTCTCGTCGCCGAGCCGCGCGTGCCGCGCAGTCTCACGGTGATCGGTGCCGGCGTCATCGGCATCGAATACGCCACCATCTTCTCCGCGCTCGACGTGCCGGTCACCCTGATAGAGCCGCGCGAAAGCTATCTCGATTTCATCGACCGCGAGATCATCGAAGAGTTTTCTCACGACCTGCGCAAGCGCGGCATGACCATTCGCCTCGGCGCCAAGGTCGATCGCGTCGAAAAGGACGCCCAGGGCTGGGCAATCACCATTCTTACCGATGGCCGCCAGATCCGCTCCGACATGCTTCTCTATGCGGCAGGTCGCATGGGCGCCACCAGCGACCTCGGCCTCGAAACCTGCGGCGTTGTCCCCGATGAGCGCGGTCGCCTGAAAGTCGATCCGGCAACCTTCCAGACCGACGTGCGCAATATCTATGCCGCCGGCGACGTCATCGGCTTCCCGTCCCTCGCTTCCACCTCGATGGAGCAGGGTCGCATCGCCGCGCTACACGCCTTCGGCGCCTCCATGCCGCCGGCGCCGGAATTCTTCCCCTATGGCATCTATGCCGTGCCGGAGATTTCGACGGTCGGCCTGACCGAGCAGCAGGTTCGGGCGCAGAACATTCCCTATGAATGCGGCGTCGCCCGTTTCCGCGAGACCTCGCGCGGCCACATCATGGGTCTGCAGTCGGGCATGATGAAGATGATCGTCTCGCTCGAAACCCGTAAATTGCTGGGCGTGCACATCGTCGGCGAAGGTGCAACCGAGCTCATTCACATCGGCCAGGCCGTGCTCAATCTCGGCGCGACCCTCGACTACTTCGTCGAGAACACCTTCAACTATCCGACCCTCGCCGAAGCCTACAAGATCGCCGCGCTCGACGCCTGGAACCGCATGCCGCGGACCAAGCCGATCGCCGAGGTCATGGACGAGCCCGAAATAGAACTGACCCGCCGCAAGGTGGCCGGCAAAGCGGGAGCCTAACGCTCCCGCCCTGGGACCACGCTAGAGGCTATTGGCGTTGGTCAGGCTGCCCGTGGCAAAAGCCAGCCTTGCCGCAGCGACGAATGCGTCGCTGCGGGCCTGCGCCTGCGCATATTGCGCCTTGAGCAGGCCCGTCTGTGCCACGCTGACATCGGCCAGCGTCCCAAGCCCATTCTTGTAATAGTCGAGCGCCGCCTCGTAATTGGTCTGCGCAGCATTCACCAGGGCCGCCGCGGCTGAGTTCGCGGAGAGACTGGTGCGCAGCACGTCATAGGCCACGACGATCTCCTGCGCCGCCACGCTCTGCAGGCGCGCAAAGTCCTGATGCGAGGCTGCCGCCGAAGAGACCGCGGCGTCCATGCGCGCATCTCGCATGCCGCCGTCGAAGATCGGCACCGAAACGCCGAGCAGTACCGCCGCATTGGGCTGGCTGACATCGAGCGTTGCCGCCGATCCCAACCGCGAGTCACTGACCGAGTAGCTGCCAAAGGTGCGGTTGAGCGTGCCGGTCAGCGCCACCTTGGGCAGGAATTCGGCCTGAGCCGCTGCAATGCCCTGTTCGCTGGCCTTCATCTGCGCGAGCGAAGCCTGCACGTCGGGGCGACGCTGCAACGAAGTGACGATCAGCTGGTCGAGATTAACCGGCACCTGGCGAGGTAGGGGTTTTCCGGCCAGATCCTGCACCTTGATCGCGGTGGTCGGGGAAATACCCATGGCGCCGAGCAGGACCGAATAATTGCTGCGCTCGCGGCCGGTGGCCTGGGTCAGGTCAAATTCGGCCTGCGCCACCTGTTGCTTGGCCTGGGCCACTTCCATGGTCGTGGCGACGCCCTGGCCGAGCCGCGCCTCGGCGGCAGCCTGCACCACCTTGGCATTTGCCAGCGTCTCCCGGTCGATCCGCGTCTGTGCCCGCGCCGCGCTATATTGGAAAAAAGCGCTGCTGACGTCGTAGATCAGCTTCTGATGCGCGCCATTAAAGCCGACATTGGCGGCGAACGAGAGTTGCTGTGCACCGGCAAGGGCCGCGTCCCGCGCGCCGAAATCGAAAAGCAGCCATTTGACCGCCAGCGACGGCACGGCCTGGGCCCCCGAAGTGGTGATCGTGCCGCTCGGCACCGAGACCAGCGGCGTATCGATGCCTGGCGCGGTATTGGAGGTTACGGCATAGCCTGCCAACACATCTGCGGTGATGATGGGGAGGTAGGCGCCCTCGGCAATGCCCGTCGCCGCCGCCGCCTCGCGCGCCCTTTGCCAGGCCGCCTTGGTGGCCGGGTTGGAGAGCTGCGCGATGTTGATCAGTTCGGGCAGGCTATAGCTGTGATTGGCATCGAGCTTGGGCGCCGCGATGGCGATCGGCATGCTGGGGTCGGGCGTCACGCCATAGTCAGCGACGCCGGGATCGGTCGCCGGCTGCCCGGCGGTGCCGCGATAGGGTGTCGTCGAATTTTTTGAGGCGAGATTGAGCGCCGAGCTTGAACAGGCGACGACAGCCAGGATCAACAGCGGCGCTATCATGCGGGCGAAAAATCCAAGGCCTCGCATCACAGTGCCTCAACCGAGTGGGCAAAGCCTTGCAGCAGTTCGCGATAGGTACGGGCGGTCGCCTCGAGATCGCCACGCCAGGATGCGCGGCGCGGCGTCTGTGCCAGCACGCGTTCGAGGCGGGCAAGGGTATCGAAAGATCGGGACAGCGACTGGTCGAGCATGGTCCGTGCCTCTGGTTCTGGCCTTACGATAGCCGAGGCGGCATCGTCCAGAAACCGGGCTGCAGACTCTTCCTGTGCAAGCGTTGCGGCTTTCACACAGCGCGGCGCGCCAAAGAGATAGCGCGGCCGGGCTCGGAGCAGCTGTACTCGCGCGATACCGGCCATGGCGTCCTGGCTGGCGTCCATGATGGCTTTGGCATGCGGCAATAGCGGCGAGCGCACCCGCAGCCGCGAGGCCTCGAAGGCGGAAAGTCGTGACAGACGCCGCGCTGCATCAAGCTCGGGCATGATGCCGGCAAGGCTTTTGCCGGTGCGCCGCAGCGCTGCGGCGAGGCCTTCCACGGCCTTGCCAAGATGCAGCGCCGTGCCCGCACTGACGCTGACCGGCCAGAGCCAAAGGAAGACGATGGTGACGACGACATTGCCGATGAGAATGCCGAGAATGCGGTTGGTCGCGACGTCGATGTCAAAGGCCGGCCCAAAACCTTGCAGGACGCAGAGGAAGAACGCGAGGGCCATTTGCCAGCCCATATATTGTATGAGGTTCGAGCCGTTCGACACCCAGGCGGCAATGAAACTGCCCACGGCAACGAGCAATAGCAGGTGCCCGATATCGGTCATGTGCGGCATGAAGAACACAATGCTGGCAATGCCCATGGCCGCGCCGATAAGGCAGCCGGCGATCCGCAGTGCGGCCTTGTGCAGGGTTTCGCCGGTGCTGCCGAGCGCCACGTAGAAGCATGTGATCATGGCGGTGTGGATTTCGAACCAGTTCCGCGCCGTATAGATGCCATAGGTGATGAACACGGCCAGCATGGTCTTGAGCGCGAACTGCATATAGGCCGGGTTCGTGAACGTATCCGAAGGGGCAGCTTCGGTTTTCTCGATTGCCGGAATTGCCCGCCGCCCAGTCCATAGGTCGGCAATCTCGCCGATATGCTGCGCCAACAGGGCCGATTGCCCCTTACTCGCTACCACGCGCCACCCACCCGCCGGTTGCAGACGCCGCTCGATGGCGTCGGCCACCTCGTCGATCTCCCGGGCGAGAAGCAGGTCGGACTTGGCTCCCAATGTCTCGGCCAAAAGCCCCTGAACCCGGGGCAGGATCGCTGCCAGCCGTTGCGCCTCGACCTTTGAGTGAAACCCAAAAATCGCGCCCAGCCGGGCAGGGGAGGCCAATTCGCCGGCCGGCTCTTCGAGCAGTTCCCGCGCCTCTTCGATTGCCGCATCGTCACCGCGCAACAGCGCGGCGCTGGCCCTGAGACGTTTGCCGACCGATTTCCGCGCCAGCGTCGCGGGGTTAGGGCCGATCAGCGCATTGACCAGAATGAGCGTTGCCATGGGGAAGAACACGACGACCCACATCCAGCTCAACCCGCGTGACAGCAGTTCGGGAATGGGCACGAAGTCGTAGAGCGTCATCACGAAGGCGAAGACGAACCCAACCGTCGCCGCAATCGGTCCGGCGCGTGTCGCGACCGAAAAATACATGCCGCCGAAGGTAAAGGCGGCCATGAAACCCAGCCGCAGCATAGGCTCATCGGCTGCAAATTGCAGGAAGACCAGGCCGAGCAAAATGCCCACGGAAGCCGCTATAATCAGGGCAATGGCAATGAGAATGCCGCTCGCCGCATTGTCGCGGCTGGCAAAGAAAATGAGATAGCAGGAAAGCGCAGCCTCGGGCACCTGCTGGCTCATGGCCAGAACCACGACGATGACGCAGCAAAGCGCCATGCGCAGCGAGGCGCCGAGCCGGCCCTCGTAGGGGCGCAGCTCGTCGAGCAGCAGGGCATAAAGCCCCGGCTTAGTGCGTGTCGCCGCCATTGCCCGCTTCCGCTGAAGTGCCCTTGATCACAACGACCGCCGAGGCCCCGACGCGCATCAATCCGGTCGGCGGCTCGTGCAGCTCCACATAGACCGGGAAGCGCTTGGCGACCTTCACCCAGTTGAGCGAGTTGGAAACGATGGGCAGCCCCAGGATGGTCGCGGCATCGGCCGAACGAACGCCCCAGCCGATCGCCGACACCGTGCCGCTGACCGGGAATTTCGCATTGGCCATGACGAAAACCTCGACCTCGTCGCCAATGGCGATATTGGGCAATTCGGTTTCGCGGAAAAAGGCTACGGCCTCCCAATGCGAGGTGTCGATCATGGTGAAAACGGTTTGGCCCGTCACCACATATTGCCCCGCCGGCATGGTCAGACCCGTGACGATGCCGTCAAAAGGCGCGCGGATTGTCGTGTTGTCGAGATCGCGCTGGGCGAGCGCAACGGTCGCCATGGCGGTGTCGACCTGCGCCTGGCGCGTGTCGAGCGTGCCGATCACCGTGCTTGCCCCCTGCGATTGCTGCAGGGCCTGATCGAGGCTGACCAGCGCGTCATTATAGGCCGTGCGGGCCTGATCGACCTGCTGGGCCGTAACGAAGCCACGGTCGAGCAATGGCTCGAGCCGGTCGAGCGTCTGCTTGGCGAGGTCGGCGTTGAATTTTGCGCGCTCGATCTGCTTCTGCGCCACGTCGGCATTGGTCTGTTCGGTCGCAATATTGCGCTCGCCCTGGGCCAGTTCCGACTGGGTGGCGCGCAGTTCGGCCTGCGCCTGTTCGAGGCGCAACTTGTAGGGTTCGGGGTCGATCTGGAACAGCACGTCGCCGGATTTGACCGTGTCATTGTTCGAGACATTGATGGAAACGACGCGTCCCGGAACGGTCGGGGAAATCTGGATGACCGGAGCCTCGATCTCGGCGACATCGGATCGGGGATTGGCAAGGCCCGCGCTCCAGGCGAGGTAGATCATCACCGCCGTGCCGGTAAATACCGCATAGCCAATGATTTTTCCCAAGACTGCCCGCATCACGCCGCTCCCGACCAGATCATCCAGAAGCCGATGCCACAGCTGATGGCAAGGCAGAGATAGACAAGAGGTGGTGCCGGCAGGTGCTCGTCGATCCTGAGCGCGATCAGCAAGGCACGGATGATGACGGCGAGGATGATGCCGCCGACGGCGCAGATGATCCAGGCCGGAAAGAACGAACCAAAAATCGGCACGGCCGGCGCGCCGCCTGCGGCGCTACAACCACTAAGGGCCAGGACGCTTGCCAGCACGGCGACGGAGCGAATTGCGCGTGGCGGCATTCGAGGCCCCCTTCCATTGGTTCTCTCGCTGATTTATCCGCGCCAAAAGCCGGACGGCAAGTGCGGAAGCGAAAGCGCCGGGGGATTCTTGGTACCCGAAAGGCTCCGTCATTGGCGATTTCGGGCAGCGAAAATCGATTGCTGCGAAGGGCTGAGTTTGTCGGGAGGGAGAGGTGGTGCCCAGAGCCGGAATCGAACCAGCGACACGCGGATTTTCAATCCGCTGCTCTACCAACTGAGCTATCTGGGCATCTTTTTCGCGGCGCTTGGCTGCGAGCCATGGGCCTTATAGGAGATCGTTTTTCCGCGCGCAAGCGCGAAAACGTCATGTGGAAAAAGAGGCTAGTCTGTTAGCAGACTGTTACCCCCGAGCGTGGCCAAGCGGCCTATTCGTCGTCGTTTTCGCTCTGGGGCTCGTCATCCCGCGCGGGGATGACGTAGGAGCCCGTGAGCCAGCGGTTGAGATCGACATCGGCGCAGCGCTTCGAGCAGAAGGGCTTGTACTTGTCGACCGCCGGCTTGCCACAGATCGGGCACTTTTTTTCGGCGGCCATCAGACGCCCGTCAGGCTCGACTGGTTGAGCCAGTTGAAGTGCACGGGATAGCCCTCGCCGGCGAGCAGTTGGGTCACTTCATGGAGCGGCAGGCCGACGACGCCGGAATAGGAGCCGGACAGTTTGACGACGAAGGAGCCGGCAATGCCCTGAATGGCGTAGCCGCCCGCCTTGTCGCGCCATTCGGCGCTGGCGAGATAGGCTTCCAGTTGGCGGTTCGACAGGCGCTTG
>NZ_JAFKHD010000196.1 GCF_017307565.1 Devosia sp.
ACGCGCTGCTTCTGGCCGCCCGAAAGGGCACCCGGAAGACGGGTGGCAAAATCCTGCGGCAGGCCGATGAGATCGAGAAGGCGGGAGACTTCCTTCTGCTTGGGCACGTCGTGCATGCCGAAGTAGAATTTCATCGGGCGTCCGATGATTTCACCGACCGTCTGGCGCGGATTGAGCGCCACGTCAGGCAGTTGATAGACGAGCTGAATGCGGCGCAATTCTTCGCGGCTGCGACGCTTATAGGAGCGGTCGAGCCGGCGGCCGTCAAAGCTGATCATGCCGGCGGAGGTGGGGAGGAGCCCTGCAATGGCGCGGGCCAGGGTCGACTTGCCGGAGCCGGATTCGCCGACCCCGGCGAGGGTTTCGCCACGGCGCAGATTGCACGAAATGTCATCGAGTACCGGCGTTTTGCCGTAATAGGCGTGCACGCCGCTCACATCGAGCAGCACGTCGCCGATCTTGTGGTTTTCGACGGCACCCGAGAGATTGCCCTGCCGCTCGGCGACGAGCATGCGGGTATATTCCTCACGCGGCGCTTCGAGCACCTGCTCTGCCGTGCCTTCGTCGACCATCTTGCCGTGGCGCAGCACCATGATGCGATTGGCGATCTGGGCCACGACCGCAAGGTCATGGGTGATGTAGAGGGCAGAGGTATTGTAGCGCTGGATGAGGCTACGGAGCAGCGCCAGCACCTCGATCTGCGTCGTCACGTCGAGCGCGGTGGTGGGCTCGTCGAGGACGATGATGTCGGGGCGGCAGGACATCGCCATGGCGACCATGGCGCGCTGCAACTGGCCACCGGAAACCTGATGCGGATAGCGATCCCCAAAGGTGTCGGGGTTCGGCAGCTGCAGGGTTTTCAGGAGCTCCAGTTTCCAGGCTTCCGCCTCGGGCCGTGTCATCTTGCCGTGGTAGAGCGCGCCTTCGACGATCTGCTCGCCGATGCGGATGGCCGGATTGAAAGCCGCTGCGGCCGACTGCGCGACATAGGCAATGCGGGCGCCGCGCATCTTTTCGCGGGTGGCGCGATTGCCTGCCATCAGCGAAGTGCCGGTGATGTCGATGGTGCCGCCGACAATGCGGCAGCCACCACGGCCATAGCCCATGGCGGCGAGGCCGATGGTCGACTTGCCGGCACCGGATTCACCGATCAGCCCCAGCACTTCGCCGGGCGCAAGATCGAGATCGATGCCATCGACAAGCAGGTTCCCATTGGGTGCCGCGACCTTGAGGCCGCGAATAGTGAGGACATTGCTCATCGATCGGCCCCCTGGGTTGCGTTGCCGGAATTGAGCAGCCAATCGACGACGAGATTGACGCCGATGGTGAGGAGCGCAATCGCGGCAGCCGGGAAGAGCGGCGCGTAGAGGCCGTAGAGAATTGCCTGCTGATTGTCCTTCACCATGCCGCCCCAATCCGCGAAGGGCGGCTGGATGCCGAGGCCGAGGAAGGAGAGGCCAGCGACGAAGAGGAAGGTGAAGCAGAAGCGCATGCCGAATTCCGCAATCAGCGGCGGCAGCGCATTGGGCAGGATTTCACGGGTGATCAGCCAGCCCATGCTCTCGCCACGGAGGCGCGCTGTTTCCGCATATTCGAGCACTGAAATGCCCTGAGCCACGACACGGGCGAGACGGAACACGCGGGTGCTGTCGAGGAGTGCAATGGTGAAGATCAGCACCGGCACCGAGGAGCCGAGTGCCTGCAGGACCACCAGCGCCGAGATCAGCACCGGAATGCACATGACGGTGTCGACGATGCGCGAGAGCACGGTATCGACCCAGCCACCGAAGAGCGCAGCGACGAAACCCAGCGGAATGCCAATCCAATCGAGAACGAAATCAGCGACGCCGCCAGCGACACGCCAATGGACATTTGTGCACCAGCAAGCAGGCGCGAAAACATGTCGCGGCCGTTCTGGTCGAGGCCGAACCAGAATTGGCCCGACGGCGGATCGAAGGGCGCGCCAACGATCTCGTTCATGCCATAGGGCGCGAGCATTGGTCCGAAGACGAAGATAAGCAGGTTGAGCGTCACGATGGTGATACCCAGCCAGGCGGAGAGGGGAATTGCCTTGAGTTTGCTGGTCATCGCGGATGCCTCAGACGGGGATTGAGGGCGATAGCGGCGATATCGGCAATGGAATTGAGGATGACATAGGCCGCCCCGAAAACCATGGCGGCAGCCTGCACCAGCGGCAGGTCGCGCTTGGCGACCGCGTCGACCATGAAGCGCCCAAGCCCGTTATAGTTGAAGATGGCTTCCACCAGCACGACGCCAGTAATGAGGTAGGCGATGTTGAACGCCACCACATTGACGATCGGCGCCGCCGCATTGGGCAGCGCATGGCGCAGGACGACGCGCTTGGTGCGCAGACCTTTCAGAAACGCCGTTTCCACATAGGCCTGATCCATGACCGAGAGCACAGCCGTGCGCGTCATGCGCATCATCTGCGCCACGGTAACGAGCACCAGGGTCAAAGCCGGCAGGGTTGTCGCCCGCAGCCAGTCACCAAAGTTCATGCCCGAATAGGTATCGGCAAGGCTCGGCAGCAGGTTGAACTGCACCGAAAGGAACAGGATCAGCAGCAGCCCAAGGAAATATTCGGGCAAGGAAACGAAGGCCAAAGCCACGATGTTGATGCCACGATCGAACATGCCGCCGCGGCGCACGGCTGCGGCCAGGCCCAGCAGAACGGCGATCGGCACCGAGACCAATGCGGCATAGGCGGCGAGCGCCATAGTATTGCCGAAACGCGGCCAGAGGAGGTCTGCAACGGGCTGACGATTGGCCAGCGACATGCCCAGATCCCCGGTCACGAAACCATAGAGCCAGGAGAGGTAGCGCTGCCAGGCGGGAAGATCGAGGCCGAGATCCTGTCGGAGAGCAGCCAGCGATTGCGGCGTTGCATTCTGTCCGAGAATTGCCGAGGCGACGTCGCCCGGCAGGAGCTGAGTGCCCGCGAAAATCAACGCGGACACCAGCAGGAGCGTCAGGACCCCAAGCGCGACACGCTTAAGGATAAGTTGGATCATTATGCTTCGAGCCAGACCTTTTCAGCGAGGCGCGCGCCCATGAAGTTGAACATCGGATGGGTGGTCACGCCGCCGAGCTTGGTCGAGACAGCGTCGAGATAATCGCCGAACATCGGGATCATCGCGCCACCGTCATCGGAAACCAGTTGCTGGAGTTCAGCGTAGATTTCCTTGCGCTTGGCATTGTCGAGCAGCGCACGCGCCTCGATGAGCTTGGCATCGAACGCCTCGTTCTTCCAATGCGTGTCGTTCTGCGCCGAGGTCGACGAGTAGGCGATGGTGAGCATCTGGTCTGCCGTCGGACGGCCACCCCAGTAACCCATCGAGAACGGCGCCTTCATCCAGACATTGGACCAGTAGCCATCGCTCGGTTCGCGCTTGATCGAGAGATTGATGCCCGAGGCAGCAGCGGTGCCCTGGAAGATCGCGGCGGCGTCAACGGCACCAGCGAAGGCAGCGTCCGAAGCCGAGAGTTCGATATTGAGGGAGTCGAGGCCGGCTTCCTTGAGGTAGAACTTGGATTTTTCCGGATCATAGGCGCGCTGTGGCAGGTCGGCGGCATAGAACGGATCGGTGACCGGGATCGGGTGATCGTTGCCGAGCTTGCCGTAACCACGGAGGGCCGTGGTGAGGAGCTGCTCGCGGTCGATCGCGTACTTGATGGCCATGCGGACATTGTTGTCGGCATAGACGCCCTGGGTGCAATCCATCAGGAAGGTAAAGTGCTGGCCACCGGCCGACTGCACCACCGACAGGTTCGGATTGCGCTTGAGGAGATCGACGGTCTTGAAGTCGAGCTGGTTGATGGCATGCACCTGGCCGCTCATCATCGCATTGGTGCGGGCAGCGATGTCATTGATGACGATGACTTCGACGGCATCGACCCAGGCGGTATTGGGCTTCCAGTAGCTTTCGTTGCGGATAAAGCGCGCACGCACGCCCGGCTCATAGCTTTCGAGCACGAAGGGACCGGTGCCGATCGGCTTGGTCCAATCCTCAAAGCCTTCCGGCACGACGAGGAAGTGATAGTCGGACAGAATATAGGGAAGATCGGCATTGCCGCTGTCGAGCACGATCTTGATATCGGTATCCGAGACCTTCACGATATCGGCAAACTGGCCGGCGGTAGAACGCGCTGCGGAGGTGGAGGCCTCGCCGCGATGCAGGTTCAGCGAATAGAGGATGTCTTCGGCGGTCAGCGTCTTGCCATTATGGAAGGTGACGCCCTGACGGATCTTGAAGGTCCATTCCTTGGCGTCGGCCGAGGGTTCCCAGCTTTCGAACAGTTCGGGCTGGACCATGTTGTCCTTGTCGATTTCGACAAGGCCGTTGAAGGTCATATAGGCCTGGTTGACCGGCACCCAGTCCTGCAAAACGCGAATATCGAAATTGTCGGTGGTGGAACCGCCGCCGATGCCGAGCTTGAGCACACCGCCGCGCTTGGGCGTCGCTTCCTGGGCGAATGCGGACGGCACGATCAGGCCGCTGGCGAGAGTTGTAAGACCGAGCCCTGCTGCACCAGCGATGAACTGGCGGCGGCTCAGGTCGAATGACGACTTGTTCTGCGACATATTCCTACCTTGCTTGTTCTTGCTTCCCGCTCGTCCGCAACTGCGGCGAGACGGTCCCCATGGCTGGAATACTAGTGGGCAAACGGCCGCACCCGGCATGATTAAAAGTCATACCCCTATTAGTATTCGACGTGCATGGTTTGATCTGTGTCGAGGCTAGATGGCGTTCTGTTTGGGGAGGACAGCGCAATGCAAAGACGCGCAACTTCCCGGTTTGATCATAGGTAATGCAGCGCCGCCCCTGGCGCGTTTAGGAGCATTTGAGATGGAGCTTGCGACTGCCGTAGGTCTCATCGGCGCAGTAGCCTACCTGGCAGGCTATGCATTGATTCAGATGCGCGTGCTCACAATCGATGACGGCCGCTATGCAGCACTCAACGTCCTCGGGGGCGTGGCCCTGATATACTCGCTGATGTGGAATTTCAACCTTGGCTCCTTCCTGACGCAGGCCGCCTGGCTGGTTTTCACGGTCGTCGGCTATGCTCACAGCCGTCATCAGCGCCGCAAGAATGCCGCCAAGCCAGCCATCATTCAGGGCGCCGCAAACGATCCCGAACCGCCGGCTGCGGCAGCCTAATTAGCTGTCATTGTTGACATTGTGCGCGATCAGCCAGTCGCTTACTTCGCGCACAATCTTGCGCTGATGCCGGTCCGCCGGACGCATCAGATAGAACCGTCCTTCCGACTGCATCATATGTTCGTGCACAGGCACCAGAATGCCCGCGTCGAGCTGCTCGCGGATCAGCCAGGTCCAGCCCAGCACATAGCCGCCACCCTGCATGGCGGCGGCAACGCACAGCCCATAGTCGCCCAACAACCAGCGCCGTTGTCCCTCTGGAGCCATCAATCCGGCACTTCGCCACCAGTGCGGCCAGTCCTGCCATTCACGCAGTGTGTCTTCGATACTGATGACAACGGGGTCGGGTACATCCATGAGCGGTGGCAGCCCCGGCGCTGCCACCGGCACGATTTCCTCGCGCCCAAGTACGATCAGATTGACCCCGGCCGGCCGCTCACTGCGATAGAAAACGGCCAGGTCGAACTCATCGAGGCGCAGGTGCACGATGTCGTCGGTCACTTTCAGGCGCAGTTCGAGCCCGGGAATTTCCTGCTGCATGCGTGTCAGGCGCGGCATGAACCACTGGTCGGCAATGCCGCGTGAGCAGGCAATAGTGATTTGCCGCGGTCCGACCCAGCTGCGAACCCCCTCCGTCACCGCGGCGACTTCGCCAAGCACGCGCGAAATGTCGGCGGCGTAGGCCTCCCCGATCTGGGTGAGGTGCACGCCATGCACGGCGCGGGTGAAGAGCTTTGAGCCGATAAACGCCTCGAGCTTGCCGATCTGACGGCTGACCGCACTCTGCGTTAGCCCAAGCTCAATACCGGCGCGCGAAAAACTGCCGAGGCGCGAGGCGGCCTCGAACACGACGAGCGCATTCAGCGGCGGCAGTTTTTGCAGTTTGGTCATGGCGAACGACGTGAAGGCGGCACAATGGAGAAAGGGAATGTGACGGGGCGAGGCCGCGTCACGGCACGATTTATCCCACGCCGGGCCCGCGCGCATCTTAATTCGCGGCAACGGGATTTTGCTGGGGTTGGGGGATGACTTGGGCGGCCCACGCGGGCTAGTGATGACGGATCGAAAGCCGGAGCAGCCCCATGTCCAAGTCAGCCGCCATTCCTGTGATTTTCGTCGCCGAAGGGGCGCTTGAGGCGGGGCAGTTGACGGCGCGTCAGCGCGTATGGACCGAGGCCAATGGTTTTTCGGGGCAGCGCGGCAAGCTCCTGGCCCTCCCTGGCGAAGACGATGCCCTCTCGGGCTACCTCTTTGGTACTGGCGCCCCCGACGCGCGCCCTGCTTTCGTTGCCGGGCTCGCTGCCGCCGCACTTCCCGCTGCCGAGTACCGTCTCGAAGGTGATATTGGCGATGCGACGCTGGCCGCCATCGCCTTCCGCCTCGGCGCCTATCGCTTTGACCGCTATCGCGAAGCTAAGCCGACCCCGACCCTAGTGCTGCCGGAAGGCGCCGACGCCGCAGAGGTCGAGCGCCACGTTGTTGCTGCCACTCTGGCTCGCGACCTCGTCAATACCCCGTCGAGCGACCTCGGTCCCGATAATCTGCAAAAGGAAGTCGAACGCTTCGCCACCGAGCGCGGCATGAGCTTCCGGGCAGTCGTGGGGGACGACCTCCTCACCCAGAATTTCCCGATGATTCATGCCGTAGGTCGCGCCAGCGCCCAGGCGCCTCGCCTGCTTGATCTCGCCTGGGGCGCCGAGGACGATCCCAAGGTGACCCTGGTCGGCAAGGGCGTGACGTTCGATACCGGCGGCCTCGACATCAAGACTGCTGCGGGCATGCTGATGATGAAGAAGGACATGGGCGGTGCGGCCAATATCCTCGGCCTCGCCCATGCGATCGTTTCGGCAAACCTGCCGGTGCGCCTGCGCGTGCTGCTGCCGGTGGTCGAGAATGCCATCTCGGGCAATGCTTTCCGCCCTGGCGACGTCCTAAATTCCCGCGGCGGTCTCACGGTCGAAATCGGCAATACCGATGCCGAAGGTCGGCTCATTCTGGCCGACGCCCTGGCGCTGGCCGATGAGGAAAGCCCGGACCTGATTGTTGATATGGCCACCCTGACCGGCGCCGCCCGTGTGGCACTGGGCCCCGAACTGCCGCCGCTCTATTCGACCGACGACAAACTTGCCTCCGAGATCGCTGCTGCCGGCCTCGCCGTCGAAGATCCCTTTTGGCAGATGCCGCTCTGGGCGCCCTATGACAGTCAGCTGTCCTCCAAGATCGCCGACATGAACAATACCGGGGCCGGGGGCTATGCGGGTTCAGTTATCGCAGCCCTGTTCCTCCGCCGTTTCGTCAGCAAGGCCAAGGCGTGGGTGCATCTCGATATTCTGTCCTGGGCGCCGGAAGCGCGTCCGGGCCGTCCGGTCGGTGCGACCGATCAGGGCATTCGCGCCGTGTTCTCGGTAATCCGTGAGCGTTTCGGCAAATAGATAGATAGTTGACTTTGGCAACCATTTGCTTGATTTACTCAAGCAAATGGGAGTCCAGTCATGACCGATCCGGCCGATATCGCCCAGGTCCGTTCCTTCAATCGCTTTTACACCAAGATCATCGGCCTGCTCGACGAGGGCATGCACAAGACCCAGTATTCGCTGTCCGAAGCGCGGGTTATCTACGAGCTGAGCACGTCCGGCGTGACCACGGCCGCACAGGTTGCGGCCGCGCTTGGCATGGATCGCGGGCAGATGAGCCGCCTGATGGCAAAACTCGTCGATCAGGGTCTTGTCGCGAACCTCCCGCGCAGCGACGACGGCCGCGCCAACCCTGTCGAATTGACGTCGGAGGGCAGGGGCGTGTCCGCTCGATTCAACGCGATGAGCGATGCGGCAGCGGCCGAAACCCTCCTCGATCCCCTGGATGATTTTAGACGCCGCGATCTCGTCGGCTCCATGCGACGGATATCAGCGATCCTGGATGAGGCAAAAGACGCTACCCTCGTCCTTCGCGCCGCGCGCATCGGCGAGATCGGCTGGCTCATCCACCGCCAGGGACTGCTCTACCATCTCGAACAGGGCTGGAACGGTGAATTCGAAACCCTCATCACGCGCATTTATGCCGACTTCGAAACCGCGCCCAAGACGCCGCCAAAGCATCTCTGGGTCGCCGAGATTGAAGGCGAGGTCGCCGGCTCGGTCTTCGTTGTGCCTGCCGAGGATGGTGAGGAGGGCACCGCGCAGCTGCGCATGCTCTACGTTGAGCCCATGTTCCGGGGGAGGGGGATTGGCGCCCGCCTCGTCGCCGAGGCCGTCAGTTTTGCCAAGGCATCGGGCTATGAGCGGATCATGCTCTGGACCCAGGATTGCCTCGCCTCGGCCCGCTCGATCTATCAGAAAGCCGGCTTCGTCCTCGCCAGGGAAGAACGGCACCATTCTTTTGGCGCCGATCTCAATGGCCAGTTCTGGCTGCTGGAATTCCGGGCTTAGCCTTCGGGGGTGGTGTCGTGGATTTCGGCGTGGTTGGGCGAAAGATCGACCACGCCGTCACTCCTGGGGAACAGCAGCGGCGCCATCGCAAAGCCCACGATCACGAGGGCGATCATGCCCCAGCCGGCAACCTTCTTGTGCTTCTCGATGAATTCGCCGGCCACCGGTCCGAAGAAATAGAAAAGCCCGCAAGGCACGAAGTAGCGCAGGCCGCGCCCGACAATGCCGTAGAAGATGAAGGTCCAGAGATCGAGCCCGGCCACGCCCGAGGTGATGGTGATCACCTTGTAGGGAATAGGCGAGAGCGCGCCGATCAGGATCATCAGCGGACCGTTTTCATTAAAACTCTGGCGCAGCGATTCGAACCCGTTGGCGGCGCCATAGAATTCGATGATTCCGCGTCCCAGCGAGTCAAACAGAAAATAGCCGATCGCATAGCCGGCCAGGCCTCCTGTCACTGAGGCGATGGTGCAGATCGTGGCAAGCCGCCAGGCCCGCATCCGGTCGGCAATGATCATCGGGGCCAGCATGATTTCCGGAAATACCGGGAGGATCATGGCTTCGAGGAAGCACAGCAGAGCCAGAATGGGCTCGGCCAGGCGATGTTTCGTTGCCAGCTTCAGGCGGTCATAGAAGCTGATTTTGGCGGTCGATGCGATTTCGGCCATGCTGTACCTGCGACTTCGTCGTTTACCCGACAAGGTTTAGGGAAAATCTTGAAGTGGGCCAGTGAAATTTCCGTCAATAGCCTCGTTGGCGGTCAACAACGTTGATCAAAGGCTTACCCATGCGGTGGTCTTGTACGACCTCGGTGAAGTAGCGCACACCGCTTTTCTCGTCCGAGATCGCCGCAATATGGGGGGTGATGTAGCAGTTCTCGATGGCCCAGAGCGGGCTGTCCGGGGGCAGGGGCTCCACCTCGAAAACATCAAGGCTGGCAGCGCCCAGCGTGCCATCGGTTAGCGCCTTGACGATATCGGCTTCCGACCAGGCGCCTAGCCC
>NZ_JAFKHD010000106.1 GCF_017307565.1 Devosia sp.
CTGCCTGCTTTGTAACGAAGCAGGTGGTCGGGGATGCTGATCGTGGAGACGATTGCGCGGATTCGGCGCGAGCACTTCGTCAAGGGCAAAACGATCAAGGAGATCGCCCGCGATCTGAAGGTGTCGCGAAACACGGTCCGGAAGGTGCTGAGGTCGGGAGAGACCTCGTTCGAATATGAGCGTTCGGTCCAGCCACGGCCCAAGCTTGGACGTTGGGCATCTGAGCTTGATGGGGCGCTGGCGGCGAACGCGACCAAGTCCGCGCGCGAACAACTGACCTTGATCCGGATCTTCGAAGAGTTGCGCGGCCGTGGTTATGACGGTGGTTACGATGCCGTGCGGCGGTACGCCGGGCGGTGGAGTAAGGAGCGCGGACAATCAACCGCGACGGCCTACGTCCCGCTGAGTTTTGCGCCAGGCGAAGCTTACCAGTTCGACTGGAGCCACGAGGTAGTTCTTTTGAGCGGGACCACGGTGATCGTGAAGGTCGCCCATGTCCGGCTCTGCCACAGCCGCATGCTGTTCGTGCGGGCCTATCCGCGGGAGACGCAGGAGATGGTATTCGACGCCCACGACCGGGCGTTCGCGCTGTTCAAGGGTACCTGCAGCCGCGGCATCTACGACAACATGAAGACGGCGGTCGAGACAATCTTCGTCGGCAAGGATCGTCGCTACAATCGCCGCTTCCTGCAGATGTGCAGCCACTACCTGGTCGACCCGGTCGCCTGCACGCCGGCCTCGGGTTGGCAGAAGGGCCAGGTCGAGAACCAGGTTGGCCTTGTCCGTGAACGGTTCTTCACGCCGCGACTGCGGTTTAAAACCCTGGACGAGTTGAACGCGTGGCTTCTGGATAAGTGCATCGCCTACGCCAAGGCGCACCGACATCCAGAACTGGCCGAACAGACGGTCTGGGAGGTGTTCGAAGCCGAGCGGCCGAAGCTCG
This sequence comes from Devosia sp., assembly GCF_017307565.1. Classification (GTDB taxonomy): domain Bacteria; phylum Pseudomonadota; class Alphaproteobacteria; order Rhizobiales; family Devosiaceae; genus Devosia. The sequence goes on from NZ_JAFKHD010000106.1 coordinate 944, forward strand.
TTCCCTATGCTGGCCGGTTCGACGGATTCCACGCGGTGCCGGCATCGGTCTCGAAGACCTGCCTGGTGCGCTTCGACAACAACAAATACTCGGTCGCTGCCAGCGCCGTCGGACGGCCGGTCGAGGTTC
>NZ_JAFKHD010000197.1 GCF_017307565.1 Devosia sp.
GATGTTCCGAAGCTGGAATTCTAACCAACGCCGGACGGGAAACACCCCCTCACCCGTCTCGGCCTCCGGCCGATCCACCCTCTCCCCGATGGGGAGAGGAATGGGGGCACCCAGTTTGAACGGGCGCTGGCCCATTCTTCTCCCCATCGGGGAGAAGGTGGCGCGTAGAGCCGGATGAGGGGGACACCCACCATGCCGACCATCAACCTGCCCAATCCCGACCGCTCGATCACGCCCTATACGCTAACCGGCGATCCCATCCCCTTCGTCAAATTCAAGTCGACGGATTTTCCGCGTATCGCCTATTCGGCCGCCCACGTCGTCGCCGATCCGCTCGCGGTCAATGATCCCTGGTTGACCCCGGCGATCGACTGGGAAAAAACTCTGAAATTCCGCCACCGCATGTGGGATCTAGGCCTGGGCGTTGCCGAAGCCATGGATACCGCCCAGCGCGGCATGGGCCTGACCTGGACGGAAGCCAAGGAACTCATCCGTCGCGCTCAGGCCGAGGCGCGGACGCGAGATGATTCCCTGATCGCCTATGGCGCCGGGACCGATCACCTGATGCCCGGCCCTGATGTGACGATCGATGACATCATTCGCGCCTATGACGAGCAGGTTGGGTTTGTCGAAGGCGAAGGCGGTCGCGTCATCCTGATGGCGAGCCGCGCCCTCGCCGCTGCGGCAAAATCGCCCGACGACTACGCCCGCGTCTATGGCCACGTACTCTCGAACGTAAAACAGCCGGTCATCATGCATTGGCTCGGGGAAATGTTCGACCCGGCCCTGCAGGGCTATTGGGGCAATATCGACCACGACGTCGCTATGGACGTCTGCCTCGATGTCATCGCCGCCAATGCCGACAAGGTCGATGGCATCAAGATTTCCCTGCTCTCGGCCGAGAAGGAAATCGCCATGCGCCGTCGCCTGCCGGCCAACGTGAAAATGTATACGGGCGACGACTTCAACTACGCCGAGCTCATTGCCGGCGATGATCAGGGCTATTCCCACGCCCTGCTCGGTATTTTTGATGCCATCGCGCCGGCTGCTTCGGCGGGCCTTGCTGCCCTGGGCCGCGGCAACACTAACGAGTTCTTCGACATTCTCGAACCAACCGTGCCGCTCAGCCGCCATATCTTTGCGGCCCCGACACGCTTTTACAAAACCGGTGTCGTTTTCCTTGCCTATCTCAATGGGTTGCAGGACCATTTCCAGATGATCGGCGGTCAGCAATCGACGCGCTCGGTGCAGCATCTTTCTGAGCTTTTCCGTCTCGCCGACAAGGCTCGCGTTCTCGCCGATCCTGAACTGGCTACGGCGCGTATGAAGGCCGTTCTGCAGGTAAATGGAGTCCCGGCATGACCGATCGGGGCATCTCGCTCAATCTCGCCACCACCCGCCAGCAATGGGGCTTTGCAGAGGCGGTCGACGGCTGCCTCAAGGCTGGCATCACCGCCATTTCGCCCTGGCGTGACCAGATCGCGGCCATCGGCCTCGACGAGGCGGCGCGTATCGTCAAGGCCAACAAGCTGCAGGTGACGGGCGTCTGCCGTGGCGGCATGTTCCCGGCGGAAACGGCCGAGGGTCGCCAGAAGCAGATCGACGACAATCTGCGCGCCATCGACGAAGCGGCGGCGCTCAATGCCGATTGCCTCGTGCTGGTGGTCGGCGGCTTGCCCGGCTCGTCCAAGGATCTGCCGGGTGCTCGGAAAATGGTCAGCGATGGCATCGCCGCCATGCTGCCGCATGCAAAAGCCTCGGGCGTAAAGATCGCTATCGAGCCGCTGCATCCGATGTATGCCGCCGACAGGGCCTGCGTGAACACCATCGATCAGGCGCTCGATATCTGCGAGGACCTTGGCGAAACCGTCGGTGTCGCCATCGACGTCTACCACGTCTGGTGGGATCCGAACCTTGCCAACGCAATCTCCCGCGCCGGCCGGATGAAGCGCATCTTTGCCCATCACATCTGCGACTGGCTGGTGCCGACCAAGGACATGCTGCTTGATCGCGGCATGATGGGCGATGGCGTCATCGACCTGCCCGCGATCCGCAAGATGATCGAGGACGCTGGTTTCTTCGGTCCGCAGGAAGTGGAAATCTTCTCCCAGGACAATTGGTGGAAGCGCCCCGGCGATGAAGTACTCGCCGTGATCAAGGAACGCGTCGCAACGGTCTGCTGATCGGCAACTCCTCCACCTTTGGCCCATTGTGCTAACACCGGGCGAAAAGTGGAGGCGACATGACCGAAAAGCTGGTGATCTGGACCTATGACTGGGTGCCCGGTGGCAAATCGGGCCCCCGCGGCCACGTCCGCGACATCAGGCTGCGCTGGGCCTGCGAAGAGGCGGGCCTGCCCTATGAGGTCAAGTCCGTTCCCTTCGAAGGCCGTGACAGCGCCCATTTCGCCCGCCAGCCCTTTGGGCAGGTACCCTTTCTCGAAGACGGCGACATCACCCTTTTTGAAAGCGGCGCCTGCCTGCTGCATCTGGCGCACAAGAGCGAGGTGCTGATGCCGCGCGACGCCAAGGGCGAGGCGGAAGTGCTGGAATGGACGATTGCCGGGCTCAATTCCATGGAAATGGTCACCGTGCCCTGGTGGTTCGTCAGCCTCTTCGATGGCCCCGATAATCGGCTGAAAGACTGGATGCTGCAGCGTCTCGCCCATCTCGATGCCGTGCTGACGTCGCACGAATGGCTCGCGGCTGGCCGCTTTACCGTTGCCGACCTGCTGATGGCCGATGTGCTGCGGGTTCCCCGCCTGAGAGCTGCCAATCCCCATCCTGCGCTCGAGGCCTATATCGAGCGCGTCTGCGCCCGCCCGGCCTTCAAGCGCGCCTATGACGGCCAGATGGCCCATTTCGCGCTGGGCGACAGCTAGAACGCAAAAGGCCCCGCTCCGGAGGTCACCAGGAGCGAGGCCTTCATACTTCCCAGAGGAAGCCGGGGGTTTGTTTAGACGCGGTTGAAGGTCAGCGTCTGGCAGAAGATAGCCGCGCGGCAACCGGTGATCTTGATCGTGTCCGGAGCAACCTGGGTAACCGTGGCGGCGGCCTGGGCGCCGTCATAGACCACAGTGCCCTTCCATTCATTGGAGCTGACCTGCTTGGCCCTGACCACCTGACGGTTCACATAAGCCAGGTTATCCGGCGTGCGGGATTTTCCCTGCACGTCGCGAAGGACGCCGCAAAGCGAAGTGCCATCGCCACAGATCGAGAATTCAAAGGCGGTACCAAAGCGGTCAACCCAGGCGCCAGTGGGCGTGACGGATTGGGCTGCGGTTGGAAGAACGAGAAAAGCGAGCGCCACAGGAAGCGCGAAAGCATAGCGAAGCATTGGTGTCTCCATGGGGAATCCGCGCTGGCAAAAACCGCGCCCGAAGGTCCCGATTGGTCGTATTTGAATGTACTGGTCAAACGCCGACACGCGGCGAAGGTTTCAATGAAAAAGCCAGCCAAAGACGACAAAATAAAGACCGCGTTGTTTCTGCTGACTTCTCAAGACTTTAGCTCGATACTTCAGCAGGGCGCCGCGGTTGGCGGACACATTTGCTCCAAAATTCCCAAAACCTTGTTAACGCTGAAAGGTCGCAGCGATCTCGATATGGGTGGAATAAGTGAACTGATCCACCGCCATGAGATTGGAGAGCGCAAATCCTGCTTTGGTCAGGATTGCCGCGTCCCGCGCAAAGCTTTTGGCGTCGCAGGCGACCATCACGACTTGCTTGAGTTTTGAGGCGGCGATTTCCTTGACCTGCGCCTCGGCGCCGGCCCGCGGCGGGTCGAGAACCACAGAATCATAGCCCAGTTCAAATCGGGTCAGCGGATCGCGGAAGAGATCGCGCGGCCGCACCGTCACCGCCTTGAGGCCCTTGGCGTAGCGAAACCCCTTTTCGAGGGCCATGACCGCCGGCTTGTCGCTATCGGCGGCAAAAACGGTAGCCTTTTCGGCCAGCCGCAGGGCAAAGGGCCCGACGCCGCAAAAGAGGTCGGCCACGGACTTGGCCTTGTCCACAGCCGCAGTCACATAGTCCGCCAGCACATTCTCGGCCGCCTCGGTCGCCTGCAAAAAGCTGCCCACGGGCAGTTCGACGCTGGCCTTGCCCATGGTGACGCGCGGCATCTGCGCCAGGAACAGCATTTCGCCATTAAAGGCGAGGCGGGCGAGGGCAAAGCGGTTGCCGAGGGGAATCAGTCGATCGCCTTTCACCCCCTTCACCGCGCATTTCACCGAAACATCGAGCCCGGTATCGGTGGCGGTGAAACTGACATCGCATGGCCCGATCATCGCGCCGATAGCGCGGGCGACATCGGGCGCCGTTTTCAGCCCCGACACCAGAATCGGGCAGGCATCGAGATCGAGCAGATCGTGGCTGCGCAGCCGCATGTAACCGGCCGCGTCCTTTCGCGCATGGAGCGTCGCCCGGCGTCGCCCTGCCCCACCTGCCTCAACGAATTTTTCGACCCTGGCGTCGATCCCGGCCTGGCGAAGCGGGATTTCGACAAGGCCGGTCTTGAAGGCGCGATAGGCCTCGGGTGCCAGATGCTGCAACTGACAGCCGCCACAGGCGCCATAGTGCGGACAGAAGGGGGCCTGCCGGTCGGCAGACGGGGTCAAAACCTCAACCAGCGTGCCGCGCTCGCCTTCGTGCGTGATGACGACCTCTTCACCCGGCAGGGCAAAGGGCACGAAAACACGCTCGCCATCGATATGGGTAACGCCCTCGCCCTTGTGGCCGAGGTACTCGATTTTGGTTGATAGGGTCATGACGATCCGGGGCTTGCTGCCCCGGAACTACAGCATGTCCCCCGAAAATGCCTAGCAGTTTCGGGAAAAGGCCGGCGTTCTTTTACCGGCTGTTGGCCAGCGACACGTCGCCGGTGCGCGGGCGGTCGAACTGGCCGCGCTTGCTGAAACGCCACATATACTGGGGCAGGATCTTGTCCATCGAGGTCGGCTCGATGCCGAAGGCGGCAAAGGTGCGCTTGTCCTTGATGGCCGCTTCGGAAACGACATTGTCGACGCCGAGCATGTCGATCTGGTCCGCCGTCACCAGCGGGGCGACCGGCAGGATGGCGAAGGGCAGCGCAAAGAGCTTGGCAATGCCCGAGGGCAGCGCCACGAGCGGACGCTTGCGGCCGGCCTCGCGCAGTACCCGGGCCAGCAGGTCCTTGTGCGCCTCGACATCGGGGCCACCGAGTTCATAGAACTTGCCGGTCTTCACCTTGCCTTCGGCCGCAGCAACGATGGCATCGGCCACATCACCCACAAAGACCGGCTGGAGGCGCGAAGCGCCCGAAATCACCGGCATGACCGGCAGCATGCGGGCCAAAAAGCCCATCTTGTTGAAGAAGCCATCGCCGTGGCCGAACATCAGGCCGGGGCGCAGAATCACGGCCTGCGGATAGGCCTCGAGCACGGCCGCTTCGCCGGCGAGCTTGCTCGCGGCATATTGGCTGACGCTGGCACCAGCATCGACGCCGAGGGCGGAGACATGCACCAGCGAAGCAACGCCGGCGGCCTTGGCGGCCCGGGCGATCAGGGCTGCGCCATCGGTGTTCACCTTGGCAAAGGTCTGCTTGCCGCCCTCATAGCCGAGGCCGACGAGATTGATGACGATATCGGCGCCGGCGACAGCGCGCTGCACCGAAGCTTCATTACGCACATTGGCCTGGATCGGCACGATCTGGCCGACACCGCCGAGCATCTTGGCATCGCCTGCCAGATCCGGACGGCGCACCGCGATGCGAACGCGATAGCCGGCGCGGGCCAGAACCTGGGCGAGATGGGTCCCAACGAATCCCGAACCGCCAAAGACAGTGACGAGTTTGGGCGAGAAGCGATCCATTTGGGGACTCCGGCAAGGCAAGTGGGCACAAAGTTTGGAATGCTTCTATCCCAGCAAAGCCGCCGATGTCGAGGAAATCGTGATCGTCCCGCGCTTGACTCACGACAGGTTTTGTTCTTGTTTTGTTTCAACAAGGAGAACATCATGCCCCAAAAACAGGATTATCAGGGCCAGTGCCACTGCGGCGCCGTGCGCTTTTCCGCCCATACCGACCTTGCCAGTCTGGGCGATTGCAACTGTTCGCGCTGCCGGCGCCTGGGCTGGGTCATGCAGTCCATGCCTGAAGCCGATTTCACCCTGCTCTCGGGCCAAGACCAGCTGACGACCTATCGGTTCAACACCGAAACCATCGATCATCTCTTCTGCAAGACCTGCGGAATCGAGTCCTTTGCCCGTGGTTCGGATGGCAAGGGCAACACCATGGTGATGATCAATGTGAACTGTCTCGACCGTCCGCCCAAGATCGAAAAGGATGCGATAAAGCATTGGGATGGGGCAAACTTCTAAAAACCGTCACAAGCCCGTTGACATTGATTGGGCAGGGCCCTAGTTACACGCCCGTCGCCCAGATGGCGGAATTGGTAGACGCGCACGGTTCAGGTCCGTGTGCCGCAAGGCGTGAAGGTTCGAGTCCTTTTCTGGGCACCAATATTCTCCGAAGCCGTTGATACGGTGGAGAAATCCGCATAAACAATGGCTTAGGGGCCGCTGCTAGTCCAAACACTTGGTACAAAGCAGCGGTCCCGTGGGTCATCTAGTGCAAAACCTCTATCTCATCGGAAATCGCTGGAAGTACCGCAAGGGCATACCCGAGCGGTTGCGTCCACATATCGACGGGCAAATCACCGAGTTCGTCCGGTGGTTAGGTGCGCACGAAGGGCAGGGCAAAAGTCCGCTGCCCAAAATCACGGACCGATATTCCGAAGCTGCAAGAGAGTGCGCTTCGCTGATTGCCATGGCCGAGAAGCGAGCCAGCGACCACTTTGACGACCTCAATCCAGAAACCATCGCGCACATTATCGCCGTCGCTCGTCATGAACTGATGGATGAGGACGAGGCTGGTAGGTTTGCCCCAGACGTCCTGAACTACGACAAGCACTGGGAGAAGCGGCAGGAAAGCATCGAAATTTCGCTCGCCGTTTGGAAGCACGAGTATGCTAGGGGCCAAATCGGCGAGTTTGTTGTCGATGAGGTTGTAGACCGCTGTGCGGCAATGGGCCTCAGGGTGGACACGACGAGCGATGGGTTCCGCAAGCTGGCCAGAGCGTATCTGGAGACGCTCATCGCGACCGCAGAGGGCGCAAGGAAGCGGCAGCAGGGCGAACCTGTACCGACACCCGCACCGCCGCCCCCAATCGCCGCCCATGCTGTCCACAAGCCGATAACCCAGACGATCACAGGATTGGCTGAGGACTGGTGGAAGGAGGGAGAGCGGACGGGTCTGTCGGTTAGCACCAAAGAAGCCTACACACGGGCCGCCAGACAGTTTTCGGACTTCCTAGGGCACGACGACGCCAACGCCGTTACTAATGCTGACATCGTTCGCTTCAAGGATTTTCGCCTTGAGCAAGGCAAGAGCGCGAAAACCGTAAAGATGGGCGATTTATCGGCGCTCAATGCTCTTTTTACGTGGGGCGTGGACAACCATAGGGTTGCCAGCCATCCCGGCACGGTAAAGCTCAAGGTCGCAAAAAAGACGAAGACTAGGCCAAAGGGTTTTACTGACGACGAAGCTACCGCGCTCCTGTCAGCCGCAACCGCGTATCAGCCGACCGGCAAGGAGCCCGACCAGATTACCGAAGCGAAACGCTGGGTTCCTTGGCTACTTGCCTATACCGGGGCGCGTGTGGGTGAGATGGCCCAGCTTCGGAGAGAGGACGTCCGTCATGAGAATGGACGTTGGATCATACGGCTTACCCCCGAGGCCGGGACTATCAAAACGGACGAATACCGGGACGTGGTAATCCACCCACATCTTGTGGACCTTGGATTTCCTGCGTTCATAGAGAAGGCCAAGCCCGGACACCTCTTCCTCAAGATTACCCGAAAGGGACCGGAAGGTGTTATGGGGGCGCTTCAGACAACGAAGAACCGGATCACCAACTTTGTCCGCACCGTCATTACCGATATGCGTGTCCAGCCGAATCATGCTTGGCGGCACCGCTTCGAGACCACCGCACGAAACCTCGGGAAACGTCAGGACGTAACCAACGCGATCACCGGTCATAGCGCCAAGGACGTAGCGGGAGACTATGGCGAAGACGAAATGGCCGCTCAGGAAGAGTTCTTTAGGAACTGGCCGCGGTTTCAGATTAGTAGGCCGCCCGAAGCGAACTAGCCGACCCTAGCGTTATCAATGGTCTATGCTGCTTCGCCATGGTCTCAGGCAAGCAACCTAAGCCAATTAGGACCCATATAAGACCTAAGGTTTCTCCTGCTGGAGCCGCCATGGTTCCCCGCCAAACGCAATTAGGTACTCATATAAGACCTGAGGCGTTTTCCCTGATTGGAAGCTCTGCGGTCAGGGACGAACGCAATTAGGGCTCCATATAGAGACCAGGTGTTTTCCCCCAGAGACTACCTTCGGGCTCCTCAAGCGCAACATGCCTTGATTCACCGCGATCCAGCAGGACCACCGCGCTCACTCACATAGACCACTTCGATCACACGCTGGCCGTCCCAACAGATTGGACCCAGCGGGAAACTTTCAACACAATGACCAATATCAATTCTTCAGGTCGGCACCTCGTGCTGGCCACTGACGGCGCTTGCCTTGGAAACCCCGGACCGGGCGGATGGGCAGTCGTCATCCACGAACACGACAACGACACTGTTGTTTGCCGATCTGCTCTTGCCGGACACGCCGTCGGTGACACCACTAACAACCAGATGGAGCTTCAGGCTGCCATCGAGGCGGTGCGGTATGCCAAGACCCTCGGGCTGCCCGCGGTCATCACTACGGACAGCCAATACGTACAGCGCGGGATCACCGAGTGGCTGCCCAACTGGAAAGACAATGGTTGGAGGACCTCGGATCGAAAGTCGGTCAAGAACCGTGACCTCTGGCAGGCCCTCGACGCTCTTGTAGCTGATCACCCGGTGAAATGGCGGTGGGTCAAGGCCCACAGCGGTCACATCATGAACGAGGCTGCGGACGAGCTTGCCAAAAACGCTGCCTGGCGGCTTGTCAGCACTAAAAAGAAGCTCAGGTACTTCCACCCCAAGCTGTTCTCCAAGACCTCTGAGGTGGCTTGATGGAATACGTCACTGAGGTGATTGACCGACAAACCGGCGAACTTGTCACCGTCTCACAAGGAAACTGGATCACCGTTAGCGAGCTTGGAGAGTGCTACGGGGTCGGCAGAAAGGAAATCCGTCAAGTCTTGGTCAAGATGGAGCTTCTTCAACCAGAGGGGGCACCAGACCACACTCGCTATCGACTAGCTCACTGGGCAGTAGAGGCCGGCTTGGGCAAGAGGGTCGAGCGGAAGGGAAGGATACCCTTCGACACCATCAGCCCACTTGGGCAGGAGTGGATTGCTGCCCGCTGGGACTCTGTCAAGTCGAGTCTGGAAGATGTCAAGACAGTCATGGTGAGGAGCGCGGAAGCAGCCTTGAACAGGTTTGTCGAGGAGCGAGACGCTTTCCGAGATGCGGTTGGTCGCGAAAGGATGACGACCAAGGAGACTATTT
>NZ_JAFKHD010000198.1 GCF_017307565.1 Devosia sp.
TTTATCTGGCGATCGGCTGGAGCGGCGTGGTGGTGTTTCAGGCGCTGGCGCAGGAATTGCCGAGCTCGACGCTGTGGCTGCTGCTGGCCGGCGGCGTCACCTATTCCGCCGGCATCATTTTCCACCTGTGGGAAAAGCTGAAGTTTCAGAATGCCTTATGGCATGTCTTTGTGGTCGCCGGCGCCAGCTTGCACCTTTGGGCGGTGCTCGACTGCATGGTCATCCACAGGCTCTGAGGCCTATTTGCTGGCTTCGATGCGCGGGTGGGTGACTGTGTCGCCCGCCTCGATACCGAGTTCAACGCTGCGGCCGCCAGGAATTTCCAGAACGAACTGAACGGGACCATCGGACGGGATGCCGGTGGGATCGTGCGGCTTGGCGTTGACGTGGATATTCTTCACCACGCCTTCGCTGGTGATGAACAGCATATCGAGCGGGATGAAGGTGTTGCGCATCCAGAACGACACCTGCTGCTCGCCGAGGAAATCGAAGAGCATGCCGGCATCAGGCGCCAGTTCCTGACGATACATCAGGCCCTGGGCGCGACTTTCGAGGGTGTCCACAACCTCGACGTTGAAGGTGTGATCGCCATTGGCGCTGTGAATGGTGAGCTTGGCTTCATCGCTGCAGGCGGCGAGCGGAAGGCTCACGCCAATGATGGCCGCTGCGACAGCAAGCGCCCGGACTTGGTGCAACATGGGTGATGCCTTTGCTAGCAGACTGTGAGCGCCGAGCGCGATTAATGCGACGAGGGTGCGTCGCCCCAACCGTCGGGCCGAATTTCGGCGACCATAAGGCCTTTCGGGCCATTGCCATAACGCACGAGCACATATTGGCCGGGCCGCAATTCGGTGATGCCGAAACGGCGCAGCGTTTCCATGTGCACAAAAACGTCGGGAGTGCCCTCGCCGGCGGAGAGGAAGCCGAAGCCGCGGATGCGATTGAACCACTTTACCTCGAGCCGCACCATGGACGAGCTGGGCTCGACCACGACATGGGTGCGGGGCCCGGGCATCTGGGCCGGGTGACGGGCCGTCGACTCGTCCATGGAGACGATGCGGAAGGCCTGCAGGCCACCGGGGCGGTTCAGCGCCTCGACGACGATGCGCGCACCTTCATAAGCGGTCTGATAGCCATCGCGGCGGAGACAGGTGACGTGGAGAAGGACATCGGCCATGCCGTTGTCCGGCACGATGAAGCCAAAACCCTTGCCGGCGTCGAACCACTTTATGGTCCCGACGACCTCGATCGTATCAACAGCGGCTCCGTCCTGCCGTACCGACAGGTTTTCGCTCTTGTCCTCTGCGGACTCCTGCGACGGATTCGTGGGATTCCCACCTTCGCCGTTAAGATTGACCCCCATGCCCCAACGCCTTTTTGCAAATCCCGTGATCACGGGTACTCCGACAAGCGCCTTCACTCTGTCCGATTCAGTGTCAAAAGTTAAGAAGGTGTTGCGAAATAGTTGTAAGCGGCTCGACCGGTTGGCGTTGCGGCCAAGGGCCGGGCTTGTTAGGCCAAGATCACAAACGTGCGAAAAGGAGGCAAAATGAAATATCTGCACACGATGGTGCGCGTCACCAATGTCGAGGAAAGCCTCAAATTCTACTGCGAAGGCCTTGGCCTTGAAGAAGTGCGCCGCTCGGAAAACGAGAAGGGCCGCTTTACCCTGATTTTCCTCCGCGCGCCGGGCGACGAAGGCGGCCAGGTCGAACTGACCTATAACTGGGACCCCGAAGTTTACACCGGCGGTCGCAACTTTGGGCACCTGGCCTATCGCGTGAAGGACATTTATGCCCTCTGCCAGCATCTGCAGGATATGGGCGTGGTCATCAACCGGCCGCCGCGCGACGGGCACATGGCCTTTGTACGTTCCCCGGACGGCATTCCGGTGGAACTGATTCAAGACGGCCACCTGCCGCCGCAGGAGCCCTGGGCTTCGATGCCGAATACCGGCAGCTGGTGAGAATTGAGGAGTCCCGTGCGCGGGGCTCCTCGCCCTTCCGCCCTTCCCCATCGAGGGGGAGGTGTGGCACCGAGAGTGCCGGGCCTTCTGTGACTGGCCATATACGAATCGCTAACCGTGCTGCTTAGCGGGCGGTTAGCGAAACACTTCTAATTTTAGCGACTGAACCGTTCAGCCCATTGCCTGTGGCACCTGAGCCACACCTGGCCAATCGGGAAAGTCGCCATGCCCCGTTTTCTTCGCTCCATCCTCGCTCTTTTCGCAGTTGTCACCACGCTCGCGGCCTGCGTGCCCATGGCTATGTTCGCCAGCGGCAGCGGCTCCGGCTATTCGGGACTGCGATCAGATTGGGGGACATATGTCGCCTCGAACACCGTCAACGCATTCTGCCTGTCGCCAAAGCTGCGATTCCTGATCTGGGAATTCGAAGGCCATTTTGGGAAGAAGGTGGTGATGCAGTCGGGCTATCGCGACAATTATCACAACTCGGCTGCGGGCGGCGCCGACAACTCCTACCATATGAAATGCATGGCCGCGGACTTCTATATCCCCGGCGTCGACAAGAAGCGGCTGATCGAGTTTGCCATGAACACCTCGGGCGTCGGCGGCCTCGGCTGCTATCCGGGCCGGAGCTTCATCCATGTGGACGTTCGCGACAGGCCGCGCGGCTACTCGCGCCCCGTCACCTTCTCAGGCTGTTGATAACTTTTGGTTTTTTGAAAAAATCACGAAAACTCGTTGGAGGGGGTTGCGCTCCAGAAAAGCTCCCTCTATACGACACCCAGCGTTGAGCGCGCCCTTCGTCTATCGGTTAGGACGGCACCCTTTCACGGTGCAGAGAGGGGTTCGATTCCCCTAGGGCGTACCACGCTTCCCCCACATTGTTGGGAAAGCAGGTTGGCTCAGGCGCTCAAACGTTTAGGCGCCCATCGTCTAGCGGTCAGGACGACGCCCTCTCACGGCGTAAACAGGGGTTCGATTCCCCTTGGGCGTACCAGCTAGTAAATTCTCAAAATTTTGATTTGTTCAGCCTGCGCATCTGCGTGGGCTTTTTTGTTTTGATGCGAATCGCAGGCTGAGTGGTTTTGCGATTCGTGATTCTCGAACGCCGGGGATTTGCGAATCTTTTTTCAGGCGTGTCGGCGCGCACTCCCACCATGCCCCCTACCCGGCAGCGAAGATGGCGCGGTCGCGGGTGACGAGTTCGGTGAGGAAGTCGGAGACGATGGCGACGCGGCGGGAGGTGCGGAGGTCTTCGTGCCAGACGGTCCAATAAGAGCGCGTGAGGGTGTGGTGCGGGAGCACCGGCACGAGGTCGGGGGCGCGGCGGGCCATGAAGGTGTGGAGGATGCCGATGCCGGCGCCGGAGCGGACGGCTTCGGTCTGGCCCATGGCGGATGAGACGGCAATGGTGGAGCGCCACTCGCGATGGAACTCGGCGGTGTAGTCGAGCGAGGCGGAAAAGAGCAGGTCTTCCACATAGCCGACGAGACGATGTTGCTTGAGGTCGTCGAGCGTTTCGGGATGCCCGTGTCGGGCGAGATAAGCGGCGCTGGCGTAGAGCCCGAGGGCATAGTCGGTCAGTTTGCGGGCGATGAGGCGCCCTTCCCTCGGCCGCTCCATGGTGACGGCAATGTCGGCCTCGCGGCGGGAGAGCGAGAAGGCTCGGGGCACCGGGACAAGTTCGATGCGCAGGTTTGGGTGGCGATCGGCCAGCTCGTGGAGACGCGGGGCGAGGAAGGCGACGCCAAAGCCATCGGGCGCGCCAATGCGGACGGTGCCTTCGGCGGCGCTGTCGGCGCCGGTGAGGCCGCGGGCAGCAAGGCCCGCGCTTTCCATGGCTTCGGCGTGGACGAGGAATTTTTCGCCATAGGGCGTCAGTTCGGCGCCCTGGGTGTGGCGGCGAAGGAGGACGCTGCCGAGATCCTGTTCGAGCGCAGTGAGGCGGCGGGCGACCGTTGCGTGGTTGAGGCCGAGGGCTTTGGATGCCCCCAGAATCTGGCCGTGGCGGACGACGGAGAGGAAGATGCGGACGTCATCCCAATTCATCGGCTACACTTTCTGCACAACGGATGCGGATTTTTGGACGTTGCTGTGCGCTGATCATACTGCCGATACTCCCTGGCACCAAGGAGAGATCAATGCGCACCATCGGCCATTTCATTGACGGCGTCGAAACCCAGGGCGAAGCCACGGGCTTTCAGGATGTTTTCAACCCGGCGACCGGCGAAGTGCAGGCGCGGGTGGCGCTGGCCAGCGCGGCAGACCTCAACGCGGCCGTGGCATCGGCGGCGGCGGCGCAGCCCAAGTGGGCGGCGACCAACCCGCAGCGCCGGGCGCGCGTTTTCTTCAACTTCGTCGCGCTGATCAACAAGCATATGGACGAATTGGCGGAGCTGCTGTCGAGCGAGCACGGCAAGACGGTGGACGACGCCAAGGGCGATATTCTGCGCGGGCTTGAGGTGGCCGAATTCGTAGCCGGGGCGCCGCACCTGATGAAGGGCGAATTCACCGATGGCGCCGGACCCGGGATCGACATGTATTCGATGCGCCAGCCGGTGGGGATCGGCGCGGGGATTACCCCGTTCAATTTCCCGGCGATGATTCCGCTCTGGATGCTGTCGCCGGCCATTGCGGCGGGCAATGCGTTCATCCTCAAGCCGTCCGAGCGTGATCCCTCGGTGCCGGTGCGGCTGGCGCAGCTGGCGCTGGAGGCCGGATTGCCCAAGGGCATTCTCAATGTCGTGCATGGGGGCAAGGATGTGGTCGATGCCATCATCGCGCACGAGAAGATCGAGGCAATCAGCTTTGTCGGATCGACCCCGATTGCGCGCTATGTCTATGGCGGGGCGGCGGCGCAGGGCAAGCGCGTGCAGGCCTTTGGCGGGGCCAAAAACCATATGGTCATCATGCCCGATGCCGATATGGAAAAGGCGGCCGATGCGCTGATCGGGGCCGGTTATGGTTCGGCCGGCGAGCGTTGTATGGCGATCTCGGTGGCAGTGCCGGTGGGCGCAGAAACGGCGGATCGCATCATTGCGGCGCTGAAGCCGCGCGTTGAAAAGCTCAAGGTGGGGCCGGCCAGCGACAAGGCTTCGGACATGGGGCCGGTGATCACCAAGGCGAGCCAGGAGCGCATCAAGAACCTGATTTCGAGCGGGGTCAGCCAAGGCGCCGAGCTGGTGCTCGATGGCCGGGATTTTTCGCTGCAGGGCTATGAGAATGGCTATTTCGTCGGGCCCACACTGTTCGACCGGGTGACCCCGCAGATGGATATTTACACGGAAGAGGTCTTTGGGCCGGTGCTGAGCGTGGTGCGCAGCGGCACCTATGAAGAGGCGCTGAAGCTGGTGATGGACAATCCCTATGGTAATGGCACGGCCATTTTCACCCGGGATGGCGACGCGGCGCGCGATTTTGCGGCCCGGATCAATGTGGGCATGGTGGGCGTCAATGTGCCCGTGCCGGTGCCGCTTGCCTATCACAGCTTTGGCGGCTGGAAGGCGAGCGCCTTTGGCGACCTCAACCAGCATGGCACGGACTCGATAAAGTTCTGGACGCGGACCAAGACGGTCACGGCGCGCTGGCCGAGCGGCATCAAGGACGGCGCGGAGCTGAGAATGCCAACCATGGCATAAGGCCAAGGGACCGGATGGGGGCATGATGCGCAAAGCGGTTCATGCCCTCAATCGCCTCTGGCAATCGCCGGCGCTTCAAAATAGAACCTGCTTAACGGCGAATGCCAAAGTGTTAGGCACAGGTTGCAGGGAGTTCCAGCATGATCATCGAGCCGAAAGTCCGGGGTTTTATCTGCGTCACGGCCCACCCCATCGGTTGCGCGACCAATGTGCAGCGTCAGATCGACCATGTCGTGGTCAAGGGTCCGGTACCGTCCAAGCGCAAGCGCGTGCTCGTGCTGGGCTGCTCGACGGGCTACGGCCTCGCTTCGCGTATCGTCACCACCTTTGGTTCGGGCGCCGACACGGTTGGCGTTTCCTATGAAAAGGGCCCGGAAGAAACCCGCACCGCTTCGGCCGGCTGGTACAATAACCGTGCTTTTGAAAAGCGCGCGCAGGCGGCGGGCCGCATTGCGGTGACGGTGGAAGGCGATGCGTTCTCCGACGCCATCAAGGCCGAAACCATCGAAGCCATCAAGGCGAACCTCGGCCAGGTCGACCTGATCGTTTACAGCCTTGCCTCCCCGGTTCGCACCGACCCCAAGACCGGCGTCATGTATCGCTCGGCCATCAAGCCGATGGGCACGCCGGTCACCTCGAAGACGCTGAACACCGGTACGGGCGAAGTTTCGGAAATCGAAGTGCAGCCGGCGACCGACGAGGAAGCCGAAGGCACCGTGAAGGTGATGGGCGGCGAGGACTGGGAACTCTGGATCGCTGCGCTCGCCGAAGCGGGCGTGCTGGCCGATGGCTTCCAGTCGCTGAACTACACGTATCTCGGCAGCGAGCTGACCTGGCCGATCTACCACAAGGGCACGCTGGGCCGCGCCAAGGGCGATCTCGACCGCGCTGCAGCCGCCATTCGCAGCCAGTTCGGCGAGCATGCGGCGCATGTCGTGGCGCTCAAGGCCGTGGTGACGCAGGCGAGCTCGGCCATTCCGGTTGTACCGCTCTATGGCACACTGCTGCTCAAGGTCATGGACGAAATGGGGATCGGCGAAGGCACGATCGAACAGATCGACCGCCTGTTCCGCGTCAAGCTGCAGGGTGAGCCGGCGCTCGACGAAGATAGCCGCGTGCGCGTCGACGACTGGGAACTGACCAAGACCGTGCAGGACGAAATGGCCCGCCGCTGGTGGATGCTGACGACCGAGAACCTTGGCGATCTCGCCGACCTCGGCAAGTATCGCGCCGAGTTCCTGAAGCTGTTCGGCTTCGGGCTTGGTGGGGTCGACTACTCCGCAGATCTCGACCCGCGCATTCCGGGCTAAGACTTTACACCATCGTCGCCACCGGGCTCGTCCCGGTGGTCACGTCGGAATGAGATGGATTGTCGGGACAGGCCCGGCAATGGTGACAGGCGAAGTTAAGACTGCAAATCCCGCCGGGCGGCGCTTGGCGGAGTGGGATTGAGGCGGCTCCAGGCGCGACGGAGCTGGCGGCTCGAGCTGAAACCGGCGCGTTCGGCGACATGCTCGATATCGAGGCGCGTTTCGGCCAGCAATTGCTGGGCCAGCGCCACGCGCAACCTGTTCAGATAATCTGGAATGCTCATGCCGGTGTGGTCGTTGAAAAGACGGCTCAGGTGGCGCGGGCTCGCATAGGCAATGGACGCGAGGGATTCGAGCGACCAATCGCGCGTGGGATCGGCGGCGATCGCATCCTGCACGCGGTGGATGGCCGGGTGGATGTGATTGCGCCCTTCGAGCCAGGGCGAGAGCTGGGGATCAGTGCCGGCGCGGCGGAGATAGACCACGAGCTGGCGGGCGACGGCGGCGGAAACGGCCGGGCTCGTCAGGCGGCCGATGATGTGGAGCATCAGGTCGATGCCGGCGGTGATCCCGGCGCTGGTATAGCGATTGCCATCTTCGACATAGAGGCGGTTTTCCAGCACCTTTGCCGTGGGGGCGACGGCGGCCAACTCGCCGCAATCGGAGAAATGCGTGGTGCAGCTGACGCCATCAAGGAGGCCAGCACGCGCGGCGAGCAAGGCGCCGGAGCAGATCGAGACGAGGAGCGTTTCGGGCGTCACAACGTGGCGGAGCCAGGCGACGGTGTCGCCGCTGCCCGCATCGAGAGGGTCCATTGGATGGCCGGCATGTAGGGGCTCATCGGTGTGGCCGGAGAGGACGATCATGGCGCCCTCCTCTATCGTCTCGGGAAAGCGCTCGATGCCGGCGATGCGAAGACCGATGGAGCTGGTGACCTCAGGGAGCGCGCCAACATAGCGGACGTCGAATTGCACGTGGTCTTGCGCGCGGTTGGCGTAGCGCAGGGCTTCGACAGGGCCGGCGACGTCGAGCAGAAGCGTCCGCGCCGGCAGGACGACATAGGTCGGGATGCGGCGCGGAGCGTTGGTCATGCGGCGGCAGCCTTCGGGGCGCCGGCAAGGGCTTCGGCAATGGTGCAGACCCGGGCGAAACGGCCATCGAGCACCGCGGCGGTGCGGGCTTTCAGCTCTTCGACAAACCAGGTTTTGCCCGTGGCGTCGGTGAGCGGCATGGTGTGGGTCGCTTCGGTGACATAATCGACCTGCCAGCCGAGATCGGAGCCGTGGCGCGTGGTGGTTTCGCAGCACTGCTCGGTGCGAATGCCGGAAATGACCAGGCGACGGATGCCGTTTTCGATCAGGAACACTTCGAGCGGCGAGCCGACAAAGGCGGAATGGCGCTGCTTGATGATGTCGAGATCGGGATTTTCCAGCTTCAGATCGGAAATCGTGGCGACGAAGCCGGAGGCGAGGGAGAAAATGCCTTCCGGCTCGGCGTGGAGCACGCGGACGATCTTCCAGCCCTTGGTCCTGGCGCCGTCGATGAGGGCCTGCTGGTTCTTGAGATAAGTGGAGCTATCGATCTCGTGCCAATTGGCGCGCTGGCGGAAGCTCTCCTGGGCATCGATGACGAGCAAAGCTGTGTCGGTCATTTTTAGACACTCCGGTGTGTAGGATATGAGCCGAGAGTATGTGCTCTGTCTAGGATTTCGAGGCTTGGCCAGGACGAGGAGCGGACAAAAAAGGACATGATGCTTGATGCAACAAGACGGACCTTGGCCTTCGGCAGGGTGACAACCCCGAGTGAGGATGATTGAGTGAGGCTATGACGGTCGATTTTCTTTTTGATGGCCCCGAGGATGCACGGGTGACGGTGCTCTTGGCGCATGGTGCCGGGGCGCCGATGGATTCGGCTTCGATGACGGCGGCGGCCAAGGCGTTGGCGGATCGGGGAATCCGGGTGGCACGGTTCGAATTTGCCTATATGGCCGCACGGCGCACCGGCGATGGGCGGAAGCCTCCGCCCAAGGCCGAGAAAGTGATGCCGGAATATGTGGCGGCCATCGAGGCTCTGGGCCCCACCAATGGACCGCTCATCATTGGTGGCAAGTCCATGGGTGGACGCGTGGCCAGCATGGTAGCGGACGAGGCTTTCGCTGCTGGACGGATCGCGGGGCTGGTGTGTCTGGGGTATCCGTTTCATCCCCCGGGAAAGCCGGAGCAATTGCGGACGGCGCACCTTGAGGGGCTTAAGACACCCACGCTCATCTGTCAGGGGACGAGGGACGAATTTGGCACGCGGGAAGAGGTATCAGCGTACCGGCTATCGCCTGATATCGAGCTGTTGTGGCTCGAGGATGGAGATCATGTTCTGAAACCGCGAAAATCCGTCTCTGGCTTTTCGGCGGCGGAGCATCTGGCAACGGTAGCGAAGGCCGTAGCCGAATGGGCGGGCCGGGTTGGTTAAGGCTCCCGCTCCGTCACCACGTCATTCCGACGACAGCGGGAATGACGTGGTGGGGTAAAGACGATTGGGTCGGAGCTGATACTACGCTGAGGCCTTCGCTCTCGCTTCGACGTGGTGG
>NZ_JAFKHD010000199.1 GCF_017307565.1 Devosia sp.
AAATCCTTGTGCGCATGACTGGCCCTGTTTGCAGGGGTAGTCCGCTGCAAATGGGGGCGCCGCCGATTCCCGGAAGGGTTCGGATGAGCGCCACTTTGGTTTGCGATGTGTAGACCGAACTAAAATTTTTGGACGATGGAAAGAGCGCAATGCCCACCATTAATCAGCTGATCCGCAAGCCACGCGCCAGCAAGCCAAAGCGGAACAAAGTTCCCGCCATGGAAGCCAATCCGCAGAAGCGCGGTGTTTGCTCCCGTGTGTACACCACGACCCCGAAGAAGCCGAACTCGGCTCTGCGTAAGGTGGCCAAGGTTCGCCTGACCAACCAGCGCGAAGTGATTTCGTACATTCCGGGCGAAGGTCACAATCTGCAGGAGCACTCCGTTGTGCTCATCCGCGGCGGTCGTGTTCGCGACTTGCCGGGCGTTCGCTACCACGTGCTGCGCGGTGTTCTCGATACACAGAGCGTGAAGGACCGCAAGCAACGCCGTTCGAAGTACGGCGCGAAGCGTCCGAAGTAAGGAGATCGAGATATGTCCCGTCGTCACCGTGCAGAAAAGCGCGACGTTATCCCGGACGCAAAGTTCGGCGATCTCGTTCTGACCAAGTTCATGAATTCCCTGATGAAGGACGGCAAGAAGTCTGCTGCCGAATCCATCGTCTATGGCGCTTTCGAAATCGTCGAAGCCAAGACTAAGCAGGACCCGATCACGGTGTTCCATGGCGCCCTGGACAATATCCGTCCGGCCGTCGAAGTGCGTTCGCGCCGCGTTGGTGGTGCAACGTACCAGGTTCCGGTTGAGGTCCGTACTGACCGTCAGCAGGCTCTGGCCATCCGTTGGCTGATCGAATCCGCCCGCAAGCGCGGTGAGAACACCATGCGTGAGCGCCTTTCGGGCGAACTCATGGATGCCATGAATGGCCGCGGTCAGGCCGTCAAGAAGCGCGAAGATACGCACCGTATGGCTGATGCCAACCGTGCCTTCTCGCACTACCGTTGGTAGTAGGAGCTATTCATGGCACGCGAAACCGCCATTAATCTTTATCGTAACTTCGGCATCATGGCTCACATCGATGCTGGCAAGACGACCACGACCGAGCGCATCCTGTACTACACCGGCAAGAACCATAAGATGGGCGAGACCCATGATGGTGCTTCGACCATGGACTGGATGGAGCAGGAGCAGGAACGCGGCATCACCATCACTTCCGCAGCGACCACGACCTCGTGGAAGTCGCGTGATGGCGTGCAGCACCGCTTCAACATCATCGATACGCCCGGCCACGTGGACTTCACGATTGAAGTCGAACGCTCGCTTCGCGTGCTCGACGGTGCGGTTGCTCTGCTCGACGCCAACGCTGGCGTTGAACCGCAGACCGAAACCGTGTGGCGTCAGGCCGACAAGTACAATGTTCCGCGTCTCATCTTTGTCAACAAGATGGACAAGATCGGCGCCGACTTCTACCGCTGCGTAGAAATGATCGGTACCCGTCTCGGTGCAAAGGGCATCCCGGTTCAGATCCCGATTGGCGCTGAGACCGAGTTCAAGGGCGTCGTCGACCTGATCGAGATGAATGCTCTCATCTGGCACAACGAAGAACTGGGCGCTGCCTGGGACGTCGTCGAGATTCCGGCTGACCTCAAGGACAAGGCCGAGAAGTATCGCGAAGCCATGATCGAAGCTGCCGTCGAGATGGACGATGCAGCCATGGAAGCTTACCTCAACGGCGAGCTGCCGAAGAACGACACCATTCGTCGTCTGCTCCGCAAGGGCGTTGTCGATACCAAGTTCTTCCTCGTCTATGCAGGCTCGGCCTTCAAGAACAAGGGCGTTCAGCCTCTGCTCGACGGTGTTATCGACTTCCTGCCCTCGCCGACCGACATTCCGGCCATCAAGGGCATCGACGCCAAGACCGAAGAGCCGATCGAACGTCACGCCGACGATAGCGAACCGCTTTCGATGCTGGCCTTCAAGATCGCCAACGACCCCCACATGGGTTCGCTGACGTTCTGCCGCATCTACTCGGGTCACCTCGAAGCTGGCATCAGCCTGGAAAACACCGTGAAGGGCAAGCGCGAACGCGTTGGCCGCATGTTCCAGATGCACGCCAACAGCCGCGAGCAGATCACTGAAGCCTTTGCTGGTGACATCGTCGCCATCGTTGGCCTCAAGGACACCACGACCGGTGACACGCTGGCTCCGAGCAACTCGCAGGTTATCCTCGAGCGCATGATCTTCCCGGATCCGGTTATCGACATCTCCGTCGAGCCGAAGTCCAAGGCCGACCAGGAAAAGATGGGCCTCGCCCTGAACCGCCTGGCTGCCGAAGATCCGTCGTTCCGCGTCAAGACCGACGAAGAATCCGGCCAGACCATCATCTCGGGCATGGGCGAACTTCACCTCGACATTCTCGTCGACCGTATGCGTCGCGAGTTCAAGGTTGAAGCGAACATCGGCCAGCCGCAGGTTGCTTACCGTGAGACGATCACGCGTAAGACCGAAAAAGACTACACCCACAAGAAGCAGTCGGGTGGTTCGGGCCAGTTCGCTCGTATCAAGATCACTGTTGAGCCGGGTGAAGTCGGCAAGGGCCTCGAGTTTGTCAACGCCATCGTCGGCGGCGCTGTTCCGAAGGAATACGTCCCGGGCGTGTCGAAGGGTATCGAATCGGTCATGGGCGCAGGCCCGCTGATCGGCTTCCCCGTTGTTGACGTTAAGGTCACCCTGACCGACGGCGCTTACCACGACGTCGACTCCTCGGTGCTCGCGTTCGAAATCGCTGGCCGTGCAGGCTTCCGTGAGGCTCTTCGTGAAGCCGGTCCGAAAATTCTCGAACCGATCATGAAGGTTGAAGTTGTCACGCCGGAAGATTACATGGGCGACGTCATCGGCGATCTCAACTCTCGTCGTGGGCAGATCCAGGGCACTGAAGGCCGTGGTGTTGTCCAGGTCGTGAATGCGTTCGTGCCGCTTGCAAACATGTTCGGGTACGTGAACTCGCTGCGCTCCATGAGCCAGGGTCGTGCACAGTATTCCATGGTGTTCGATCACTACGAACAGGTTCCGCAGGCTGTCGCTGACGAAGTCCAGGCCAAGTACGCCTAAACCAGCGCAAGCTAGTCAAGAAACTCAACTGAATGTCGGCCATTGCGCTGACGAATTTGGAGAAAAGCGATGGGTAAGGAAAAGTTTTCCCGTTCCAAGCCGCACTGCAACATCGGCACCATCGGTCACGTTGACCACGGTAAGACCTCGCTGACCGCAGCGATCACCAAGGTGCTGGCTGAAGCCGGTGGCGCGCAGTTCAAGGACTATGCGTCGATCGACAGCGCGCCTGAAGAAAAGGCACGCGGCATCACCATCAACACCTCGCACGTCGAGTACGAGACCGCCAACCGTCACTACGCCCACGTCGACTGCCCGGGCCACGCTGACTACGTCAAGAACATGATCACCGGTGCTGCCCAGATGGACGGCGCGATCCTGGTCGTGTCCGCTGCTGACGGCCCGATGCCGCAGACCCGTGAGCACATCCTGCTCGCTCGTCAGGTCGGTGTGCCGGCTCTCGTCGTGTTCCTGAACAAGTGCGACATGGTCGACGATCCGGAACTGCTCGAGCTCGTCGAACTCGAAGTCCGCGAACTGCTGTCCTCGTACGAATTCCCGGGCGACGATATCCCGATCGTCAAGGGTTCGGCTCTGGCCGCTCTCGAAGATTCGGACAAGAAGCTCGGCCACGACGCCGTTCTCGAGCTGATGGCCGCTGTTGACGCCTACATCCCGCAGCCGGAACGTCCGGTTGACCAGCCGTTCCTGATGCCGATCGAAGACGTGTTCTCGATCTCGGGTCGCGGCACCGTGGTCACCGGCCGTGTCGAACGCGGTATCGTCAAGGTTGGCGAAGAAGTCGAAATCGTCGGCATCAAGGCAACCCAGAAGACCACCGTCACCGGCGTTGAAATGTTCCGCAAGCTGCTCGATTCGGGTGAAGCTGGCGACAACATCGGCGCTCTGATCCGCGGTATCGACCGTACTCAGGTTGAGCGCGGCCAGGTTCTCTGCAAGCCCGGTTCCGTGACCCCGCACACCGACTTCACGGCTGAGGTTTACATCCTCACCAAGGAAGAAGGCGGCCGTCACACTCCGTTCTTCGGCAACTACCGTCCCCAGTTCTACTTCCGTACCACGGACGTGACCGGTATCGTGACCCTTCCCGAAGGCACGGAAATGGTGATGCCGGGCGACAACCTGAACATCAACGTTCAGTTGATCGTGCCGATCGCTATGGAAGAAAAGCTCCGCTTCGCTATCCGCGAAGGTGGTCGTACTGTTGGTTCGGGCGTCGTCGCCACGATCCTGAAGTAAGTCTGTTTGAGACATTCGCGGCGCGCGATTAAGCGCGCCGCGATCTTTTTCCGTCAGGATTTGAGAAGATGAACGGTCAGAATATCCGCATCCGCCTCAAGGCGTTTGACCATCGCGTGCTCGATACGTCGACCCGCGAGATCGTCAACACCGCAAAGCGCACGGGTGCCCAGGTTCGCGGTCCGATTCCGCTGCCGACCCGCATCGACAAGTTCACCGTCAACCGCTCGCCGCACATCGACAAGAAGGCGCGTGAGCAGTTTGAGATCCGGACCCACAAGCGTCTGCTTGACATTGTGGACCCGACCCCTCAGACGGTCGATGCACTGATGAAGCTCGATCTCGCCGCCGGCGTCGACGTCGAAATCAAGCTCTAAGAATACAACAATAAGTTTCCGCGCCTGCCGCCAAAAGGGTCCTCTGAAACCATGACCCGGCAGAGCGCCAACAAGAAGGTATAACCGATGCGTTCTGGATTGATCGCACAGAAGCTGGGGATGACCCGCATCTTCGCCGAGGACGGCTCGCACGTTCCGGTCACGGTGCTGGCCCTGCAGAACTGCCAGGTGGTTGGGCAGCGTACCGTCGAGCGTGACGGCTACGTGGCTCTGCAGCTCGGCGCAGGCCAGGCCAAGGCCAAGAATGTCTCGAAGGCTGAGCGCGGCCAGTATGCCGTTGCTAAGGTCGAGCCGAAGCGTCACGTCGCGGAATTCCGCGTCGACGCTGAAAACCTCATCGAGGTTGGCGCCACCCTCAAGGCGGATCACTTCGCCGAGGGCCAGCTTGTCGACGTCACTGGTACGTCGATCGGTAAGGGTTTTGCCGGCGGTATGAAGCGCTGGAACTTTGGTGGTCTGCGCGCCTCGCACGGTGTGTCTGTTTCCCACCGTTCGATCGGTTCGACCGGTCAGCGCCAGGACCCGGGCCGTACCTTCAAGAACAAGAAGATGCCGGGCCACATGGGTGACCGTCGCATCACCACGCAGAACGTCAAGGTCGTCAAGACCGACGTCGAGCGCGGTCTGATCCTCATCCAGGGCTCGGTCCCGGGTGCCAAGGGCGCCTGGATCATGGTCAAGGACGCCGTCAAGAAGCCGGCTCCCGCGAACGTTGTCCTGCCGGGCTCGTTCGAGGCCGCTGCTGCGGGAGAAGCGAAGTAAATGGAACTCAAGGTAACCACTCTCGACGGTAAGGCCGCCGGTACGGTCGATCTCAAGGACGAAGTCTTCGGTCTCGAAGTTCGCCCTGACATCCTGCACCGCATGGTTCGCTACCAGCAGCTCAAGGCCATGGCCGGCACGCATGACGTGAAGAACCGGTCGGAAGGCGTGCGCACGGGCAAGAAGTTCGTGAAGCAGAAGGGTTCGGGCGGCGCTCGTCACGGCGACCGCAAGGCTCCGCAGTTCCGTGGTGGTGGCCGTGCATTCGGTCCGACCCCGCGCAGCCACGCGATCGATCTTCCCAAGAAGGTCCGCGTCCTTGCTCTGAAGCACGCTCTCTCGTCCAAGGCCAAGACCGGTTCGCTGGTTGTCGTGGACACCGTTGCTCAGAAGGAGGCCAAGACTGCGGCTCTCCGTACGACGTTCGGCAAGCTCGAATGGGCTAGCGCACTGATCATCGACGGCGCCAATGTCGACCAGAACTTCGCTCTGGCCGCTCGCAACATCCCGAATATCGACGTGCTGCCGATCCAGGGGATCAACGTTGTTTCGATCCTGAAGCGCGACAAGCTCGTCCTGACCAAGGCAGCGCTGGAAGCGCTCGAAGCGAGGTTCGCATGAACAAGCTTGCCGCTTACGATATCGTCCGTAACCCCGTCGTGACGGAAAAGTCGACGATGGCGTCGGAATACAACCAGGTCGTCTTCGACGTGGCGATTGATGCCAGCAAGACCGAGATCAAGGCCGCCGTCGAGCAGCTCTTCTCGGTCAAGGTCAAGGCAGTGAACACCCTGGTCCGCAAGGGCAAGGTGAAGCGCTTCCGCGGCAAGATTGGCGTCCGCAACGACGTTAAGAAGGCCATCGTGACCCTCGTCGACGGCCAGTCGATCGATATTTCGACCGGCCTCTAAGGGACAAGAGACAGCAAAATGGCTCTAAAGACTTATAATCCCACCTCCGAAGGCCGTCGTACCCTCATCACGACCGATCGTTCGGAACTCTGGAAGGGCTCTCCGGTCAAGTCGCTGACCGAAGGCCTGAGCAAGAGCGGCGGCCGTAACAACACCGGCCGCATCACTGCCTACCACCGTGGTGGTGGTCACAAGCGCTCTTACCGCTTGATCGACTTCAAGCGCGTGAAGTTTGACTCGGTCGGGACGATTGAACGTCTCGAATACGATCCGAACCGCACCGCCTGGATCGCTCTCGTCAAGTACGAAGACGGCGAACTGGCCTACATCGTTGCTCCGCAGCGTCTGGCTGCCGGCGACAAGGTTATCTCGTCGCTGAACACCGTCGACGTGAAGCCGGGCAATGCCATGCCGCTCGAGCGTATGCCGGTCGGCACCATCGTGCACAACGTCGAACTGAAGCCCCGCAAGGGTGGCCAGGTCGCCCGTTCTGCCGGTGCCTATGCCCAGTACGTTGGTCGTGACTCCGGTTGGGCGATCCTTCGCCTGAACTCGGGTGAACAGCGCCGCGTCCATGGTTCGTGCCTCGCCACCGTTGGTGCCGTGTCCAACCAGGACCACGCCAACACTTCGCTCGGCAAGGCCGGTCGCAACCGCTGGCTCGGCAAGAAGCCGGTCAACCGCGGCGTGACCATGAACCCGGTCGACCACCCGCATGGTGGTGGTGAAGGCCGTACCTCTGGTGGCCGTCACCCGGTTACCCCGTGGGGCAAGCCGACCAAGGGCAAGCGTACGCGTTCTAACAAGGCAACGGACCAGTTCATCGTTCGTAGCCGTCACGTGAAGAAGGGCAGGTAAGTCATGACCCGTTCAGTTTGGAAGGGGCCGTTCGTCGACGGCTATCTGCTCAAGAAGGCCGAGAAGGCCCAGACCTCTGGCCGCAACGATGTGGTCAAGATCTGGTCGCGCCGTTCGACCATCCTGCCGCAGTTCGTCGGCATCACGTTCGGCGTGCACAACGGCCAGAAGCATGTTCCGGTGAACGTCACCGAAGACATGATCGGTCACAAGTTTGGCGAGTTCGCCCCGACCCGTACCTACTACGGTCACGCGGCCGACAAGAAGGCCAAGAGGAAGTAAGATGAGCAAGCCAAAGACTGAGCGCGCTCTCAAGGATAACGAGGCCAAGGCTGTCCTGCGCATGCTGCGCATCAGCCCTCAGAAGCTGAACCTCGTCGCGCAGTTGATCCGTGGCAAGAAGGTTGAGAGGGCCCTGGCCGATCTCGAGTTCAGCCATAAGCGCATCTCCGGCCAGGTGAAGAAGGTGCTCGAGAGCGCCATCGCCAATGCCGAAAACAACCATGGCCTGGACACCGACGCCCTCGTCGTTGCCGAAGCCTATGTGGGCAACTCGCTCGTTATGAAGCGCTTCACTGCTCGTGGCCGCGGCAAATCGTCGCGCATCGAGAAGCCGTTCTCGCATCTGACGATCGTCGTCCGGCAAGTTGAGGAGGCCGCATAATGGGCCAGAAGATCAATCCCATTGGCTTCCGCCTGGGCATCAACCGCACCTGGGACAGCCGCTGGTTCGCCAACAAGGGCGAATACGGCACGCTGCTCCAGGAAGACCTGAAGATCCGCACCACGCTGATGAAGGATCTTAAGGCTGCTGCCGTTTCGAAGATCGTCATCGAGCGTCCGCACCGCAAGTGCCGCGTGTCGATCCACACTGCTCGTCCGGGCATTGTGATCGGCAAGAAGGGCGCTGACATCGACAAGATCCGCGCCAAGGTGAAGAAGTTCACCGACAGCGAAGTGCACATCAACATCGTTGAAGTGCGCAAGCCGGAAACCGACGCGACCCTCGTTGCCCAGGGCATTGCCCAGCAGCTGGAACGCCGCGTTGCATTCCGTCGCGCCATGAAGCGTGCAGTGCAGACTGCAATCCGCATGGGCGCCGGTGGTATCCGCGTCAACGTTGGTGGCCGTCTTGGTGGTGCCGATATCGCTCGTACCGAATGGTACCGCGAAGGCCGCGTGCCGCTGCACACCCTGCGTGCTGATATCGACTACGGTACGGCTGAAGCCGAAACCACGTACGGCATCATCGGCATCAAGGTTTGGGTCTTCAAGGGCGAAGTCCTTGAGCACGATCCCTCCGCCCATGAGCGTCGCGCCACCGAAGGTGGTGGTGAAGGTGGCCAGCGTTCCGAGCGCGAACCGCGTCGTGAACGCGGCGACCGCGATCGCGAACGCGCATAAGAAGGTTGAACGAATATGCTGCAACCGAAGCGTACTAAGTTCCGTAAGGCCCACAAGGGCCGCATCCATGGCCTGGCCAAGGGTGGTACTGATCTGGCATTCGGCTCTTACGCACTCAAGGCCACTGAGCCGGAACGCGTTACGGCCCGTCAGATCGAAGCCGCCCGTCGCGCGATCACTCGCGAGATGAAGCGTCAGGGCCGCGTGTGGATCCGGATTTTCCCGGATCTCCCCGTCTCCAAGAAGCCGACCGAAGTCCGTATGGGTAAGGGTAAGGGCTCCGTGGAATTCTGGGCAGCACGCGTAAAGCCGGGTCGCATCGTTTTTGAGATTGACGGCGTACCCGAAGACGTTGCAAAGGAGGCGCTTCGCCTCGGAGCAATGAAGTTGCCGATTACCACGCGCATCGTTACGCGCATTGTCGACTAAGGACACGAGCATGAAAGCCAGTGATGTGCGGAGCAAAACCGCAGACGAACTGAAAGATCAGCTCGTCGACCTTAAGAAAGAACAGTTCAACCTGCGTTTCCAGCGCGCTACTCAGCAGCTGGAAAAGCCCGCCCAGGTCAAGCAGGTCCGCCGCGATATCGCGCGGATCAAGACGATCCTCGGCGAAAAGAACGCAGCTAAGTAAGGAATAAAACCCATGCCAAAGCGCGTTTTGCAGGGGACTGTTGTCTCCGACGCTAACG
>NZ_JAFKHD010000200.1 GCF_017307565.1 Devosia sp.
CCGACCCAATCAGCATGGCGAGGATCGGCTTGGCGATGAAGTTGAGGGCGCTGAGCAGGAAGAGTGCCAGAAGCGCGAGGTCGAGGGCCCTATTTGCCGGGCGCGACAGGATGATCCGGGCGCCGACTATGTTCATTATCGCATAAGGGGCTTGATAGAGCAGGCCACGCAGCAGCGAACCGCGCGGCATTTCGAGGATCAGTACGTTTACCGCCAAAGACACAAACACGACTCCGGCGAGCAACCGCCATGGCACCCGAACGCGATAGTGGCGCGCAAGGCCAATGTTGCAGAGAGTCATCGAGGCGAGGAAAGCGGCAAAGATGGCAAGGGAGGTCGGCCGTGCATCCGCCTGGTGGGGCAGGATAAACTCGAGCACGCCGTTGAGAATGCCGATGGCGTAGGCGGCGCAGAGCCAGCGGGCTCCGATGGCGAGGCGGTAATGGGCCGCGACGACGGCAAAGGCCGTCGCGAATATGCCAGCGATGAAGAGATTTATGGCCAGAACAAAGCCTGCGGCGCTCATGGTCGCATCCGGCGTAGAAGATGGCACAATGTGCCATCTTTTCCGTAATAGACCCTTAAGACGCAGGAGCAAACCCTGCCAAAACTGTCAGGCGCGAGGGGTAACGCCCAGCGCCTCGGCCAGCAGCGCAAACGATCGCCGACGCAGGTCATAAGAGTGGATTGTGGTGGTGATCATCACCTCGTCGGCTTGGGCCTCTCGGGCCTTCTCGGTGATTTCCTCGGCCATGCGTTCGGCGCTGCCGACCATCCAGAGGCTTCCCTGATGGGAAATCACCTGCCGCTGTTGCGGCGTCAGCGTTTCAAGCCGCGTCACTGCCTCTTCCGGCGGCATCAGCTGGCGCTGTTCGCCGGTGACGAAGAGCGCCCAGCTCACCGCCTGCGAAGTGGCGAGGAATTTTGCCTCCTCTTCAGTGGGCGCGGCGATGACCGAGAGGCAAAGAATGGTGCGCGGCTCGGGGAAATCCTGCGACGGCACAAAGCCATCGCGATAGGCGGCAAAGGCGGGTGCGGCCGGCGTATGGGAAAAATGGGCGGCAAAGGCATAGCCGAAGCCGATCTGTCCCGCAGCCTGGGCGCTGGCCCCCGAAGAGCCGAGCAACCACTTCGGCGGCAGGCGGATGCCGCCGGGCGATACCGGTACGCGCGAAAACGGATGGTCGGTCGGAAAATTGTCTTCGTCGAAGGCCATCAGTTCGGCGAGATAATTGGAAAATTCTTCGCCGCCGCCCGAGCGCAGGGCGCGCATGGCATAGCCGTCGCCGCCGGGCGCCCGGCCAAGGCCGAGGTCGATGCGGCCGGGATGCAGCGCTTCAAGCGTGCGATAGGCTTCGGCAATGCGCAGTGGCGCATGGTTGAGCAGCATGACGCCGCCCGAGCCGACGCGAAGGCCTCTGGTGGCCGCCGCGGCGCTGCCGATGAGGATTTCCGGCACCGAAGAGGCGATGGAGGGCATGCCATGGTGCTCGGCATACCAGAGCCGCTAACCCAGCCCGTCCGCCGCCTGTGCCAGCTTCACCGTTTCTGCCATGGCCTCGGCCGTAGAGCTGCCCTGGGCGATGGGCGCGAGATCCTGCAGGGAAAGTTTGAAACTGGCGGGCATGGGAGACTCCAACTGGATGTCTCGCTTATATCGGCATTTGCCGATGGATTTCCAGAGACTCACACATTTTGCACGATCGTGTTATAGCCTCACCTCAATACGGGAGTTGTTATGCGGCGTTCCATCCTTATGGCGGCATTTCTGTGCACGGCGGGCGTCAGCTCCGCCAGCGCGCAGAGCCTGCTCGATCCACATCCGCTGGCAGGCGTCGTCGATGAACTGCGCTTTGGTCTGCACGCCTACAATGTGCACGGGGCCATGCTGCCGTTTCTGGTCAATGAGTGGCAGATCACGGAAGTCCGGAGCCTCAGCTTCGATGTGCTGTTTGTCTCGCCCGACATCGATGCCTTTCGCTGGATCGGTTCGCCCCGCCCCGAAATCGGGACGACCATTAATCTGGGGGGCAAGGAAAACCTCCTGCATGCCGGCCTCACCTGGCAATTGCCGATCTTCGACACGCCGATCTACCTCGAAGGTACGTTTGGTGCGGCCATTCACGATGGCGCCCTGACCGGCGCTGCAGCACCCACCAAAAACTTTGGTTGCCGCGTGAATTTTTATGAGCGTTTTGGCATCGGCGCCAATCTCTCGGACAATGTGACAGCCACCGTTACTTACGAGCACACGTCCAACAACAACTATTGCGAGGCCAATGATGGCCTCTCCAACTTTGGTGTTCGCCTGGGCTGGAAGTTCTAAGCCTTCCGTGCGCATAATATCCCCGAGATCTTGGGGGTATATCCTCTATGCCGTTCTTGGGAAGCTTCAATGCCGCCTTGGCGGTGTTTCTTTTGTGTTCGGCTCCTGCTTTGGCGCAGGATTTTGGTATTTCCGAAATTCGCGGCGGAATATTTGCTCATAGCGTCGATGAACCCGGGACTGTCCTCGGCGTCCTCAACGCCGAGCGCGTCCAGAACCTCAATGTCGAACTGCTGTTCGATACGCCGGGCCTGACCGAGTGGGTCACGCTTGGCGAGCTGCGGCCCCATATTGGCGCCACGCTCAATATGGGCGGGTTCGAGAGCATGGTCTATGCCGGTGCGAGCTGGACCGTTCCGATTTTCGACTCGCCGGTTTTCGTCGAAGTCGCCTTTGGCGGCGCCTTGCACTCGGGCAACAATGTCGGCCCGACGCCGATGCCGGCGCGCAGTCTTGGCTGCACGCTGCTGTTCCACGAAGCGGCGAGCCTTGGCATTCAGCTTTCGCCCAATGCCGCGATCATGGCTACCGTCGAGCACGCGTCCAATGCCAATCTCTGCATCGACAATCGCGGCCTGACCAATATGGGCATCCGCCTTGGCTGGAAGTTTTAGGCGACCTGTCCGGCAGACCAGCCCGAGGCCCAGGCCCACTGGAAATTATAGCCGCCAAGCCAGCCGGTTACGTCGACTGCTTCGCCCACGAAGTACAATCCGGGAACCGTCCGCGCCATCATGGTTTTGGCGTCGAGCCCGGTCGTGTCGATGCCACCGAGCGTCACTTCTGCGGTACGATAGCCCTCCGAGCCCACCGGCTTCAGTGTCCAGCGGCTGACCTGATCGGCGACCGGCTGCAGCTTCTTGTCGGAAAAATCCCCGATCATGCCGGGCTGGTTGATCATTTCACCCAGGAGTTGCGCCAGCCTTTTGGGCAGGTGTCCGGCGAGCACGGTCTGGACGTGATTGCGCGGCTGTTCCTTGCGCGCTGCCTGCAGCATGGCCAGCGCGTCCTGCTCGGGCAGAAGATCGATGGAGATGCTGTCGCCTTCGCGCCAGTAGGACGAGATCTGCAGGATCGCCGGCCCCGAAAGCCCGCGATGGGTAAAGAGCAGGGCTTCGCGGAACTTGGTCTTGCCGTGGCTGATGATCGCATCAGTCGAAACGCCGGCCAATTCCTTCAGTTCTTCCAGCTTTCCTTCCTCAAAAGTCAGCGGCACGAGGGCTGGGCGCGTATCGGTAACCGTCAGCCCGAATTGCTTGGCCACCGAATAGGCAAAGCCGGTCGCCCCCATTTTGGGGATCGATTTGCCGCCCGTCGCCACGATCAGGCTTTCGCAGGTGACATAGCCGTCCCCTACCAGAACCTTGAAGCCTTCATCGATTTTTTCGACCGTGCCGACCGAGCGCCCCGTCCAGATCGCTGCGCCGGCCTGCCGGAGGTCGTCGATCAGCATGGAAACGATCTGCGTCGCCGGCCCATCGCAAAAGAGCTGCCCCAGCGTCTTTTCGTGAAAGGCGATGCCGCGCTTCTTGACCCGCTCGATGAACATGTCGGGCGTGAAGCGCGATAGCGCGGAGAGCGCAAAGCGCGGATTGCTGCTGAGAAACCGCTCGCGCCCCAGAACGTGGGTGGCGTTGATATTGGTGAAGTTGCAGCGCCCGCCGCCCGAGATGCGGATTTTTTCACCAGGGTTCTTGGCGTGGTCGACCACCAACACGCGCCGCCCGCGACGGCCCGCCTCGATCCCTGCCATGAGCCCAGCGGCGCCTGCACCCAGGATGATGATGTCAAAGTCGGTCATTTTCAGTCCTTCGGCGGCGCGTTCTCCCCTCCCGTACCCCCCTCCCGGCCTCCCCCACAAGGGGGGAGGTGCAGAGACCGCAGTTTTGCCGAGATGGTGTTACATACGCGATGACACCCCCCCCCCTCGGTAATGCCGCCGCAAGGCAAAGCAGATTGACTCTTTCCTATTTGAGAGTATGAGAAGTCCTGCTTTTCATATGAGAGCTTTGATTTTCATGCGCAGCGTCGGCCACATCGCCGTTTCTATGACCACCTGGCCTCCGGCCGGGGGCATGCTTGCCATGACCAAAACCACCAAAACCGCCTGACGCTTTTCCCCGGGTTCCCTCCCGCCGGGGAGAGGCTCAAAGCACTGACCGCGACGCAGGGTGCGTCGTGCGGGAGGCGGAAATGGTAAGGGACCGGAGTTCCAAAATGGGTTATCGCGTCGCTGTCGTCGGGGCCACAGGCAATGTGGGCCGCGAAGTTCTCAATATCCTGGCCGAGCGCAAGTTCCCGGCCGACGAGGTGTTCGCGCTCGCCTCGTCCAGGTCGATCGGCAAGGAAATTTCCTATGGCGACAAGGTGCTGAAGGCCAAGGACCTGCAGCATTTCGATTTCTCGACTGTCGATTTCGCCATCATGTCGGCGGGCGGCTCCATTTCCAAGGAATGGGCTCCGCGGATCGCCGCCGCTGGCGCCATCGTCATCGATAACTCGTCCTACTGGCGTTATCACTCCGACGTGCCGCTGATCGTGCCGGAAGTGAACGGCCATGTGCTCGACCGTTGGCTCAACGATGCCAAGCGCAACAATATCATCGCCAACCCGAACTGCTCGACGGCCCAGCTCGTCGTGGCGCTGAAGCCGCTCCACGATGCCGCAACCATCAAGCGCGCCGTCGTTTCGACCTATCAGTCGGTTTCCGGCGCCGGCAAGGAAGGCGTTGACGAGCTCTGGAACCAGACCAAGGGCATTTTCGTCAACGACTCGCCGACCCCGCAGAAGTTCCCCAAGCAGATCGCCTTCAACGTCATTCCCCACATCGATGTCTTCATGGAAGACGGCTACACCAAGGAAGAGTGGAAGGTTCTCGCCGAGACCAAGAAGATCCTCGATCCCAAGATCAAGGTCACCTGCACTGCCGTGCGCGTTCCAGTCTTCGTGGGCCACTCGGAAGCTGTCAATCTCGAGTTCGAAAAGCCGATCTCTGCCGATGAAGCCCGCGATCTCCTGCGCGAAGCGCCTGGCATTTCCGTCCTCGACAAGCGCGAGGCCGGTGGCTACG
Organism: Devosia sp.; assembly: GCF_017307565.1. Classification (GTDB taxonomy): domain Bacteria; phylum Pseudomonadota; class Alphaproteobacteria; order Rhizobiales; family Devosiaceae; genus Devosia. Next base: position 5,397 of record NZ_JAFKHD010000200.1, read on the forward strand.
CGACGCCGGTGGAAGCCGTAGGCGAATACGACACCTTCGTCTCCCGCATCCGCGAAGACGTCACGGTCGAAAACGGTCTTGCCATGTGGGTTGTCTCGGACAATCTGCGCAAGGGCGCTGCGCTCAATACCATCCAGATCGCCGAAGCCCTGATCGAAAAGGGTCTCAAGCCGCGCGCCCTGGCCGCCTGATCTTTTGCGCCTTTCGGATTGCCGGGCTTGGCCCGGCGATCCATCCGGCTCCGGGCGCCAGATGGGCCAACGGGGGCCACGTCATTCCTGCCCTGCGTCAGAGGCGCTTGAGCCGCTGACGTTGCGGGCGTAGAAGACCTGCGTACCGGACGTTACGCTATGCCCATCCGCCATATTCTTCTCGCCCTTCTGGTCGTTGCCATCTGGGGCTTCAATTTCGTTGTCATCAAACTCAGCGTCGAGGCCTTGCCGCCCATTCTGGCTGCCGCGCTCCGTTTTGCTGCGGCGGCATTTCCGGCCATCTTGTTCGTGCGGCCGCCAAAAGCGCGGGCCTGGATCGTCATTGCCTTTGGCCTTTCCTTCGGCTTCGCGCTCTATGCTTTCCTCAATCTCTCGATTGCCTGGGGCATGCCGGCCGGCCTCTCCTCGCTGGTGCTGCAGACGCAGGCCTTCTTCACCATGGCCATGGCCTTCGTGCTGCTCGGCGAGCGCCCGAGCCGGTTTCAGGTCATCGGGGCGGGAATTGCGTTTCTCGGCATCGGCGTCATCGCCTTCGAGCGTATCGAGGGGGCCGGCTTCGTGCCCTTGCTGATGGTGTTGCTGGCCGCGCTCGCCTGGGGCCTTGCCAATGTGCTGACCAAGAAGGCCGGCAAGGTCAATGCAATCGCTTTTACCGTCTGGGGCTCGCTGGCCGCGCCGTTGCCGTTGCTGGCCCTGTCGTTGCTGACGGAGGGGAGTGACGCGATCATGGCCGCACTGGCGGGCTTTTCCTGGTCGGACGCGGCGCTCATCGCCTTCCTCGCCTATCCGGCAACGCTGCTCGGCGGGGGTATCTGGAGCTGGCTGCTCGGGCGCCACCCGGCCTCGGTCGTCGCACCGTTCACCCTTCTGGTGCCGATCACAGGCCTGCTTTCAGGCTATCTGGTCCTGGGCGAAATCATCACCGGGGTCGAAATTTTGGGTGGTCTGCTGGTCATTGCCGGGCTCATCGTCACCCTGCGCAAATCTCGCTCAGTCGAGCCGGCGATCCGGCTCGACTGATGCTGGGCTGGCCTAGTTGGTCAGCGAATCGGTTGGTGCAGGTGCCTCGAGCGGGGCGGGGACCGCCTCGGCCGGCGCTGGCACGCTGGCCGGCTGCAGCATATTGAGCTGTTCCGGGGTGAGGCCACCAACCCCTTCGGCATCCGCAGCGGCGAATTCTTCGGCCGTCAGGTCAGGCCAGACCACCAGCAGCTCTTCATAGCTGAGGCGACCATCGCCATTGGCGTCGACATCGGCAAAGGTCAGGGGCGTCTGTGCCAGAACAGGGGCAGCGATGAAGCTGGCGGCCACGAGGCCGAGGGCGAGTTTGCGCATGGGAGGAATTCCTGTGGTCAATGATTGGGCGATGTGGTCGCAAAATTCGGACGCCACCCCGAAATTGGCGGGGTGGCGCACTGCCCGGAAGGCCCGGGCAAAACGGTTAGCTGGCCGGGGCGGCGCTAGCAGCCACCAGGGCGTCATATTCTTCAGCGCTGAGCTCGCCATTGCCATCCACATCGGCGGCCGCAAAGGCTTCCTGGGTCAGGTCAGGCCAGGCAACCTGGGCTTCCACCAGCGACACACCGCCATTGGCGTCGGTATCGACCGAGGCGAAATCGGTTGCGGCCTGGGCCATCGCGGCGCCGGTCAGGCCAAAAATAACGAGGGAGGAAAGGACGATCTTCTTCATGGTGTTGCTCCATGTTTTTGGGAACGTGCGATGGGAGATCAATCTCCCAACGACGGGCTGCTCTCCTGCGGCCCGTGACCAAAAGACTGACGGGTCAATGTGTCTGGTAACCGACCACACAAAGGCGTGAACGGACAGATGTCTGGGCCATTTCCGGGCAATGAAATTGGCCCGCATTATCAGCGTGTTTTGGGAATTTTTGGCAGGACTGGAAATAGGTTGCCAGTTGTTCTGCCGGGCAGGCGAAATCAACTGATCACGATTTCAGCGCGCCAAGATCAACTTGGCGGCGAAAAGGCGGCAATTGATCACGCGCAAGTGATCGTCCGGCCGCCGACTGACTTTTTCGTGTCGCCACAAAGAATTGCCCGGACAAGCCGGGCAATGGAATAGCAGGGGATGTCGGCGCGCTCAGAGCTCGGGGCGGATGAAGTCGCCGTTGTGGTCCATCACCCAGAGCTCGCCCGTCGAAATGTCGAACCAGGCGCCGTGGACGGCAATCTTGCCCTCTTCCTCGAGCTTGGCGACATAGGGGAAGGTGCGCAGGTTGCGGATGGAGTTGCGGATCGAGATCCGCTCCATGGCCGTCTGCCGCTCGGTGGAGGTGAGCAGGTTCGCCTGGCCGAGCTGGCTCGGCAGTTCCCCCAGCATCGACATCCACTTGCCGATGAAATCACCCTCGTCGAGCGGCTTCATCTGCGGGTCGAGTGCAGCCTTGATGCCGCCGCAGCGGCCATGACCCATCACCACGATATTGGTGATCTTGAGCGCTTTGACGGCAAACTCGATTGCCGCCGACGTGCCGTGCTGGCCCCCGTCTGGCTGATAGGTCGGCACCAGATTAGCGACGTTGCGCAGCACGAACATTTCGCCCGGGCCGGCGTCGAAAATCATTTCGGGAGCGGCGCGGCTATCGCAGCAGGCGATGACCATTGTCGTAGGGTTCTGCCCGGTCTCGGCCAGATCGCGCAGGCGCTCTTTCTCGCGGGCGTAGCGTCCGGTCATGAAATTGGCGTGACCGTCGAGCAGTTCTTTCGGAAAGCTGTGCATGCTGTCTCGATTAGCGCTAAGAGGCATTGGAATCAATCGCAGCGCGGACCCTGCGCTGCAATGGGGGTATGCATGCTTATCTATCGTTTCCTCACCGGCGAAGACGATTCTGCGTTTTGCCACAAGGTTACCAAGGCACTTTCCGAAGGCTGGCAGCTGCACGGCAGCCCGACTTACGCCTTCGATGCAGTGACCAAGAAAATGCGCTGTGGCCAAGCCGTCACCCGCGTCGCGCGGGATCAGCCCTATGATCCGGAAAAGAAGCTGATCGATTTCTAAGTCAGTTTGCGGGGCAGGGTCGTGCCGGCCCCGCACGTCTTTCTACATGCGGCGGGCGACGAAAGTTGCGTTGGGCGTTCCCGGTACGCTTGGCCGATAGGTGCAGCGCAGCGAACCCACCTGCGGCCGGTCCGGCACCAGAACGCGCTCGTTGTTCTGCCCCTGGTTCTTGAAGATTTCCGAGAGAATGAGATCGATCAGGCCGCGCGGCCGGCAGGTAATGGTCGCTGCCGCCCAGGCCATGCGGCCCGAACAGCTCTGACGACGCAGGTCGATGGTGACATCGCGACCCGAGGCGCGCCAGTCGAGCCGGCCTTCGCAGCGCACACCCTGCGCCCGTACCGAATAGCTGCCGCGCCGTTCGAGGCAGAAGCTGAACCGGTTGGCGCCGTAAAGCGCCCGATCCGCCTGATAGCAGCCCGACACCAGCGCGCTACCGCCGGGTGCGTCGGGCACCAGCACCATGGTGGATGCGTCCTGCGCTGTCGCGCCGCCTGCAAGGCCGAGAAAAAGCCCCAGTACAAGTCCGATGATCGTTCTAGACGTCATGCTCGCCTCCCTTGGCTATGCGGCAAGGATAGGCGCGCCGGTGCCTAGCGGTCCATCGTCAATTCTCCTAGCCGCAGGTGCTGGATCAGCACCACGGTCTTGCCGTCGGTGATGCGGCCATCGCCACAGGCGGCGATGGCGTCGTCGAGCCCCATCTCCACCACTTCCACCTCTT
>NZ_JAFKHD010000288.1 GCF_017307565.1 Devosia sp.
CGACCGAACGCAGGTGGTCGAGAGCTTCGGCAACCTTGCGGAATTCAGGGCCACGAACGGCGCTGGCATCCTTGTCGCGGTTGATGGCGAGAACCAGGTCGTCGCCACCGATACCGGCCATCAGCACGCCCGGAATGCCCGAGAAGGGCCAGCCAGTGGCCAGACCGAACGGCAGGATGCCGGCTTCTTCAAGCTTCGGCCAGGAAGCAACGTACTCGTTCCAGTCCTTGGGAACCGGCTGGCCGATCTTTTCGTAGGCCTTGGTGGAGAGCCACAGCCAATCCCACGAGTGGATGTTGACCGGGAAGCAGTAGATCTTGCCGTCATAGGTGCACGGCTCGAGCAGGGACTGATCGACGTAGAAGTCGAGGCCGCCCATTTCTTCGACGATCGGGGTCAGGTCGCGGATGAGACCGGCCTGGATAAGTTCTTCGGCGTCGCGGCCGGTATTCATCTGCGTAGCGCCCATCGGGTCACCGCCGATGATGCGGCTGATGATGACGGGGTTGGCGCCGGTGCCCGAACCAGCCAGGGCGCTATCCACCCACTTGTTGCCGGTCTGCTCTTCGAAGACGCGGGCAAATTCGGCCACGGCAGCCGCTTCACCAGCGGACGTCCACCAGTGGGTCACTTCAAGATCGGCAGCCAGTACAGACGTGGAGCCGAGCAGCGCGGTCGCCATTGCGGCAACCACTGCAAACTTCTTCATAGGAATGTCCTCCCAACGAACACGAGGAGCTAAGCGCCCCCATTCATGCCACCAGCCAGCAGGATCCCGTTCCTCCAGATACCTGATCCGACTGTGTGTAATCGATTGCATAACTAATCAAAACTGGTTGTGCAATCGATTTCAGGAGTTTCATACACGTCTTGCGGACCTGTCAAGATCGATTTAGACAGAATGCAATCCTGACAGCGAGAGGAGGCGCTGCCGGACGTGAGCGTGGAACGAAAAAACCCGACTATTCAAGATGTTGCACGATACGCGAACGTCTCGACCGCAACGGTCAGCCGTGCCTTGTCTGCGCCTGAAAAGGTGACTGAGGCG
>NZ_JAFKHD010000201.1 GCF_017307565.1 Devosia sp.
CGATCGGCGAGGGTCATGGCTTCCAACTGGTCGTGCGTCACATAAAGGCTTGTGGTCTTGAGCCGGCGCTGCAGCTTCTTGATTTCGACACGCATCTGCACGCGCAGCTTGGCGTCGAGGTTGGACAGAGGTTCGTCAAAGAGGAACGCCGCAGGTTCGCGCACAATGGCGCGGCCCATGGCGACGCGCTGGCGCTGACCACCCGAGAGCTGGCGCGGTTTGCGCTCGAGCATCGGCCCGATCTCGAGAATATCGGCGGCCTCTTTCACGCGACGGTCGATTTCCTCGCGCGGCGTGCCGCGGTTTTTCAGCCCATATTCGAGGTTTTGGCGCACCGTCATGTGCGGATAGAGCGCGTAGTTCTGAAACACCATGGCGATATCGCGCTCGGCGGGCTCGGCTTTAGCCACGTCGCGGCCGGCGATCTCGATGCGGCCGGAGGTGACTGATTCAAGCCCGGCTACCATGCGGAGCAGGGTGGACTTGCCGCAGCCCGAGGGGCCGACGAGGACGATGAGCTCGCCGTCCTTGACCGAGAGATCGATGCCTTTGACGGCCGGAACGGAGCCGTAGTTTTTCTTGAGGTCAACCAGGTTGATCGTGGCCATGGCTTATTTCTCCGTTTCCACGAGGCCTTTGACGAAAAGGCGCTGCATGAAGATGACGACGAGGACGGGGGGCAGCATGGCCAGCGTCACTGCAGCCATGACGAGGTGCCAGCGCGGCTCGCTATCGGCCGTTGCGGCCAATCGCTTGATGCCCATGACAACCGTGTAGTAGCGGCTGTCGGTGGTGACGAGCAGCGGCCAGAGATACTGCACCCATCCATAGATGAAGAGGATGACGAAGAGCGCCGCGATATTTGTGCGTGAGAGGGGCAGGAGAATATCGCGGAAGAACTTCATCGGACCGGCGCCATCGACGCGAGCTGCTTCCAGCAGTTCATCCGGAACGGTGAGGAAAAACTGGCGGAAGAGGAACGTTGCGGTCGCCGAAGCGATCAGCGGCAGGGTGAGGCCCACATAGGAATTGAGCAGCCCCAGGTCCGCCACGACCTTGAAGGTTGGGATGATGCGCACTTCCACGGGCAGCATCAGGGTAATGAAGATGATCCAGAAGGCGACAAGCCGGAACCGGAACCGGAAGAAGACGATCGCATAGGCCGAGAGCAGGGATATCGTGATCTTGCCGATGGCAATGATGATGGCGATGACCAGTGAATTGGTCAGCATGATCCAGAGCGGTGGCGCGCCGGCCGTGGAAATGCCTTCGGTGAGCATGGTCCGATAGTTGTCGATCAGATGCGGCCCGGGCAGCAGTGGCACGAGGCCACTCAGAAAGTCGCCTTCGCCATGGGTCGAAGCGATGAAGGCGAGATAGACCGGGAATGCGACCAGCACGACACCGATGATCAACACCAGATGGGTCAGGAAGCTGAGGAAGGGGCGATTTTCTACCATTTGTGCTCGCTCCTAGTACTGCACGCGCCGCTCGACATAGCGGAACTGAATGGCGGTGAGGGCGATGACGATCAGCATCAGCACGACCGATTGCGCGGCTGAAGAGCCAATGTTGAGCCCGAGGAAACCGTCGGCATAGACCTTGTAGACGAGGATGTTGGTCGCCTGGGCGGGGCCGCCTGCCGTTGTGGCGTCGATGATGCCGAAGGTGTCGAACATGGCGTAGTTGATGTTGACGATGAGCAGGAAGAACGTCGTCGGCGATAGCAACGGAAAGACAATGGTCCAGAACCGCTTGAACGGACCCGCGCCATCGATGGCTGCTGCTTCTGTGAGCGATTGCGGCACCGATTGCAGGCCAGCGACGAAGAACAGGAAGTTATAGGAAATCTGCTTCCAGCTGGCGGCGATAATGACCAGCAGCATGGCGTGATTGCCATCGATCCGGTGGTTCCAATTGATCCCGACGCCCCGCAAGAGATAGGGCGCGATACCCACGGAAGGGTTGAACATGAACCACCACAGAATACCGACGACCACCGGGGCAACCGCATAGGGCCAGACCAGCAGCGTCGTGTAGAGCCGGTTGGTGCGCAGCACGCGGTTGACGGCCACGGCCAGGAGCAGGGACAGACTCATCGAGAACACGGTCACCGAAATGGCAAAGACCAGCGTGTTCCCCGCCGCATTGAGATAGCTGGGGTCTGCGAAAAGCCGCTTGTAGTTGTCGAACCAGATGAACGTGGTCTTGAACCCGAACGGGTCCTCGCGCTCGAAAGACGATTTGACGGCCTGCAATGCGGGCCAGATGAAAAAGATCAGCGTCACGGCAAGCTGCGGGGCCAGCAAAATGTATGGCAGCAGCTTGTTTGGAAAAATGGTGCGCTTGGTTTGCATGGGCCGAACTCCCCCAAGAGGCCGATTGTTGTTGTTCCGGCGGCATTGAGGCGCCGCCGGTTGGACCGCCCCGACCGAACTGGTCGGGACGATCCGGGGAGGATCAGCTGTTGGCGGCTTCGAACTCGCGCAGGATCACGTTGCCGCGTTCGACGGCAGCGTCGAGGGCTTGCTGCGCGGTCTTGTTGCCGGCAAGCATGGCTTCGAACTCTTCGTCCACTACGGTGCGGATCTGGGTGAGGTTGCCGAAACGAACGCCCTTGGAATTGGCAGTCGGGGTGCCACGGGTGATCTGGTTGATGGCAACGTCCGAACCCGGATTGGCGGCATAGTAGCCCTGCTCCTTGCCCAGCTCATACGTGGCATTGGTGATCGGCAGGTAACCGGTCGTCTGGTGCCAGCCCGACTGAATTTCCGGTCGGCTCAGATAGGTGAAGAACTGGGCTACACCCTTGTAGACTTCCGGGCTCTTGCCATTGAGCGCCCAAAGCGTTGCGCCGCCGATGATCGAGTTCTTGGGCTCGGTCGTGACATCGTCATAATAGGGCAGGGGCGCAAAGCCGACTTCGAAGTCCTTGGAATTGTTGATGACGCCAGCGCGGCCTGCCGAGGAGTTCATGAAGATCGCACATTCCTGCGCATAGAACTTGGGCGCAGCATCCGGACCGCCAACGGGTCCGCCATACTTGAAGATCCCTTCGTCAGCCCATTTTTTCAGGTTGGTCCAGTGTTTGGCCTGCACGTCGCCGTTGAACGTGAATTCGGTGCCCAGACCGCCAAAGCCGTTCTCGAGCGTCCCGAAAGGCTGGTCGTGGAGAGCCGAAAGGTTCTCGGTCTGGATCCAGCTCACCCAGGCCGTCGTAAAGCCACAGGGCGCGGCGCCGGATTCGAGGATCTTGCGGGAGAAGTTTTCGATATCTGCCCAGGTCTTGGGCGCGACTTCCGGATCAAGGCCCGCTTTTTCGAACACGGTCTTGTTGTAGTACATGATCGGGGTCGAGGAGTTGAACGGCATCGAGAGGATGTTGCCGTCCGTGTCCGAATAATAGCCGGTCACCGGCGCGAGGAAGCTTGATGGATCCCAGGGTTCGCCATTGTCGGCCATGAGTTGGTAGACCGGATAGACGGCGCCTTTGGCCGCCATCATGGTGCCCGTACCCACTTCGAAGACCTGCACGATGGCCGGTTGTTCGTTGGCACGGAAGGCCGCGATGGCTGAGGTCAGCGTCTCGGCATAGCTGCCCTTATAGGTCGGAATGACCTTGAATTCGCTCTGGCTGGCATTGAAGCCGCTGGCGATTTCCTCGAGCTTCTTGCCAAGCTCGGCATCCATGGCATGCCACCAGGCAATTTCCGTCTGCGCGGCAACCGGAGCGGCCGACAATACGGCAGCCAGGCCCGCGGACAGGAACAAAACGTTCTTGAACATTCTCACTCCCTTGAGTTTTTGGCCGAGGCCTCCCCGCCTCGTGCTTCCAAATTCGTATCAGTCGATCCGCGCTTTGCAATAGAAAAATGTTCAAATGAACATTTTGAACTGTTCGGATGGTCAAATTTCGGCCGTTTCAACGTGCGAAAGTCCAGTATCCCTAGGCATCTCTGCAGGTGGGTTGCATGACACTTTTGCACAGCAGTGCAGCGGGCTGTTGCGCTGCGTATGTTCATGTGAACATGATGGCGAGTCAGAGTCGTATTTGGGCGGGGGAGGCCTGATGTACTTCATCATCGTCCATCTGATGGCGGCCATCGTGCTCCTTTTGTGGGCGGTGCGCATGGTGCGCACGGCGGTGGAGCGGGCCTATTCCGCCCAGCTCAAGCGCACCCTTGCGCATGCCGAGCGCAGTGCTTTTTCGGCCGCGCTGGTCGGCACCGGCATGGCCGTAGCTTTGCAGAGTTCCACGGCCGTCGCCGCGCTCGCCTCCAGCTTTGCTTCGGGCGGATTGCTGGCGGGCAGCACGGGCCTGGCGCTCATGCTCGGGGCCTATTTCGGCTCGGCGCTCGTTGCCAGTGTTCTCTCCTTTGACCTAACCCTGCTGACGGCGCCGCTGATCATCGTCGGCGGCACCCTCTTCATGCGCGCCAATGACCGGCAAATGAAGCAGCTCGGCCGCATGATCCTGGGCGTTGCTTTCGTGCTGCTGTCGCTCGAAATGGTGTCGCAGGCGACCGCGCCCTGGCGCGACAGCGACGTGCTGGCCGTCGCCATCAACTATCTGCGCGGCGATCCCTGGACCGGGTTCATCGTCGCCGCCGTCATTACCTGGCTCTCCTATTCATCCGTCGCCAGCGTGCTCGTCATCATCACTTTCGGCGCGGCCGGCGTCATTCCGTTCGAAGTCGCCGCCTCTCTGGTGCTCGGCGCCAATCTTGGCGGCACGCTCATCGCCTTCGGCATGACGCGCGGTGCCGATGTGCGTGCCCGTCGCATCGCCATTGGCGCATTGCTCTTCCGCGGTGGCGCGGCGGTGATTTGTCTCGTGGCTATCAACGTGCTGCAGGTGCATACGCTCGGCCTGCCGGGCAATGTCGGCCAACAGGCGAGCCTTTTTCACAGCGCCTTCAACCTTATCGTCATGATCCTGGGCCTGCCGCTGGTTGGCCCCGCGGCGCGCCTTCTTGACCGCGTGGTAAGCGATAACGCCGACGAAACGGCCGACATTGCCCGCCTTCGCCGCCCCGCGCTCGCTGCCGGCCCGCAGGGCAATGTCGATGCTGCCCTCGCCAGCGCCACGCGGGAACTGCTGCGCATGAGTGAAATGGTCGAAGTCATGCTGCAGCCGGCGATGGAAATCCTCAAGGGTGGCGACAAGGCAGCGATCCGGCGCGTCAAGGCGCTGGAGCCCGAGGTCGACCGCGCCAATGCCTCGATCAAGCTTTTCCTCGCCCAGCTCGATTGGGACCAGATGGACGAGGCGCAGGCAAGCCGAGCTTCCGATCTCAGCACCTTTGCCATCGGTCTCGAGCAGGCCGGTGACATCATTGCCCGGCAATTGCTGCGCGTTGCCGACCAGCTGGCCGACCGGCATCTGACTTTCTCGCCGCAGGGCTGGCAGGAACTGCTCGACCTGCACGCCCGCGTGCTCGGCAATTTGCAGCTCGCGCTCAATGTGCTGGTGTCAGAAGATATCGAATCCGCGCGTCAGCTTGTGGCGGAAAAGGATGCCGTCGGTGTGCTGGAGCGTCACAGCATGAACCAGCATTTTGCGCGCCTGCGCAAGGGCGACCCGAACAGCTTCGAGACCAGCGAACTGCACCTGCAGACGGTCCGCTCGCTGCGCCACATCAATTCACTGCTGTGCGGGGTGGCCTATTCGATCCTCAGCGACCAGGGCGAACTTCTGGGCTCAAGGCTCGCCAGAGGTCCGGGTCAATAAGGAGACCACGCGCTCTGCTACTGCAGAAGCGCGTGCTGTTCCGAGCGCTTGGCGCGATCGAGGGCCTTGGTCGCGGTGGCAAAGGCTTCTCGGCCACCATCGGTTTCGAACACGGCGCCGCCTATGGTCACGCCCAGCCGCGAGATCCCGCCGGCCGTCATGAAAATGGTGTTGTCCACCGATTCAAGAATACGGTCGCAAGTCGCCTGGCCGGCCTGTTGCGGCGCGCCGCGCAGCAGCACTGCAAAGCGGAAGCCATCGACATGGGCCAGTAAATCGTCCGAGCGAACGGCCTGGCGGATGGCCTGGGCCAACCAGGGCAGGATTTCCGCTGTTTTATCGTGATCGTCGTTGCGGACCCGGTTGGAGCGTTCGCTGAGGTCAATGACGAGCAGAACACCGGGAGCCTGAGCCTGCTCGGCATCCAGCATGGTCTGGAAGCGATCCCAATAGAGAGCGCCGGTTATCGGGTCGATGTCATCCGGGCCGATATCGATCAGCGGCCGGGGTACGACCGCACGACGATCCGCGGTATCTTCGTTCTTTCCGTCAAACCAACTGAACCAGGACTTGGCCATGTTCAACCGCCTCCGAGAGCATCATGTACTCAGTGATAACCCATACCTATCAACCCATACTGACAGAAAATGATGGAGTTTTATTGATTGATTTCATGCGCTGTTTGCATTTCAGATCAATACATCAAATTTTATCAGAATTGGGCAACTCAACTATATTGCGTGATTTTGCGGAATGTTGGCGCGGTTCATCATTGATGGCCTCTACGTCGCTACCGAACATATGCAGGTGCGAAATAGACAAAATTGCGCACTCCCGGGGATGCTTCGGTCAGAGCGGTTTTGAGGCGAGCTTTTGCCTATCCACTGGAAAAGTCAGAGATTTTGGTCGCCTTCGACAGGTGACTTAAGAGGGAGGGGGCGTTTCGGTGGAGGAAGGCTGGGGGACGGTGAATTCGTTCGTGTGGGCCGCAGAGTGAACGATGACCGTGGCGCAGCCGAAGGCGTAGCTGCCTTTTCGAACAAGACGTTCTGCCGGGGAATCCGGTCGAAATTCATTAGATGACTTCGGCAGCCATCTCCGCTTGGCCTGGCAATAGCACCCGCCCGGCGGCAAGATTGCTGAGAAAGCGTGCGAGATCAGGCTCGTGCGCGAGGTGGGCGGCTTCTTCTGTCGTCACCCAGCGGCGTCTGCGCTGACCCTTTTCCTTCCAGCCCTTGCGCTCGCGCGTGACGGTCAGAGGGAAGATGAGGGCCTGGCCCGGCGCGCTCGTACCATTGCCGAAGAGCTTGGAATATCGATAGGAGCCGATGGCGTGTGCGTCGATCTCGCCCTCGACGCCAGCCTCTTCCAATGCCTCCTGCCGCGCGGAATCCGCGTCGCTCAATCCTTTGATCGGCCAACCCTTTGGCAGCATCCACTTGCCGTTGTTGCGCGATGTAATGAGCAGTACCAATACCGCGCCATCGCTGTCGCGCCGCCAGGGTAGGGCGGCAACCTGGTGACAGAGTATTGGGACGGCGGAGGCCGCTGGTGCCATTGGTTGATCCGGAAATGCAGCGACTCAAGACAGGAAAAGTTTGCGCGCCATTTCCTCAAAACACAATGCACACGTGTTCAACCATCGCTGTGCGGGTGAAATGCCGGTGCAAACTGCGCCGGGCTTAGAGCGGTGATCTGGTGCTCAATGAATGACGGCGCGCCTCATTCATCCCCGAGAGACTTGAACTGCGACGTTGATCGCGCTTGCGGCGATGGCGCGCTTTGCAATAATCGCGCGAGGGATAAGGTGATACGAATGGCTGCGCGACAAGAGAACACTGCGACCCGGCTCGACGATGCCGCCCGCGCCGGCTGGCTCTACTACGTTGCCGGCAATACGCAGGAAGAGATTGCCGCCAAGATGGGCATTTCGCGCCAGTCGGCGCAGCGTCTCGTCTCGCTGTCCGTCAGCGAAGGGCTGATCAAAGTCCGTCTCGATCACCCCATCGGCCGCTGCATGGATCTCGGTGCGCGCCTCAAATCCCGCTTTGCGCTCGATCTCGTCGAAGTCGTCCCCTCGGACCCGGCCAGCGACTCCACTACCATCGGCGTGGCCGAAGCGGGGGCCACCGAAATCGAGCGCTGGCTGATGCGCCCTGATCCTATCACCATGGCCATCGGGACCGGCCGTACGCTGAAGGCCGCGATCGAGCAGATCCAGCCGATGGAGTGTCCGCAACACAAGGTTGTGTCCCTCACCGGCAATATCGCGCCAGATGGCTCCGCCGCTTTCTACAACGTCATCTTCAACGTCGCCGATCTCGTGAAGGCCCGCAGCTTCCCCATGCCGCTGCCGGTTATCGCCTCGTCCGCGGCAGAGCGCGAAATGCTGCATCGCCAGCCGATGATCAAGGCAACCGTTGCCCTAGCGGCGGAGGCCAATGTGACCTTCGTCGGTATCGGTGATCTCGGAGCCCAGGCGCCCCTGCTGCTCGACAACTTCATTTCCGAAGCCGACCACAAGATGCTGCAAAAGGCTGGGGCGGTCGGCGAAATCTGCGGCTGGTGTTTTGATGCCGAAGGGCGGCTCATCGAGGGGCTGATCAATGATCGTGTCGCCTCGGCCCCCATTCCCTCGCGCGAAGCCAGCCTCGTTGTCGGCCTCGCCATGGGACGGCAAAAAGCGCCAGCCATCCGCGCCGCGCTCAATCGGCGCCTCGTCAATGGCGTCATCACCGACGAGCGCACTGCCGAGTCGCTACTGGCTTAGTTCCGGGCATTCGCCCATTCACGGCGCGTTTTGTCTAAACGCTGTCCGCGCTGATTTTCCTGATCTTCCGGAGATGTGAGGTACGTGCGGCAGCAGTTCGCCGCGCGACCCCTATTGACATATTTGCTCGGCCGGTGAACATTTGCTCACGACAGGAGCAAAAACTCGCTTCGTCTTGGGAGGACTTCAATGAAACTGACACCCCTTTTCGTGGGCGCGATGACGCTTGCCCTCGTTGGCTCCGCTTCGGCGCAGACGCTGACCATTGCCACCGTGAACAATGGCGACATGATCCGCATGCAGGGCCTGTCTTCAGCCTTCACCGAAGAAACTGGCATTGCGCTCAACTGGGTCGTGCTGGAAGAAAACACGCTGCGCCAGAACGTCACCACCGACATCGCCACCAATGGCGGCCAGTACGACGTCATGACCATTGGCACCTATGAGGCGCCGATCTGGGCCAAGCAGAACTGGCTCAAGCCGCTCGATGCGCTCTCTGCCGATGCCGCCTATGACGTCGACGATCTGCTGCCCGCCATCCGCGGTGGCCTTTCGGTCGATGGCAAGCTCTATGCGGCCCCGTTCTACGGCGAGAGCTCCTTCATCATGTACCGCAAGGACCTGATGGAAAAAGCCGGCCTGACCATGCCCGATGCCCCGACCTGGGAATTCATCGGCAAAGCGGCCCGCGCCATGACCGATCGCGCCAATGACATCAACGGCATCTGCCTTCGCGGCAAGGCCGGCTGGGGCGA
>NZ_JAFKHD010000289.1 GCF_017307565.1 Devosia sp.
CAGGTCCGTCAGCGATGTGTTGCCGACACCGGCCAGGTCCACCAGCTGGCCCAGCTGCAGGTCGACGTGCTCGGTGTGCGACGCGACCAGCAGTCCGTTGAACAGCGGGATGGTCACGCCCCCGACGTCGATGCCGGCGGTGCCATACAGGAAGGCGTTGATGATCACGCCCGGCGCGTTGAGCAGGATCGTGAAGGCATTGCTCGGGTCGGCGGCGAGCTCGGCGGTGATCTCGTTGATCGCGTTAGAGACGGTGATGAACGGGCCGATCATCGCGAGCAGGGTGTGCAGGGTCGAACCCAGCTCGACGTGACGCTGGCCTTCGAGCACGACGGTCAGGCTCTGGCCATCGGTCGTGGTCGCATAGAGCACCGTCTGGCCGCCAAGATTTTCGACGAGATCGACACGGAGATCGGCAAACTTGCTGCCGGTGCCCTCGACGATGGTGATGTGCTCGGGGCGAACACCCAGCGTTGCCGTGCCGGCAGCCGAACGACCGAGCGGCAACGAGCCGCTGGCCGTCTTGACCAGTTCACCCTCGCCGGTTGCGGTCAGGAAGTTCATCTTCGGCGAACCGATAAAGCCGGCGACGAAGAGGTTCTTCGGGTTGTTGTAAAGCTCGAGCGGCGCACCGGCCTGCTCGATGACACCGGCGCGCAGCACCACGATCTTGTCGGCCATGGTCATGGCTTCGACCTGGTCGTGGGTCACATAGATCATGGTGTTCCCAAGATCATTGTGCAGCTTGGCGATTTCGACGCGCATGGCAACGCGCAGTTCGGCGTCGAGGTTGGACAGCGGCTCGTCGAAGAGGAAAATCTTCGGTTCGCGCACGATGGCGCGGCCAATGGCGACGCGCTGACGCTGGCCGCCCGAAAGCTGTTTTGGTTTTCTCTTGAGCAGCGGCTCGATCTTGAGAATTTCGGCAGCGCGCTGCACGCGCTTTTCGATCTCGGCCTTCGGCATCTTTGCCGTTTCGAGACCGAATGCCAGGTTCTGGTAGACGCTCATATGCGGATAGAGCGCATAGGACTGGAACACC
>NZ_JAFKHD010000202.1 GCF_017307565.1 Devosia sp.
TCGGTGATCATTTCCTCATTGGTCGGGCCATAGAGGAATTCGCGCTCGTGACGATCTTCGATGCGCAGCATTTCCTTGCCGTAGGCATCGTAGCGACCCGATTCGCGCCAGAGATCGGCGGACTGGATGGTGGGCATCAGAAGCTCGACCGCGCCGGAGCGGTTCTGCTCCTCTTCAATGATCTTCTGGACCTTCATCAGGACCTTGTAGCCGAGCGGCAGCCAGGAATAGAGGCCTGAGGCCTGCTGGCGGATCATGCCTGCACGCAGCATAAGCCGATGCGAGACGATCTCGGCTTCCTTTGGAACGTCGCGCAGAACCGGCAGGAAATAGCGGGAAAGGCGCATGGGAACTCCGAAATTCTTGGCTTCGACTCAGACTTTTGTTGATGCCCACTCAGAGCCCAACCGTCCATACGTTTCAAGCATGCAAGCTATGCAGAATCTACGTGACAGGATGAAAAACTGTTGTTAGGTTTCCGTCACAATAAAGCGAAGGCGGTGCAACCGCTATCGGTCGACAACGTCAAGGGAGGAGCGTTGGCCGCACGCTGTAGAGCGAGCCTAAGACCAACGTATTGTCGATTCAACTAATCAAGCAGGGCCTATGGCCCTGCTTTTTTGTTTTAGGGATCAAGGCACTATGGTGGACGCCGAAAGCTTTACGCGAATTGCCCTCGCCCTGCCGGACGCGACAAGCGCGCCGCATTTTGATCGCACGGCGTTCAAGGTGAAGCGCACTTTTGCAACGCTCGCCGCGGATGCCCTCAGCGCAAACCTCAAGCTCACTCCGGATGAGCAGGAATTCAAATGCCAGCTCGCGCCGGACCTGTTTGAAGCTATTCCGAATGGTTGGGGACGGCAGGGCTGGACGACTATGAGTCTGGCAAAGGCGACGGAAGAAGACGTCGCCGCAGCACTGGCCATGGCGCATGTGCATGCGGTGGGCAAGGCGAGGAAGAGTTAGGACGTTCAGGCAGGCACCGAACGTCCGTCGCTGCCACCGGAGTTCATTGCCGGGACAAGCCAGGACCGTTGAGGACGCCTGCCCTAGCGGTTCCAGTATGCCATCAGCATTTCGTTGCTGAGAGCCCAGAAGAGCAAGGCCGTGGCGACAATCGCTACACCAGTAGCGAGCAGCAGCTTGAACGGAAGGCGCGCGGCAACAGGGGCACCAGGATCGCCGCCGGCGACGATATCCGTGCCAGTCTCGTGGTGACTTTGCGCGCCGATCGGTAGCACCGCCACGAAGGAGAGCCACCAGACAACGAAGAAAACCGCAATGAGCGAACCGAATTGCATGCTGTCATCTAGTCCTAAAAAGGGGCGGCGCGAAAGTGTCTGACTGTCGCACCCGCCCGTTTCGTGAGCAATCGGGACGCATCAGAAATTCCTGCCGCGCCGCCATTGCAGGCAAGCCTATACGCGGTGAACGAAGACGTTGACGTTTGGCTTGCGGCCCCAAAAACCATTCACTTCGTTGCGGATGGCCTTGAAGAGCGCCGAAGAGAACACATCGGGGTCCGTGCGGCGCTTGGGCGGCAGGCTCTTGATGGTATTGGTCACGGTGTCTTCGACGAGCTCAACGAGCGACTCGTCTTCGGTCTCGGGCAGGCCTTCGATGACATAGTCCGGGCCGGAGACGACCTGGCCGTTGGAATTGACTGCGAGGCTAACGATGACCATGCCGCCGAAGGAGAGGCGACGGCGCCCCTTTACGCCCGATTCCTCCGGCGTGCAGAGCACGAGGCCGTCAAGATAGAGTTCGCCGGTGCGGACTTCGGCGGGATAGGCCATGGGCTCGGGGAAGAGCCGGACCATATCGCCATTGCGGGTTTCACAGACGTTGGGAATGCCTTCTTCGCGGCCAAGCTTGGCGTGGGCAGCGAGATGGGTCGCTTCACCGTGCACGGGAACGAGGACCTGCGGCTTGACCCAGGAATAGAGGCGGCGCAGCTCGTCCCGGCGCGGGTGGCCGGTGACGTGAACGAGCGCGTCGTTCTGGGTGATGACCTCGATACCCTTGTCGATCAGCAGGTTCTGGATGTCGATGACCTCGCGCTCATTGCCCGGGATGGCCCAGGACGAGAAGATCATGCGGTCGCCGGCGTTGAGATCGATAACCGGGTGCTCGCCGCGGGCAATGCGGGCGATGGCAGCGCGGGCTTCGCCCTGGCTGCCGGTGCAGATCAGCACGCACTTGTCGCGCGCGATGGTCTTGTAGGCATCCTGATCGTGCAGCGTCGGCAGGCCCTCGAGCATGCCGAGTTCCTTGGCGATGCCCATGATGCGGTGCAGCGAGCGGCCGGAGAGGACCACCTGGCGCCCAGCCTGGTGGGCGGCGCGGACGATGGAGACCACGCGGCCGACGTTGGACGCGAAGGTCGTGACAGCAACACGGTTAGGCGCTTCGGCAATAAGAGCAGCGAGCGTGGCACCGACTTCGGCTTCGCTCGGGCTTTCCCCGTCCTTGAGAGCATTGGTGGAATCGCAGACCAGCGCCAGCGGCAGATCGGACTCGGTGCCGATGGCCTTGAAGCGTTCCACATCGGTGGGGGCGCTGACGACGGGCGTGGGATCGAGCTTCCAGTCACCCGTATGCAGCACGCGGCCGATCGGGGTGGTGATCAGGATGCTGTTGGATTCAGGGATCGAGTGGGCGACGTTGATCGCTTCGATCGTGAAGGGGCCGAGTTGGAACGGCTTGCCCGTGCGCATGATGCGGACGTCGACGTTTTCGACGATGCCGTCCCCTGCTCGCTTGGCGGCCAGCATGGCAGCGGTGAAGGGCGTTGCGTAGACCGGCTTGTCGAAGACGGGCCAGAGATCGAGCACGGCGCCGTAGTGGTCTTCGTGGCTGTGGGTGAGGATCAGGGCTAGTACGTCATCAGCATTTTCCTCGAGAAATTCGGGGTTTGCCATGATGAGCTCAATGCCCGGCAGGTCCGGACCGCCGAAGCTGACGCCGCAATCGACGACGATCCACTTGCGGGATTTTTCGGGGCCAAAGCCATAGGCGCCCATGTTCATGCCGATCTCGCCGACGCCCCCGAGTGGAACGAAGACGAGTTCATCCCTTTGGTTCTTAGCCATAGGTTATTCTTTTCCTTTATGTGCCTGACGCCAAACGGAACTTTGGTCGTCGGTCGCCAGGCGAGTCTGTGGTCAGCTTCGGGCGCTGGCCGTTGCCCCAAAATGCACATCGCCGGCCGTGATCACGATCCGCGCGCCATCATCGTCGCGCATGACCAGTCGACCGGACGAGTCGATGGTTTCAAATATTCCACGCCGGACCAAGCCGTCCTGTGTGACGGCGACGGGCGCGCCGATGCCAGCGGCAGAGCCCCGCCACTGGTTCAGAATCTCGGCGATACCGACGCCATCGTTCCAGAGGGCGAAGGCATCTACCCAAGCTTCCGAGAGCGCCTCAAAAACGTCTTCGGCACGGCGATCGTAGCCGAGATCTCTAAGGCTGGTAGCGGGATAGGGCAAACCGGTGGGCGCTGCAATGACATTGACGCCAATGCCGATGACGATTGCGTGGCGGCCATCGGACGTCTTGCCCATTTCCAGCAGGATGCCGGCGACCTTGGCTCCGTCAGCAAGGACGTCGTTGGGCCACTTTAGCGCCACGCGGCCGGAGCCGTTCATGGCATCAGCGCCGTCGATACCGATGCGAACGGCGCCCCTGGGCAGGATCTGCGCGAAGGCGTTCTGCATAGCGACACCGGCGACAAAGCCCAGCGTTGCCAAAACATTAGTTTCAGCGTCGGGAACGATAAGGAGGCTGGCGGCCAGGTTGCCGGAAGGGCTTTCCCAGGCGCGACCGCGGCGGCCACGGCCGGCGGTCTGCTTGAGAGCGGCGAACCAGATACCGCCGGGATCGCCCGCGGCTGCGGCCGCGAGCGCCTCTGCATTGGTAGACCCTATTTCATCGAACCCGGCCAGCCGGTAACCGGCAGACCGGGCCTTTGGGCCGAGTGAAAACTCAGACACCTAGAACAGGCTTCCAGCGGCAATGTGTGCCCAATTGGTTAGCACACTGCCAACGGTGAAGTAGTAAGTGACAACCAGGAAGGCACTCGCCCCGAGAATGATGTTGAGTTCATTCGGGACGGCGATGAACGTAGCCTTGGGCTCGTCGAAGTACATCGTCTTGACCACGCGCAGGTAGTAGTACGCGCTCACAGCCGAAGCCAGCATACCGATGACCGAGAGGACATAGAGGTTGGCTTCGATGGCGGCGAGGAAGACGTGCCACTTGGCGAAGAACCCGGCGAGCGGCGGCATGCCGATCAACGAGAACATCAGGATTGCCATGATGGCGGCAACGTAGGGACGCGTCTGGGCGGCACCGGCGAGGTCTTCGATGTTCTCGACGTAGCCTTCTTCAGTGCGCAGCGACAGGATGCAGGCGAAGAGGCCGGCAGTCATGACGACGTAGATCGCCATATAGATCGCGACGCCCTCGACGCCAACCTGGGTGCCCGACGACAGACCGACGAGCGCGAAGCCGACGTGACCGATCGAGGAATAGGCAATAAGGCGCTTGAGCGACTTCTGCCCGATGGCCGCGAATGCAGCCAGCACCATGGAGGCGATCGAAAGGAAGATCACGACCTGCTGCCAATCGTGGGAGATCGGCTGGAAGGTGTCCATGACCAGGCGGATCATCAGCGACATGGCGGCCACCTTGGGAGCCATGGCGAAGAAGGCCGTAACCGGGGTCGGAGCGCCTTCATAAACGTCCGGCGTCCACATGTGGAACGGCACGGCCGAAATCTTGAAGGCAACGCCTGCGAGCAGGAAGACCATGCCGAAGACGAGACCGATAGAGCGGCCTTCCATGGCGATGGCACCGACGATGTCGGAAAGGTTGGTATGGCCGGTGAAACCATAGACCAGCGACGCGCCGTAGAGCAGCATGCCCGAGGAGAGCGCACCAAGGACGAAGTACTTCAGGCCCGCTTCAGAGGCGCGCTTGTCGTCGCGCTTGATGGCGGCCATGACGTAGAGCGCCAGGGACTGCAGTTCAAGACCGATATAGAGGCTCATGAGGTCGTTGGCCGACACCATGATCATCATGCCCAGCGTCGAGAGGACGGCCAGGATCGAGTATTCGAACTTGTGGACCCCGTTTGCCTCGGAGTTCGGCATGGCGAGGATGAGCGAGAGCGCAGCACCGCCAAGAACTAGCAGCTTCATGTAGCGGCCGAAGGCGTCGGCAATAAAGACGCCATTGAACAGCACCCCATCGGAGGGGTTCAGGATGGCGACGAGACCGGCGGCGGCAATCAGCAGGACTGCGAGCCAGGAGATGAGGACCGACCGCTCCTTGTTGATGACGACGCCCAGGATCACAAGGACCAGGGCGCCAACTGCCATCAGCAGCTCAGGATAGGCTGGCGCAACGCTCGCGAAATCAACGATGTCAGAGTTCACGATGCTCTCCTAGTGCGCAGCAGGCTCGGCCGCATGTTCGGCGGCCGGCTGGGCCTCGCCCGTGGGCGCGGCGTATTCGAGGGGTGCCCGGGCATCAGCCAGGGAAACGGCGGGGTCGAGGCCGACGGAGGCGGCGTAGTGGGCCACCAGATTGTCGACAGCGGCGGCCGTCGTGTCGAGGATCGGCGCGGGATAGAAGCCGAACACGATGATCAGGATGATCAGCGGGTAGAGCACGATCTTTTCGCGCAGGTTGAGGTCGAGAATGCCCTTGAGGCTTTCCTTGGTCAGCGCACCGAAGATCACGCGGCGATAGAGCCACAGAGCGTAACCGGCGGACAGGATGACGCCGAAGGCGGCACCGAAGCCAACCCAGGTGTTGACCTGGAAGACACCGATCATGGTGAGGAATTCACCGACGAAGCCCGAGGTGCCCGGAAGGCCGACGTTCGCCATGGTGAAGACCATGAAGGCGAAGGCGTATTTCGGCATGCGCTCGACAAGGCCGCCATAGGCCTCAATGTCGCGGGTGTGCATGCGGTCATAGATGACGCCGACCGAAAGGAAGAGCGCGCCGGAAACGAGACCGTGCGAGATCATCTGGAACATGGCGCCCTGGATGCCCAGAGCGTTGCCCGCGAAGATACCCATGGTCACGAAGCCCATGTGTGCGACCGACGAGTAAGCAATCAGCTTCTTGATGTCGGTCTGAACGAGGGCAACCAGCGAGGTGATGATGATGGCTGCGACCGAGAGCACGAACACGAAGTTCGAGAGCTGAGCCGAAGCATCGGGGAACATGGGCAGGCTGAAGCGCAGGAAGCCGTAGCCGCCAAGCTTGAGCAGGATCGCCGCCAGAATGACGGAACCGGCAGTCGGGGCTTCCACGTGGGCTTCAGGCAGCCAGCGGTGGAACGGCCACATCGGCATTTTCACCGCCAGCGAGGCGAAGAAGGCCAGCCAGAGCCAGATCTGCATGTTCTGCGGGAACTGGTGGGTCAGGAGGCGCGAAATGTCGGTGGTGCCGGCATTCCAATACATGGCCATGATGGCCAGGAGCATCAGAACCGAACCGGTGAAGGTGTAGAAGAAGAACTTGTAGCTCGCCTGGATGCGGCGCTTGCCGCCCCAGATACCGATGATGAGGAACATCGGCAGCAGAGTGCCTTCGAAGAAGACATAGAACATGGCGAGGTCGAGCGTGGTAAACACGCCGATCATGAGGACTTCCAGGATCAGGAAGACCAGCATGTATTCCTTGACGCGCTTCTCGATCGCTTCCCAGCTCGACAGGATACAGAACGGCATCAGGAGAGCCGAGAGCACCACGAAGAGCACGGAAATGCCGTCAACGCCGACGCGGTAACCGATGCTATCGCCCAACCAGTTGTAGTTGACCACGAACTGGAAGCCGGGATTGGAGGCGTCGAAGGCTGCCCAGAGCCAGAGCGAGAGGGCGAAGGTGACGAGCGTCGTCACCAGGGCCGTCCAGCGAATGGCATTGAGCGCGGTCTTGGGGGTGACCAGAACCAGTGCCGCGCCGAGGAGCGGCAGGAAGGTCAGGATCGTGAGGATAGAGTTCTCGAAGGTCATCAGATCAGTCCCCCGGCCGTAATGGCCCAGGTCAGAAGCGCTGCCACGCCGATCAGCATGGCGAAGGCATAGTGATAGAGGTAACCGGACTGGAGCTTAACGACCCAGGAGGTGACGTTCTGAACCCGACGGCCGAGGCCCTCGGCGATCTTGCCGTCGACCAGCCAGTCATCGAACCCATGCCAGATGGCGCGACCGATCCAGAGCGCAGGGCGCACGAAGATCCGGTCATAGAGCTCGTCGAAGTACCACTTATTGAGCAGGAACTGGTAGAGCCCCGGATTGGTGGCTGCCAGCTTGCCCGGGATATCCGGACGACGGATGTACATGTACCAGGCGGCGACGAAGCCGATGATCATGGACACCGTGGCGCTCCACTTCACCCATGTCGGAACATGGTGGGCGGCTTCGATGATATCGTGATCCACGAAGATCGCGCCGCTGAAGAAGTGCTCGATGTGCTCAACGTCATGGAAGAACATGCCATAGAAGACAGCGCCCGCAAGGACCGCACCGACAGCCAGCACATAAAGCGGCACCAGCATGACGTTGGGCGATTCATGAGCGTTGTCGTAGGCCGAGCCGTGGTGACCGTGCCCGTGGTCATCATGGGCGTGATCGTCGTGACCGTGAGCGCCTTCGCGCGGCGTGCCGTGGAAGGTCAGGTGCACCAGGCGCCAGGAATAGAAGCTCGTGAACAGAGCCGCGATGACCAGGAGCCAGAAGGCGAAGCTGCCGATATTGCCGCCGACCGCATAGGCCGCCTCAATGATCGAGTCCTTGGAGAAGAAGCCGGCGAAACCGAAATTGGTGCCCGGGATGCCGACGCCGGTGAGAGCGAGGGTACCGATCATCATCATCGCATAGGTGATGGGGATCTTCTTCCGAAGGCCACCCATGTTCCGCATGTCCTGCTCATGGTGCATGGCGTGGATGACCGAGCCGGCACCGAGGAACAACAGAGCCTTGAAGAAGGCGTGGGTGAAAAGGTGGAAGACACCGGCCGAGTAGGCCCCTGCCCCAAGCGCGACGAACATGTAGCCCAGCTGCGAACAGGTCGAGTACGCGATGACGCGCTTGATGTCGTTCTGGACCAGGCCAACCGTCGCCGCGAAGAAGGCGGTGATGGCGCCGATGACGATCACGACGTTCAGGGCGAACGGCGAGAGTTCGAACAGCGGCGAGAGGCGAGCGACCATGAAGACGCCTGCGGTGACCATGGTGGCGGCATGGATGAGCGCCGACACAGGCGTCGGGCCTTCCATAGCGTCGGGAAGCCAGGTGTGCAGAAGAAACTGCGCCGACTTACCCATGGCGCCCATGAAGAGCAGCAGGCAGATGACGGTCATCGCGTCCACGTTCCAGGACAGGAAGCGGATGATCGGGAGGCCGGTGGTCGCGAATTCGTCGGCGGCCGTAAAGGCACCGTCAAAGTCGATATGGCCGAGCACGAGGAAGGCACCGAAGATGCCGAGGGCAAAGCCGAAGTCACCAACGCGGTTGACGATGAACGCCTTCATGGCGGCGGCCGTGGCCGACGGCTTGGTGTACCAGAAGCCGATCAGCAGGTAGGACGCCAGACCCACGCCTTCCCAGCCGAAGAACATCTGCAGGAAGTTGTCGGCCGTCACCAGCATGAGCATGGCGAAGGTGAAGAGCGAGAGATAGGCAAAGAAGCGCGACCGATGCGGATCGTCGCTCATATAGCCGATCGAGTAGATGTGGACGAGCGCCGACACGGTGTTCACGACCACAAGCATGATGGCGGTGAGCGTATCGACACGCAGGGTCCAGCGCAGATCCATGTCACCGACCTGGATCCAGCGCATCACTTCAACCTTGAGCACTGCCGTGTGGCCATCGCCCACAGCACCGACAAGGCCGTCACCAAAGGCGACGGGGATGAAGACGACCCAGCTCAGCACGGCTGCAATGATCAGCAGGCCAGTGGTGAGGAATTCGCTCGGCCGGTGGCCGATCGAGCGGCCGAGAAGCCCGGCAACAAGCGCCCCGATGAGGGGCAGGAAGACAATCGCCTGAATGATCATAGCGTCAGCCTCAGCCCTTCATCATATTGGCATCTTCAACCGCGATGGAGCCACGGTTGCGATAGAAAATAACCAGGATGGCCAGACCGATGGCGGCTTCGGCAGC